>CALMTT010000592.1 GCA_937872615.1 uncultured Verrucomicrobiaceae bacterium | reverse complement strand
CCATCCCACTGCCATCGACTCTCCGGGAATCCATCCTGGAGGCGATGGAGTGCGCCAGTGAGGACAGCACACGCTACGTCCTCAACGGCACCTTCATTGATGCCAGGGACCGCAAGGCCAACTACGTCGTCGCCACCGATGGCAAGCATTTGTATTCCGCCAACTCGTTCACCCTCCCGCTCAAGGAATCCGTCATTATCCCGACGCACAAGTTTCTGGACTGGAAGGAGTTCGCCTCGGATGGCGAATGGCAGATGCGCGAGGGCGAGAAGCACCTTCAGCTCAGCTCACGCCGCTGGCGCTTCATCACCAAGACCATCGAGGGCAACTACCCCGACTGGCGTGCTCCCGTTCCCAACCCTGCCGATGCCAAAACGGTCATCACCCTTGACCCGGCAAAGCTGGAAACGCTCATCAAGCTCATCCAGCGAATGCCCTGTCATGATGATCGTTACCATACCCTCGGGCTGGAATGGAAAAGCGGGCAGTTCATGCTCATGGGCAAGGACAAGCCGCAGGAGGACTGGTTGCGTGTGCCCGTGCCTGACATCCAGGGACGCGGCCCCGACGTGACGGTGTTCCTCGACCGCCAATACCTCATCAAAGGCTTCGGCTACGGTTTGAATACCATCAGCCTCATCAGTGCGGTGCATCCCATCCGGCTCCACAGCGGCGGAAAGCAGCTCATCATCATGCCGGTGCGTGCCAATGACACGGAGCCCGCGCCCTCACCAGCCAAGCCAGCTCCACCACCGGCTGTCGTCACGGCAGCCTCCTCACCTCAACCTCCGCCCAAAGCGGAACAACCCACCCCAATAACACCCATGCAAACACATCCACCCACCAACGGCAAAACCCACCATGGAGCCAACGGTTCCAGCAACGGCAGCGACAAGAGTGACACGAAATCCACTCTCGAAGCCGCCCTCCTTCAGGTCGAAGGCATCAAGTCGGGCTTTCGCGAGTCGATCAACCAGCTCTCGAAAATCGGCGACTCCATCCGTGCGGCCATGCGCGAGCAGAAGGCCAGCGAAAAGGAAATCCACGGTGTCCGCCAGACCCTCCGCTCGCTGCAAAGCGTGCGCATCTGACCGCACCTGTCGTCACCCACACTCAAGGCACGGGCCTGGCGCATCCTCGCGATGCCCAGGCCCGCCTTGTTTTAGGACACCCACATCATCATGTCCCGCATCTCATCCCTTGTCTTCGACAGAAACGAGCAGCTCAAACGCGCCACGATCATCACACCGCGCGGCACCATCAAGGTCGAGTGGATGGATCTTCACGGAGACCGCTCCTGGTTCACCAGTGGTCCTCTCAACGCCAAGAAGCTCGCCGCTCCTGTCATCGAACGCATCGAGCACATGGTCTCGCGGCTGTGATGCTCACAACCTCCAACTCACCTCTTCATCATGATAGCAGACCTTGATCATCCCGCTCCTGCCGCCAGCACGCGGCGGAAGCCCAACCTCGTGCTCCACTGTGGAGCTTCCCAAGTGGACCTGCCCGAAGTCCGGCGCATTCCCACTCCCGATCCCACGGATACCTGGTGCCCCATTCCGCATCATCAGCTCATCCATACCGTCCAGCAGGCGCTTCAAACCACCAACCTGCGCATCGGTTCTCAGGCACATTCATTGTCGCATGAGGGCCATCGCTACTTCGGGTTGATGGAAGTGCATGCCACGCGGACGAGCACGGATTACGCCTGGGTTCTCGGCATTCGGAACTCTCACGACAAGACCTTCCCGGCTGGCATTGTCGCCGGCGCTCAGGTCTTCGTGTGTGATAATTTGTCGTTCTCAGGCGAGATCCAGTTCGCCCGCAAGCACACCCGCTACATCCTGCGCGACCTGCCCCAGCTCGTCAGCCGTTCCATCGGCCTGCTGCTGGCAAAGTGGCATCATCAGGACAAACGCATCGCCGCCTACAAGGATGCCGAGATCACGGACACCAACGCCCATGATCTCATCATCCGTGCGACCGATGTTGGCGTGTGCAGCAACCGGCTTATTCCCTCCATCCTCCATGAATGGCGTGAACCCAGGCATACGGCCTTCGAGGGCCGGAGTGTCTGGAGCCTGTTCAACGCGTTCACGGAATCGCTCAAGGAGGGTAATCTGGCCGAACTGCCGAAACGAACACAGGCGCTGCACGGCCTGATGGACACCTACGTCGGGCTCTCCGCCTGATGCCGTCCGCATCAGCACCGGCAGGCGCGAGTCTGCTGGTGCTGTTGTGGGTTCATTTTATCCTTTCAAATACTCACTCACTCAACTTTAGAGGGTAAAGATCATCATGTTCAACTTCACCGAATCCGCCAAGAAAGCGCTGGACGTCTTCGCCAGCGCGACCGGCATGCGGCTCTTCCCTGATCCGCTCATGCATCCAGGAGGAGAAGATGTATGCACGCTCGACCTGCCTGGTTACCGCCAGCTCGAATCCTACACCTGCGGCTTTGTGGCTGGTGCCATGGTCCTCCACACCTTCCGTCCGAGTGCTTCATTGAAGAAGTTTTTCGAGCAGTGCAATCCTGATTACGAGCACGGACTCGATACCAAGCCCCTCATCCGCTGTCTGCGCACCAACGGCATCGGTGTCAGCCAGCGCCACAACCTCGACTTCGACAAGATCGCCTCCACCATCGACCAGGGCTACCCGATCATCACTCTCACCAAAACACCGCGTTCTGATGAGGATCACTGGGTGGTGATTTATGGATACGCACGCCATCCGAACCGCGTGTTCATCACCGGGGAGGGCCTGCCGTTGATCAATCACCTCACCGGGCAGAAGGAGATCCCATGGCCCACGTTCACCCGTTCCAAGTGGGCTCAACGGGGCTTCGGGCTTGTGTGCTGGGGCAAGTGAGCCGCCTGCGGGCGGTTCATTTGTCGCGCTTTTAGCTGTCGCGTAAATCTTGCGGATAAGCGGTATCCAGCCGCAACAGGATCGCTGCATCCTCAATCTCTGTGGAGAACCAAGGTTGTGTGGTTCGAGAAGACCGCCATGTTCAAAAACGATGAAACGGGTGGTGGGTGGTCAGGGACGTGATCTTTGAGGCCGAGATTGCGAAGGCACTGAAGGAGAAGGCTGAGCACCAGGAATCGCAAAATTGGCGGAGTTTGCTTGGCAATGATGCCAGTTATACCCTGTTTGATAGATTGGCTGTTTCTCACCATCCACTCGATCAGCGACCTCGAACAATCCACGCTCACGTAATCCCCAGAATAACCATGATCGACACCAACCAATATTTTTTATCCATTGTTTCCTTGGGATTCGCGGGGCTTGTTGTTTTTGGGATTGCCCGAGCTTTGGCGCTCAGCAGGCCTGAGAGGTTTCCACCTGTTCTATTCGCCGAGCCTAATACCAATCCCGTGACCGAAAAGCACCGTAAGATCTTGGAGAACTGCCGCGGCCGGGTGATTTTCCCCATTTTCTGGGGCTGTCTGGTTCCACCGCTCGTGTTTCTGCTGCTTTGGCCGTTGGTTTCCGGTTTCGTGAAAGCGGCATCTGTTTTTTTCGTCCCATCCGCTGACCCAGGCGAATTGGCGGCGATGCTACCCTTCGCCGCCCTGGCGGGCTTTATCGGCATGTGTTTTATGGTCTATTACCGAAGGAATGCGAAACTATCTAAGCATGTGGGCGAGTTTCTGGACAACCCCGGTCGTTTTTCTCTCGAAGTGGCCTGCCTCTCCGACATGCGGCGCGGCGGCCCCATCTTTTTTGTTCCCTCGAACTCGGGACCGGTGGAGGTGGCTTATCAGCCGGTTGGAGGCGGCAAGTTCAAGTTTCTGACGATGATGCTCCCACAGATTCCCGAGCGGATCGTGCTGGGGATTCCTGCCTGCCGCTCGTTCGCCATCCCGTTGGGACGAGCACCAGAATACCCACCATCCATCGGTCATGAGCAACCGCCACCATTCCCATTCCTGGAACAACCGCCGAAATAAAGCACTGAGGTGCTCTGGAGGAAATGGGTTTACCTTGGAAGTTGGAGCGTCCGAGGCGGGATGGTGGCAAAAACGGAGTGAAGGCTCACTTGGGCAGGGTGAGTGTGCCATCGCGACCCACCTCAATGTCGAAGAGCCAACCCGAAGTTCCAATGCTGGTCCGATCATATGTAAGACTGAACAGGGTGAAGCGGCGACCTTTCACTTCTATCAATCTCAAAGCATCCGCTTTGAATGGTGCTTTCGCTTCTTCAAGGAGATCATAAATCTTCTCGTTGGCATCACTGATTTCCCGAAATATCCCATTGGCCTTGGCAGCATAGATATGGACCTCCCCTGATTGAGTAAAGGGCACCAACACGGCACCGATGAGGGTTTCATCGTCATTCACAAAAACGGCACCAAAGCCTGCATGATCCACTTCAGCAGTAAACCGCTGCCCGTTCGGGAGGATAAGCGTGGCTTCCCCGACTTTGTCGGTGGTTGTGTATTTCTGGCCGCTTGGCATGGTCACCACGCACGCGTTGTCCGTGAATTTAACCACTCCTGGAACCTTCGGCTCGACTTCCATGTCATCCTCAATGTGCTGCCATGGAGTCTTTTGCAGACCGGGTGGGGTGGCCATCACGTCAGGAAATAGTGTGACAAGGCAGAACAAGCTGACCGCAGAGAAACGGACGATTTGTATGGATGAATGCTGATAGACTAGGCATCTCCTGGAAATTCTGGGAACAGTGGCATTCATCTGGAGAAAGGGAGGGAATCGGGACGTGTGTATCCAGATGGCGATTGCTGTGCAATCAAGTATCAACCTCGCGCAATGATCAGTCAAATAAACCATCGAAAGGATCAAGGGACCCTATGGTGTCATAGCTGCGGCGCTCGACTTCACGCTCGGCCATGGTGGATATTTCGCCATAATACATGGCCATCGCAGGATCGACAACGGATGTGTTGACTGGTGCCGGATCGGCCATTGATACAATCCGCCCCTGTTGATAGGTAATCTCTCTTTTTGTTGCACTGTCCATATCGATGGCAACTGAGCGACCCTGGGCCCTACCATGTTCGTAGCTTCCTTTCCAAATATGGTGATAGGTAACACCGTTGTCATGCGACCAGTTATGATCCCAATTATAGTTCTCAGAGGAATCGCCTGTGAAAGTAAAATGGTACTCGGTGCCTTCCCCATTGCAGAATCCTTGGTCATCGACACCTCCTTTCCAAACTACACTCTCTCCGGACCTCAGCGGTTGGATGTCATAGAATTTTCGTCCGCTCGTCGTGGTGTTGAGGAATAGCTTCGCAGCAGAGGACGACCCGCCTGGCGCGGTTGAACAGGATGTAGCCATCGATATGGCGAAAAAGGCAGCGCAACCTAACCACAACTTTGCATTTAGAATGAATTTCGCGATCATAGGATATGTCTTTTGTTAAAGATAGATTGCCTTCTTCCGCATCAACGGTCGGGCTCAGCAGGTAGGCAATATTTTGCCACGTTATAAGTCTGCATCGAAATCCCGACGTCTTCATCAGCCATCAAAGTGACGGCCTTGCTGTCTGCTGACCATCTGGCTTTATTATGGTAGCGGGAACCGATCTTCCACTTACGCCATTTCTCCCAGTCCTTTTGGTACTCCCCAGCAGCGATGTTCAGCAAAAAGTGACGGCAATCATCGTCGGGAGCAGCTTCCGCGAGGAGCAGGATACGGCCATCTGGGCTGAACGACACTGGGCGAGAGTCCTCAACGGTGGCGAGTAGCCTGCCATTCCTAGTGATGACGGTCTTCATGGTTGCCTCTTCCGAAGGATCGTCAATTCCGACAGCTTCAAATCCCAGCCTGGACTTGCAGGCATATTGCGCGTCGGCAGAAAAGGCTTGGACCAAAAGGATGTCCGGCGGCTTTGAGTCCGCCGATGACTGACACTTGAGATACCTTGGACGCGTCCAGCCTTTGCCTCCTGGAAAGCTCACCGGAACCCAGTCATCCTTGCCGTTCATTACTTTCTCTCCGGTCATGCGAATATCGCCGACGCCGTTTTCAAGCTTGGCGACGATGGTGAAAGTGACTCCTGGCCCGGACCGGATGTTGAGCATGTCACCTGACTGAACACCGTCAACTCTCCAAACCAAGCCATCCCCCTCAGCCGCTGTCTCGAGCCCGTCAAACATGACAAGAATGAAAACCAACTGTGCCAGGCGAATAGATAATGTTTTCATATTTCAAGGTTTTGCTGTGATGGAACCCTGGGGGTTCCATCCACGTCATTTTTTGAAGAGCGCACGTTCAAGGCCCCGAATCGTCACAGAGCCGGCCTTGTCGCCAGATTTCAAGGGTGCGCCGCCTTTCAGTTCCGGGTCAAAGAGGATGTAATAGATGACGTCGGCGGGTGGATCCGAATTTCCTCGCGCGTAGGCATCTGTATTCTCGATCTTGCGCAGGATGTCGGCACTGGCGGCGAAAAGAAAATCCACATGAGAGCCGGACCCATCCGTCATTCGATGGCTCATGCGGTAGGTCTCCAATGCCTTTTCACCATCACGAATGGTGATGCTGAAATCGCCCGTGCTGATGAGTTCATCGTCGCTCTCGCGCAAGTTCTGGGACTTCAAGCAGATCTCCAGGGAGGAAGAAGCGCGGCGCTTCGCATCGGCATTGGCCAGCCAGTAGCATCCTTCTGGCGAGGGGTCAGCTTCCTCAGTGTCCGTGCTTGCGGTATCAGCGGTGGAATCTGCCCGTGTGAGATACTTCGGGCGCGTCCACCCCTTTCCCCCTTGAAAGCTTACAGGCACCCAGTCGTCTACACCGTTCATCACTTTATCTCCCGTCACGTGGATACCACCAGTGCCATTTTTCAGTTTGGCCGAGATCGGGAAGTTCATTCCCGGCCCGGTTCTGACATTGAGTCTGTCCCCCGGCGAAATACTCGTAACCTTCAATTCGGTTAAAGCCGGATCAGCCGCAGCCGCGAATCCGGCAACGAACAAAAGTGCGAGCAAGCAGCGAACGAAATGGCTGGGAAACGCTTTCATGACCGTTGCTCAGACTAATCAACCTGCATCGCAGTTACAGTGATTACGCGAAGCGCGAATTGACTTTCAGCACTCCAACCTTGCTGTGATTGGCGGTGCTTGTTTATCTGGAAAGCCACCTGCCACGTCGTATTGCAAGGTGCCGTTTTGTTGGACCAATCCTCCATGTGTTCCTCACCTGCCAAGCTCATAAAGGCCGAGATCATCGAGCCAAATTGTGCCCGTGTCTTCCATCACAATTCGAAAGTCAATGAACGATGCATTTTGGGTCGTGATGTTCTGAGTAAAAGGCGTCCAATCATAGGTGCCTGAGCCCAAGCGAATTCGGTCATTCCATGCAAGGTCTGTGGTGATAAAGACCGCATCGTTCGCCAAATTCCTGGCTTTCGCCCACACGACGACCCGGTAGGTGCTGTGCGGTCTCAGGCCTGTGATTCTTTGACTCATGGTTCGATAGACGTGCTCAGAACGTGGGGATCGGTTCTCAATCGTGAACGAAGGGGACTCGTTGTGTGCGGTGTCGTGGTCCAGTTTGTAGCTGGCGCGGGCAGCACCCCATGCCAATTCATCGCGTGGTTCATACTTGCCTGTGCCCCACCTAGCCATCCTTTGCTGGAAATCGCCATTTTTGAGCAGGTTGGTTGGGAGTTCCTTTGCAGGCGATGAATCCACCACCTTATGGGAAGACGCGTCCGCTCGTTTCGCCACCAGAAACTTCGGACGCACCCAACCTTTGCCGCCGGCAAACTGGATCGGCACCCAGTCGGCATCGCCGTTCATCACGCTTTCTCCGGTGATACGCACCTGCCCCGTTCCATTGGCGAGTTGCGCGACGATGGGATAATCCTTTCCGGGTCCGGACCTGATGTTGAGCATATCGTCGTCAGCGATTCCGGTCACGGTATAACTGTCGTCTTGGGCACTTGGTCGGCTGCGCGCCGCATCTACGACACCCATCTGAGCGCGGAGGCGGATGAGACTATCGGGTGTGACCACGTAGATGATGCCACACGTTAGCGTTGTCGTGAACGCACCTGTCTTGAACTCGATGCTTCTCACGTCTTTCCCTCGCGTCACAGAGAATGGGTATTCTTCGCCGTCGTTGGTAAAAGTGCCCTGAAGGGTGTCGTCAGTGACGACCCCGGTGAATGGCAGCCCTTGGTCACCCAGACTCAGGGTGCCTCGCTGAGTGGTGCCCCCTGAATCGAACTCAATGACGATCTTCTGCGGACTGTCGGTTCCTGAGACGAATCTGCTGACAAATGGCTTAGGCGTCAAGCGCTTGAGGTGTCCAGTGAACGCGCCTGCACTGACATCGAGCCCATCGCCTGATGGAGTCAGTTTCAGGGGCCATCCGTTTGTGCCATCCGAGAAAGCCCCCTCCGCTGACGCCGTCTCCGCCAAGACTTTGGCGACATACCGAGTGCCATTCATTTTGAGCAGACCTTTGACTTCGGTCTCTTCGCTCGGGTCGAGTTCGAGCAGGACTTCATCGGATGCAAAACGCCCAATGTAAGTGGCCGATTCGAGCGCAGAGAACCGATGATCTTCATTAGCAGCGACGGCGGAGAACCCTGCTAACAAGGAAAAGATGGCAACTAGGAGCGGTCTCCGGCAATAAGTTGGTGACTGCGCCCTGATACCTGACGCAGTAAGACACACATGACGCCGAGTATAGTGTTTCGAGTTGTTGATTCTGACTTTGGCGAGGCGCACCTGCATAATTGAAAGCGATGTGGCACTCAAACCTTTAGCTCTGTGCCTGTGTTGTTTGTGACAAGGGGAGCATCATTGTTTTCCATCTTTTAGCCTCATTGGTTGACGCGCCGCTTCGATCTTTTGAAAGTTGGAGGGCTTGATCGATGCGATGGCATCAGCGCGGTTCGCGTAGTAACGCACATTGTAGTTACTTCGAAAAAATCGAAAACCCGGCGGAGGGGATACCATTTCATCAGCAACCGATTTGGCCCATGACTCCATATCGTTGAAGTTACCTTTACCTATAATATCCCCCAAACTCAAAATTCGTCCGGCGTTATGAGCGTCAGTTGCTACCTCAAATTGCTTCGCCTTGATGTCTGTTCCTGGACTCCATTCAATGTTAAATACTCCATATGCACGACTCCTCTGGAAGGCGTTGAAGATTTGTTGATTTGCTTTGTCCTTTGCCATTTGTTCCCGGCATTCAGGATTTTGCTCGCAGCCAGGGGCACCAGATGCACTTAAATGGAATCTGTGCTCAAGCACCGGAGACAACCAATTACTCACCACCGCATAAATGACCCGCGTGTTGCTATCATGAGTTGAGTGAGCTTCTGCGCTTGTGCTGCTCGTTTGTGTTTGGGGGATACCAGTTTGGGTCGCCGGGAAACTCGGTGCTGTTGACTCTTCTCGCGTTAGATACTTCCAACCACGCCCAGTTTGGCTCGCCGTGAGATTCGGTGCTGCAGATTCTGTCTTGGGTGCCGGATTCTCGAATGGATTTGCCGCTTTGGTTGCGTTCTTGGCAATTGCCAGCTCAAAAGGATTGATTTTGGGTTCCTTGGGTTCGGTTGGTTTGGTGTCAGCAATTTTACCCTCCTGACTTTCTAGTCGTGCGTAGTCACGCAGAATGCTGGTGAACTCACCGTCAGGCCATTCGATCTGGGTGATCTCAAGATTCCGCAGCCGCACCTCCCTCGACTCGGCCCAGATCTTCTTGTGCAGGCGCGCCCGTTCAGCCTTTCCGGCGGGTTCGTGGCTGACCGGGATGAGCGAAAAGAAATCCGCCCAGTCCGGGCTGCCCGGCGAGAACGATAGGCCGGGCTTGCCAGCAGCCTGAATGAAATCGGGCTTGATGGTCAGCCTGCCTACCCACTCCGGTCCCGCCCAAGCGGCCTGCCCGGGTTTCCCTTTGGGATAGAAATCGATGCTGGCGGTCAAGGTCAAGCCGACTGGTTTGACCGCCACAAATCTTCCCAAAAGGTCCGGGTATTTAGCCAAGTCCTTCGTCGTGACGGGAACTTGTTTGCCGTCGATCATAGCGTTGCCGACGGTGATCTCGCCTTTGGGCCAGTCCCAGGAAAACAGGTAGTCCTGCACCGGTTCTCCAACGAGTGTCCAAAGCGAGTAACTCAACCTAAATTTCCCCATCTTGTCGGCCACTTGATTGGACATCAACGGGGTGACGGTGATGTCACCGCGATGCTTGCCATCAGCGGTGGAGTAGGTCGGGGTTTCGATCGTGTTTGTTCCTGCGGTCGCGACAGACATCAGCAACAGGAACAACATCGAGGATAGTGAACCGGCTAAAGTAGGGTTGGGGCGGCGTTTCATGGGTGTTGCGCTTCTATGTTGTGCTCCATTTGGGATGGTCAGAAGGGTGGGTCAGCGATCTCCACAAATTCCGTTCCGGAAAACATCAGGCTGAGCCCCTCAGTATCATCCGCATCTTTTTCGTAGACGGTAAAAACCCAAGTCTCATGCGGCCCCGGGTCTCCAATGTAGATGTTCGGCCTTTCGATGTAGTTGCTTTCCGCTTCTTTGTTGAAATGGGTGATGGCCTTCTCCGCTGCCGCGAGAACCTGCGGAAGTCGCAATAGAATGGTGTCGAGCAGCGCGAGATCCTTCGCAGGTGGGCGCTCGTTGGATGCTCCGGCTGCTTTAGCAATCGTGATCGTGATCGTCCTTCCTTTGTAAGTTCCCATGGATTTTGGGACAGTGCTGCTCCAACTGGGAATGAATTCACCATCAAATCTGAATCTGAGTGATGAAACTGGACTGCCAGCCTCCGACGCAGGCTCCTTAACTGGGGGTGGCTTGGTGGCCAGTGGCCTGTTATCGTTGGGCTTCCATGAGTCGGATTCCTCTGCCAAATACATTGGCCGAGTCCACCCCTTGCCCTTCCCGTCTTCATTTTCAATGGTCTCCCATTCAATGGGCACCCAGTCATCCGCTCCGTTGTTGACGCTTTGCCCTGTGATCCGGAATCCTCGTTTGCCATTAAGAAACTTGGCCACAATGGAATAATTCGCGCCTGGACCAGACCTGACGTTAAGCACATCATCGGAATCAATGCCGGTTACACGATAAACCTTGGATTCATCGCCAGCGAGTGGCTTAAAGGTGATCTCCACAAATTCGCCATCCCTTGTGATTTGGCCATCAACTTCGATGGCCATGGAAAGGTCATCAGGAAAATCTGCTGTGCGCGGTGGACGAGTTTCCAACGCTGCATGAACGGACAGCGGCAGCACTGGAGGTTTCTGACGGCCTTCGGCATCCTTCCCGCCCGCTTCCACCCAGATTTGGAAGCCGTGCGTGTTGGGGAATCGCGGCCGATGACTCAAGTTCCACTCACTGGCTTTCTCGGCAGTGGTGTGGTCCGCAGCAAAGGCAGCAGCAATGGCGGCCTGCTGCGCCTCCTTCTTGATATTCACCTGCCACTTTACCGTGCCACGGTCAATTTTCAGCAATGCCAGAGCAACAGGTTCCCAGTCTCCAGCAACCTCCCAGAGAAGCAGGGAGCTGTCGGCGGACCACTTCGGGACCAGAGCGTGATTCCCCACGTTTGCCACACCAGTCTGTCCTCGGATAACGGCCAAAACACGGCCTGTGGCGATCTCGACGAGTTTATTCTGATCACTGGCCGGCCACTTGTCATCCTTCAGTTCGCTCGGCACCAGCACGCCATACTTGCCGTTGGGTGATCGGCTTGACTCGGGGATTTCAAATCCCGCCGGGATACCACTGGCTTCCTGGGCTTCAATACGGCTTGGTGACAAGGTCAAAAACTTCGGACGGGTCCAACCTTTCCCGCCTGGGAACTGGATCGGCACCCAGTCGTCTTCTCCATTGACAACACTTTCCCCCGTGATGCGCACGCCACCATCACCATCGGAGAGCTTGGCCACGATTGGGAAATTCATCCCAGGTCCAGATCTGACGTTCAGCACATCATTGATGGCGATGCCCGTGATGCTGTAAGTGCTGGTCCGATCACTCGGCTGGCTCCACGCGCTCTCGAAACCGCTCAGAATGATAAGCACCGAGGACAAGAAGAAGGCCGGGATAGCAGAGGGTGTTTTCATCGTGATCAGGATGACGTGAATTGCCTGTGTAAGGATTATCGAGCGTCACGCCTTCGGCAGAAAGTCACAATGCTGAGCCGCTCTTGTCTGTCGCTGCCCTCATCCTGCGAAGCCCCAATCGCCTCAAACGCAAGCTCTGCCTGGGATCAACAGGCATCAAAGGTCATTCGCCCCATCGGGTTCAGCAACTCTGCATACAGGGCTCTTCCATCAGTGAACTCGAATTGAGTCCGCCGTTGGTCGAGGAACTGAAACCATGCTGGCTCATCCAGGGCACCTCGCAATCCCACACAGCCACTGGTGGCGGCTGAGGATTCGGCACAACGACTTTCATCTGTCGCCACGGCGGCCCAATCCAGATCATCACTCGGCGGAAACAAGCCCGCATGTTCCAAGCAGGAACCGATGCGGGCACATTCATCGAGATCGATAAACCATGCGCGCCCAGCCTCGTCAGTGTACTCCACCCTTTGGGCGGTGACGCTCGTAATGCGGGCAAGCCTGTTGCCCATACGAATGCGATCAACGCGCTTGAAATCATAAAAGCGATCCACAACCACATAACGCTCGATCACCTTTATCCTTTCGTTTGTAACGCGTTCTAAGAATATGCTCATTCACTCCCAACAGTTTCACTGCCGATGTCCTTCAGATTGAGCTATGCAATCGTTGTTCAAACCGAATTTCGTCATCTCGGCCTTGTCTTGCCTGCTTTGGGGCACGAGAACTGGGACTCTGTTAATGGTGTACTGCTGCCTGTGCTGACCGATAAACTACTACAGACCCAACAAAATGGGTTCAGGATCCAACAAAAGTGGGCTAGTCGAGGAGCTTTCGGTGTGTGTGTTCCCTCATATGTTCTGCACATGACTTTATGGGCCAGCAACGCACGATCTCCATCAATCAGAATTAGGTTGCAGAACCACTCTTGGCTCATCACCGCACTTTGCTGTGCTGTCGCACTAGCCGGCTCGATGATTCTTTGCTACAGTCAAATTGCAGCCAGCGATCGTCAAGCGCAGCAATCTTCTCCTCCAAACTCTTTCGTTGGACTATTCACCTCTACAGATGTGCAATTGGTGCTGAATTCAGGCATCGACAAGATGTCTGGCACTCTTCGATTTAATGGTAGGATCTATGCAGTAGAAGCAGTTGCAGAAGACTTATCGGCGCGAGGTGTATTCAAAGACGGTGAGGATTCCTGGCCCTTCACCATTGTCAAAGTTACCGGCGGCCTTGAGTTCAGAACCGGGACATTTCATTGCATTCTGATGCGACAACACCGCCCCAACGAGGCTTCCATCGAACACCCTTGGTCCAACTCGTTAGGGATGAAGTTTGTCCCTATGGCTGGAACAAAATTTCTCTTTTGCATCCACGAGACCAGGGTGGCTGATTTCGCCGTCTTTGTCTCCGATGCCAAATTTGATTATGGCAACAACAACCCACCATTGACACTCACCTCTGAAGGATGGGCTTTCAGAAGCGGTTTTTCATGGTCCAATCTTGGATTTGCTCAATCAGGGGAACACCCTGTGACATGCGTTAATTGGGAAGATGCTCAAGCTTTTTGTAAATGGCTCAGCATGAAGGACGGGTACACCTATCGGCTACCTACAGACCATGAATGGAGTCAGGCGGTCGGAATAGGAGACAAAGAAGACAAAGACTTGCCGCCAGAAGAGAAAAGCGGAAAGGTGCTTGGCGTATATCCTTGGGGTAGACAGTTCCCCCCTATAAATTTGGTTGGCAACTACGCTGGCGTTGAAGTGCGGGCACTGAATCTGCCGTCTAATTTCCCTCTCTTTGAACAATATACGGATGGCTTTGCACATACTTCGCCGGTCATGCGCTTTAGGGCAAATGAACGCGGCATTTATGACTTGGGGGGTAATGTGTTCGAGATGTGTGAGGATTGGTATAATCCGAAACATGAGGGGCATCCGGCACGCGGTGGATCTTGGAACTATAGCGCACAGTTCTATTTGATGTCGTCCACTCGCTGCGAAGTCAAATCCACTACGAGGTCGGTTGATTGTGGATTCAGAATTGTTTTGTCACTTGATGAAGTGCACTGATTCGATTGCAGTTGATAAAATGGTGTAGATATCGGCTCTTGTGATTTCTTCTGGTCCGACCCGAGCCGACAGGTGATATGGAAAGCATTCTGGAAAAAGTCCGTCAGAATGGAGCCAGCACTTTCACTTGAGCAAGTTGTCCACTTTGCCGCTTCATTCCTCCTCCCGCCCGCTTCTGCTGCTGCCAACAAGTCACAGTTCCAACTTCGATGGAAGCCGGGAGGTCCGTGGGAGTGACCCGTTCTCAAGACGATCTTCAGGCGCAACCTGAAAATGAGCGGTTTAAGGCATGGAGGCAGCACCTGAACCGAAGACTGCGAACAAAAACCGAATTTCAAAATTCTCCCGTCATTTTGAAATGAGCGACAATTTGCGAAATGCGCAGCAATTTTCCAGTGCGAGCATGCGTAGGCAATAATCCCGGTAGAACAACCCGTCAGCGCACACCAGTTTTCGACCGTGATGGCACCCTTGTGAGCACTACCGTCGATCTTTCTGTTTTTTCAAAAACCAACGTTTCCACCTGCTTAGCGGAGCCATGGGCCCCGATAAGCGGGTGAAAATCTTGATGTTTCCCACCGACAGTAAAGGCTATAAAGTCGATGGGGAATAATATCTCTTCCGGTTGCCGTCATTTTGGACCTCAAAAGCGGGAATTTCGATTATTTTCTTCGCGCTGCAATGGAGCGGTACCCCCAAAGGATGAACTCTCTTCATAGTTGAACATGGGCAATAAAGGGCATCTCCATATAATGGCCAGCAGGCTCGCCATTGTCCTTCGATGCGATTTGCCCGCTGGTGCTTCGTTAGCATCCGCTCACTATGGCACCAGCAGACAAATTTGCTTTTTTGATTCTTGCCTGCACGCCTGCCTGCTGGCGCAGGCGTGCAGGCGAATGGACTTGGTGAATTTATTTCCTCATAAAATGCCCAGGACTTCCTTGTTTTGCCGAACGAGCTTCTGATATTTCTCTTCTGTTTTTTGATGGATTACTTCTACCGGAGGTGGAGGCCTCCCTGTCGGAACTAACTGCGTTAGATGGAACGACATCAGTTTTGCAGCAGTGATTTTGTGCTTTAGATCAGATGCCGTTCTCTTACTGAGTCCGCATTGATGGATGTAGCGGGCAATAATGTCAGGGTCCCTCTGTGCCTCGACCGCTAGAAAGGTATCAATCCCATTTGCGGGGGCTTTTGCCAGATGCCTCGGTTGTGCAAAGCCCAACAGTAGGTCGCGGAAGACCCCATACAAATCACCAAAGTTTAGCCTTCGCAAGCCTTCATCAGAATTCAGGCCGAACCGCGCGGCGATATACTTCTTCGACTTTAGCTGGCATTCGACGCGGCAAGCATGTTGAGCGGATGCTGGTCTGGGGGCACCGCTTTTTTCCTTCTTCAGCTTGTCGTAAATGCTGATGCGAAGGTTCTTTCCATGAAAGCAGAGGTTGCCGTTGCCATATAGATCTGGTGGACTGTGTATGCGAGGGTGCTTGGCATGCTGAAGCAGGTCCTTCAAATCTTGAACTGCGAGGTCATACTGCCAGGTCAGGTCGATCCGACAGATATGACCGAGGTCAATGGTGGAATACTCTCCATTTGAATCTGTTGGAGAGATGAACCGGAGTAGCTTCGAGAGCACTTGAAGAGCTTTGTCGATGGCGTCCTGATCATGGATAAGCCTACCATTGTGACCCCAAAGTAGGCTGGGTAACTCGCATTCTATTTTGGTGAGGCGACCTGTGTCTGAGCAGAATAGGCGCAAGCCGGGCAGGCTGAAGGACCATTTTCTGGATCTGATGATCCGGTTGCCCTTGTGTTGTTTACTAGAGCTTGATTTGCTATCTTTGAGTGCGTCTTGCAGTGCCTCGATGCGGTCAGGGATTATTGGTATGGAACAATTAAAAGTGATGGTGTCGATCATACATGTTGATGTGCAGAAAAACTGCACGTTTGGAGTGTGATACCGGAGTAAGCTGCCGGGGACGAAGAAGTCCCCGGCAGCCGGTGTTCTCTGGTGACGGCCCCTCTATTTTTGTGGGTCATCCTTCGGGATTTCAGCGATTCGCTCATCAATGACGAGCTGAGCTGCGGTCCTCCACAGTTGGCTGCTGTTTTCGCGCAGCACCCGGTAGAGAAACTTGGTGTCCCATTTTTGCATGCGCTTCATAATACTGTGCAGCGTAGCCGAAGCCCCTGTGCCGATGCGCCTGTCGCCGATGGTGATGGCGCGGTTGGGAGATGGGGTGCGTATCATTGGCAACCCCCTTTCCGTTTTTCCTGCCTAGCCAGCACCTCGTCGGGTGACAGGCCCGGTAGGAACGGCCAGCTCGGGTTATATTCTAGAGGCCCCGGAGGAGTTGGGGCAGGTTTCGGTCTCTTGTTTTTTCTATCTTTTTTGGCATTGGATGGCACGTTGATCACGGAGCCATCTCCGCCAGCGATGCTGATGAGCTGCGCGACCGGAAATGATAGATGCCGGATATGACGCAAGGGTTTGAGCACGCCACGAGCCGTTAGTCGATAGATCGTGGTGGATGAGACGCCGAGAGCACTCGCTGTCTCGTTAACATTGTAACATAGCTTAGCTCGAATGGCCCCTGTGGGGTCGTTATTTGTGAAAGCGAGCCATTGCGGGCTCGATGTGGGTTTCATTTGCGATGACTTGCGCACCTTTTTGGCATGAGGACTTGCCTCGGCTTGTGAGGACATAGGTGCGCGAATGCCCGTATTAATTTCATCATGTCCCGTCGGGCTTGCGCCTGTTTCGGGAACATCGTTGTCACGACTCTTCGCCAGCCTTGAGCTGTCGAATTTTGGTGTCGAGGTTAGGTGTTGATGATTTTGGAAGCAGTGTTGACGCGATGACAGTCGCGTTGACTGTCCCTACCAACCCTCTCAGCAAGAAAGGTTGATCAAATGACTCAAATGAAGCCCATCACGATCATGGATCATGATGTGACGTGAGATTACGAGCGAGCGTGATTTGGGGCAATCTTTTTCTGCTTGGCGACGCACTTTTCTAGACCCAGTCTATCCATATCATTTGAAGCGAAGGGGTGATCGAGCAGCAGCGTTGCATAGCGAGATTGAATCAGTTCTTCCGGCTGCGTTGATCCATCGCCACCGATCAGGAGTCGAGAGCCCTCGGCTTTAGTAACACTTTAGTAACACCCCGCCTAAAAATGGGGCCATTTGGGGCAAAATGGGGTAAGGTCGTCCGGCTTCTGATACGCCCTGAAACCCTTGACACTGCGTGGTTTGGCGACGAAAGATCATTTCAGACTGCATGCGGCGAATGCCTTCGTTTCTTGTTCGGGACGAAGAGGTCGTGGGTTCGAATCCCGCCAGCCCGACCAACTTTGAAAACACTCGAAAAGGGGCGATCAAGCCCCCACGAGCATGCGGGCGGGGTTTTCGATGCAGTCCTTCACGCGGATGAGGAAGGTGACGGCCTCTTTGCCATCGACGACGCGGTGGTCGTAGCTGAGGGCGAGGTTCATCATCGGGCGGATCACCACCTGACCATCGACGGCGATGGGGCGCTGCTGGATGCTGTGCATGCCGAGGATGCCGCTTTGAGGCGGGTTGATGATCGGGGTGCTCAGAAGAGAGCCATAAACGCCGCCATTCGAGATGGTGAAGACGCCGCCGGTGAGGTCGGAGACTTGGAGTTTGCCGTCTTTGGCTTTTTTGGCGTAGCCGAGGATGTCTTGCTCGAGTTCGGCGAAGGACTTCTGATCGGCATCGCGGAGCACGGGGACGATGAGGCCGCGCTCGGTGCCGACGGCGACGCCGATGTCGTAGTAGTGCTGATGGACGATTTCATCGCCTTCGACGCGGACGTTGATCTGCGGGACGGCTTTGAGGGCTTCGACGACGGCTTTGATGAAAAAGCTCATGAAGCCGAGTTTGACGCCGTTTTTGGCGACAAAGGCATCCTGGAGCTTGCTGCGCAGCGCCATGACGTTCGACATGTCGCACTCGTTGAAGGTGGTCAGGATGGCGGCGGTCTTTTGGGCGCTGACGAGCTGGTCGGCGATCTTTTTGCGCAGCGGCGTCATCTTCTTCCGCGTGATGCGGCCTTCGGGGGAAGGTGCAGGCTTCGCGGCGGGTTCGGGAGCCGGTTCAGGCTTCGGAACGACTTTAAACTCGGTGATGTTGGTGGGCTTTTCCTCGGCTTTGGGAGCGGGAGCGGCCGCAAGGGCTGGTGCGGCGGGTTTGGGAGCTTCGACCGGGGCGGCGGGAGCGGCTCCTTCGGCGATTTGACCGACGACGTCGCCGATGACGACATCGTCGCCGGGCTGTTTGGCGATGGTCAGCGTGCCTGCGGCCTCGGCGGTGACTTCAGCGGCTACTTTGTCGGTTTCGAGCGTGAGGAGGATGTCGCCGACTTTGACGAAGTCGCCGTTTTTGAAGTGCCATTTGGCGATCTGGCCTCCGGTGACGGATTCGCCGAGTGCGGGGATTTTGATGTCAGCCATGGTGTGCGAGGGGAAAGGGTGTTTGCGGGTGAAAGTGCTCAGTTCTCAGTATTCAGTGCTCAGTTGGGTCAGTGGCACAGTTTGAAGACTGAGCACTGAGGACTGAGCACTTCGGGCGGCTACACGCTGAAGGCATCCTCGACCAGTTTGTCTTGCTCAAGCGAGTGGATGGCTTTGGAGCCTGCGGCGGGGCTGGAGGAGCGTTCGCGGCCGGCGTAGCGGAGTTTGTGGTTGCTGAGTTCTTCGAGGCGCGGGCGGATGTAGTAGAAGGCGCCCATGTTGCGGGGCTCTTCCTGGCACCAGATCCACTTCTTCTGCGCACGAGGATACTTGGCGACGATCTCTTTGAGCATCTCGTAGTTGAGCGGGTAGAGCTGCTCGATGCGGATGATGGCGGCGTTCTTGATTTTGTGCTCTTCGCGGAATTCGAGGAGGTCGTAGTAAACCTTGCCGGAGCACAAAATGAGGCGCGTGACACGTTCGGGCGCGGTGCTGAGTTGGTCGTCGTCGAGCACTTCCTTGAAGGTGGTGCCTTCGGCCATGTCGGCGAGCTTGCTGACGCACTTCGGATGACGCAGGAGGCTCTTCGGCGTCATGACGACGAGGGGCTTGCGGGTGCTGCGCTTGAGCTGGCGGCGCAGGGCGTGGAAATACTGCGCAGGCGTGGTGAAATTGCACACCTGCATGTTGCCACCGGCGCAGAGCTGCAGGAAGCGCTCCAGGCGGGCGCTGGAGTGCTCGGGGCCCTGGCCTTCGTAGCCGTGCGGAAGAAGCAGCGTCACATGCGAGGGGCGCTGCCACTTGCTTTCGGCGGAGGCGATGAACTGGTCGATGATGACCTGCGCTCCGTTCACGAAGTCGCCAAACTGCGCCTCCCAGCAGACGAGCAGGTTGCTGGCGAGCAGCGAGTAGCCGTAGTCGAAGCCCAGGACGGCGGCTTCGGACAGGAGTGAGTTGTACACGCAGTAGCGGCCTTGCTCGGCTTGCAAATTGTTCAGCGGGATGTGGCGTTCACGCGTCTGCGAATCATAAAACACGCTGTGGCGATGGCTGAAGGTGCCGCGACGCACGTCCTGGCCGCTGAGGCGCACGCCGTGGCCTTCCGTGAGCAGGGTGCCAAAGGCCAGCGACTCCGCGTAGGCCCAGTCGAAGCCTTCGCCAGCCTCCACCGCCTTCTTGCGGGCCGCGAGGAAGCGCTTCGCGATGGTGGGATGCAGATTGAAGCTCTCCGGCACTTCGAGCAGGCGCTCGGCCACGATTTTGAGCTTCTTCATCTCCACGCCGGTCTTCACCGGTTCGTAGTCATAGGCAGGCTGCGGCATGGCCATGCTGCCTTCGAAAGGATTGCCGCCGTTGGCGCTTTTGTCCTTCTCGGCGAGCGTGTTGACGCCGGCTTCGAGTTCGTCATCGAGCTCGCGTTGCAACGCGGCGGCACCGGCTTCGTCGAGCACGCCCTGGCTGGCGAGATCGAGACGGAAGAGCGTCGCGGTGGACGGATGCTGCGCGATGCTGCGGGCCATGTTCGGCTGTGTGAAGCCGGGCTCGTCGGTCTCATTGTGACCGTGACGGCGGTAGCAAACGATGTCGATGATGACATCGCGGCCAAAGGTTTGGCGGAACTCCAGAGCGAGCTTCGCAGCGCGGACGACCTCCATCGGGCAATCGCCATTCACATGGAAGACGGGCGCTTCGATCATCTTCGCCACGTCGGTGCAGTAGTGCGAGCTGCGGGCGTCCTCCGGCATCGTGGTGAAGCCGATCTGGTTGTTCACGATGACGTGGATCGTGCCGCCGGTGCGGTAACCGGGAAGCTGCGAGAGATTCAGCACCTCGGCGACGAGTCCCTGGCCGGCAAAGGCCGCATCACCATGGATGAGCACCGGGACCACTTTCTTGCGCTCCTTCGTATCGCCCAGCGCACGCTGGCGGGCACGCGCCATGCCTTCCACCACGGGATCGACGGCTTCCAAGTGGCTCGGATTCGGAGCGAGCATCACGCCGACGGAATCACCGCTGCTGGTCTGGCGCACGGTTTCAAAGCCGAGGTGATATTTCACGTCGCCATCGCCGCTGACCATGTTGGGCACGTAGTTTTCACTGAACTCGTAGAAGAGATACTCCAGCGGCTTGCGCAGGAAATTCGCCAGCACGCTCAAACGGCCACGGTGGGCCATGCCCATGACGATTTCTTTGCCGCCGGTAGCGGGCAGGCCTTCGAGAATGGTTTCCAAGGCCACGAGCATGCTCTCGCCGCCTTCCACGGAGAAACGCTTCTGGCCGACGAAACGACGATGCAGGAAGCGCTCGAAGCTTTCTGCCTCCAACAGCCAGCGCAACGCGTCGATGTGCTCCTTCGCGGCTGGTTTCGGCGCTTCGGTGACTTCGATGCGGTCGAGAAGCCAGGCGCGGATTTCGGGGTTGTTGATGTGCCAGAACTCGAAGCCCGTCTTGCCACAGTAGATGCGGCGCAGCTCGCCGAGCATCGTTTTGAGCTTCATCGGCTGACCGCCGCGGAACATGTGCGTCTGCACGTCCTCTTCGAGCTCCTCATCCGTGAAACCAAGACCCGCGAGCGAGAGCGACGCGATCTCCGGCCCTTGGGCGCTGAGCGGATCGAGATGCGCGGCGGTGTGACCGAGAGCGCGGAAGTGATGAATCGCGTTCGTCACCCGCATGCGGAAGCTCAGCGTCTTTTCAGACAGAGTGCCTTCAGCGCCCTTCGCGGGCTGAGCGGCCAATTTGGCCATGCCAAGCTCGAAACCTTCAAAGAACGACGACCACAGCGACTCGACGGAGGCAGGGTCTTTTTTCCAGTCGATGTATTTCGACTCAAGGAAGTCCGCGTTGGCGCGGTAGGGGAGCGAGGCACTCATTGGGGCTTTTTACGGGGGGAAGGGGCGGGCAGAGTGCGCTTGTTTTGGCGTTGTGCAAACGGCGATGGGCTCCTTTTTTTGGTATTCCAAAGTGACCGCATGAAAATGTCGGCGTCGGCCACCGGCTGGCTGTATAGCCTGCCTTTCCAGCCTTCCTCCGCATGAAACTCCGCCCCTCCCGCATCCTCCGCGAGCTCCGCTCGGGTCAGAATAGCACCGTTTTGAAGCTCAATCTGGGTGACCCCCGCATCGTGGAGCTGGCCGGGCTCGCCGGAGCCAGCGCGGTATGGCTTTGCAATGAGCACGTGCCGAATGACTGGCTCAATCTCGAGCATCAGGTGCGGGCCGCGAAGCTGCACGACCTCGACACGATCGTGCGGGTGAACAAAGGCGGATACAGCGAGTATGTGAAGCCCTTTGAATGCGATGCCACCGGCATCATGGTGCCACATGTGACCAGCGCGGACGAGGCCCGGCAGGTCGTGGACATGGTGCGTTGCCGGCCGCTGGGCAGCAAGGCGCTGGACGCGGGGAACATGGACGGTCTTTTCTGCCAGGTGCCGCTGGCTGACTACGCCCACCACTGCAACACGGAGAAGTTTGTCATTCTTCAAATCGAGAGCCCGGAGGCTTTGGAGGTCGTGGAAGATATCGCCGCCGTGCCCGGTTTTGACATGCTGCTCTTCGGAGCGGGTGATTTCAGTCATCGCATCGGAAAGCTGGGCCAGGCCACGCATACCGACGTGGTGGCCGCCCGCAAAAAGGTGGCCGCCGCGGCCCTGAAGCACGGCAAATACCCTGCCGTGGCCTCTTTGTATGGCCAGAAGGAAGACGTTGTCGCTGAAGGCACGCGGGTCTTTACCCTCGGTGCCGATGTGCTGGAACTCGGCAACGCCTTCAAGAAGCTCGTCAGCGACTTTGGCGGTGCCGCCGGCTCTTCGCAAAGCGACTCCATCTATCGATCCAAGTAGTCCAAGCCATGTCAGCCGACCTTTTTTCCCTTCGCGGCAAAACCATCCTGCTCACCGGCGGCGCCGGCCTCTACGGCCGCGGGCTCGCCTCGATGCTGGCCGATGCTGGCGCGACACTGATCCTTGCGGCACGTGATGTTGCGAAGCTTCGAGTGGTCGCCGATCAGGAGACGGCCAAGGGGAATCAGGTCTTCGCCGAGTCGCTCGATCAAGGCGAGGAAGCCTCGGTGGAGGCTTTGCACGACCGGGTGATCTCACGGCATGGCCCGCTCGACGGGCTCGTGAACAATGCCGTGCTCCGCCCCATGAAAGGAGTGAACGGAGGCGCTGCCCAGTTTACCGAATCCATGCGAGTGAACGCCACTGGCGTGATGCTGATGCACCATGTCTTTGGCAAGACGATGGCCGAAGCCGGTCGTGGCAGCATCGTGAACATCGGCAGCATTCAGGGCCTGATCGGCCCCAGCTACGAGCTTTATGAAGGCACAGCCATGGGCGACATGCCGCCAGACTACTTCTTCCACAAAGGTGGCATGGCAAACCTCACACGTTTCTACGCGGCTCTTTACGGCCCCAAAGGAGTCCGTGTGAACTGCTTGGCTCCCGGCGGCTTTTTCAATCATCAGCCGGAGCCGTTCCTGAAGCGTTATTGCGAGCACACCATGCTGGGCCGAATGGCAGACGATACGGATCTGGGAGGTGCCGTTATCTTCCTGCTGAGTGATGCCTCCCGCTACATCACGGCTGTCAATCTACCGGTTGACGGTGGTTATACGGCCAAGTGAATGCGCGGAGAAGCTGGCGGGCATGTCAGAGCGGGTCTTTGAAATGGTTGTCGCCGCACTTTTGCCGGTTTGTTTAGCGTAGAGCAAAAAGAACAAGTCAAGAGCAGTCTGTGGGCCGAAAAGTGCAAAAAAGTGAAAATTATACTTTTCAGCGATTACAGCCCCTGCTAGTTTTTGATTCTAACGGCGCACGTAATTCGTGCTTCGAGCAAGACGCTTGAAGCTCGAACCATGCGAGTGTCCGACCTCAACCAACCAACCAAACCAACCTGATCAGACTATGAAATTGAATGCATTGCTGAAGACGCTGGGGTTCTTGGCACTGGCCGCCACTCCCGTTGTGGCCGGAACCGCCCCCGCCCCCAAAAATCCTGCCCCTGTGCAGCCCGTGAACGATGACCTCGGTGTCAACGTCGGCCTCGGCTACCACACCAATGCCGTCTGGCGTGGTGCGAACCTTGGACAACACTGGATCGACGGCTCCCTCGGTGGCGCTATCCCGCTCGTGGAAGGCACCCGCCTTGCTTGGGACGTGAACTATGGATCCCTCGCTGGTGACCAAGATCACCTCGCCCTCGCTGGTTCCCGTGATATGTCCTGGCAGCGTCTCCAACTCGGTGCCGCCGTCCAGCAGGACCTGGGCCCTGTGACCCTTAGCCTTGGCTATCGTTACTTCCGTAACATGGGTGACTTCAACACCGTCGGCAACATGAACGACGGTCAGGAAGTCAGCCTTGGCCTCGCCACCGCTCTCGGCCCGATCAACGTCGCTTCCAGCGCCAACTACGACTTCGTCAACGACTCCTGGTACTTCGACCTCGACCTCAACACCAACATTGCGGTCACCGATTCCATCAGCATCGTTCCCTTCTTCAACGTCGGCTACGGCAAGAACTTCAACTGGCAGTTCAACAAGAGCAATGCCCTCATCCCTGGCGGCAACTTCGGTGGCAACGGTATCACTGGCTGGACAGCCATCAGCACCGGTCTCCGCTTCCCGATCAAGCTCAACAGCCGCGCCACTCTGACGCCCTACATCGCTGGTAACCTGCCCCTCGGCACCACCACCAATCTGGTCGCTGGCCCTGCTGTGAACGACACTCCTTTCAAGAGCGTCCTCATGGGCGGCGTGACCCTCAGCGTCCGCTTCTAATCGCCTCGCGCGATTCACAACCTTTTCGGTTGAACCTCCCGGCGTGAGCCGGGAGGTTTTTTTTGGCATGAAGCCTTCCGTGACATCTTCCCAGCCTGAAGGCATCGAGCGCGATTTGTTCGGGGAAAAGACATGCCTTGTGCCGCAGGCGGAAAATCCAGAGCCTGATTCTTCGCCCACTAGCATCATTCGAGTGCAGCTAGAAGGCTCCGCCGCCCTAGAATTGGACTATTTGGTGCCACCTATGCTCGCCGGACGGCTCACGGTTGGTTCACGGGTGTTGGTGCCATTGCAACGCCAAAGCGTTCCAGCCGTGGTGATGGAGGTGCGGGGGGACTCTCCGCATCGTGGCAAGCTCAAGGAGGCCATTTCACTGGTGGGCTCGAAGCCCATGTTCACGTCTGGGCTGCTTGCCTTGGCGAAATGGATGACCGAATATTACATCATCCCCCGGCATCAGGTGCTGCGCACCATGCTCCCGCAGGTCGTGCGGGTGAAGCCTGAGACGTTTTTGAAGGAAAGCCGGCTCAGCCTCCTCTCGATGCCGCCGCAGGACGTGTGGGAAAAGATGCTCAAAACCGCCCCGATGCAGGCTCGTGTTCTCGACGCCGTCAAAGCTGCCGGAGGCGAGATCACCCTCAGCACGCTGCGACGCGATCTGGCACGTGCTGCCGGCATCATCAAGCCGCTGCTCAAAGCAGGTTGGCTCTCCCGCACCGAGGCCCGCGTGGAGCGTGATCCCTTTCAAGATGAGGAATTCATGCCTTCGCAGGCTCTCACGCTCACCGCAGAGCAACAGGAGGCTGTCGATGCGACGGCGAAAGCGCTGGCGAAGCCCGCGGAAGCCCGGCCGTTGCTTCTGCATGGCGTCACCGGCAGCGGGAAGACCGAGGTGTATCTTCAAACCATCGCCCAAGTGCTCGAAAGCGGCCTAACCGCCCTCGTTTTGGTGCCGGAGATCAGCCTCACGCCTCAGACGATCGAGCGCTTCAAATCTCGCTTTTCAGATCGCAAAGAGCGCATCGCCGTCCTGCACAGCCACCTCAGCGATGGCGAGCGTCACGACGAGTGGTTCAAGGTCCAGGAAGGCCGCGCCGACATCGTCATCGGAGCCCGCAGCGCGATTTTTGCCCCGCTGGAAAGAATGGGCATCATCATCGTCGATGAGGAGCACGAGCCTTCTTACAAGCAGGACGAGACCCCGCGCTACCACGCACGCGACCTCGCGGTTGTGCGGGCGAAAATCGAAGGCTGCGTCGTGCTGCTCGGCAGTGCCACGCCGAGTCTGGAGTCCTTCGAAAATGCCACCCGCGGCAAATACGAGCTCCTGCGTCTCACCCGCCGCACCGATGGCAAAACGATGCCCTACATCCGCATTGTGGACATGCGCCTCGAGCGGCGAAAAGGCACCGCCGTGGCCCCGCAGCACGCTGGCATGATCTCGGCAAAGCTCCACGCAGCCATCACCACGCGGCTTGAGAAGCGAGAGCAGACCATCCTCTTCCTGAACCGCCGCGGCTTCAATACCTCCCTCACCTGCACGGCATGTGGCGAGACCGTCCAGTGCCAGGACTGCAGCGTGCCGATGACCCTCCACAAGCATGATCACCGCCTCGTCTGCCACGTCTGCGGCGCCCGCCGACTGCCGCCCTCGAAGTGCCCCTCCTGTTCTGACCCGGCCATCAAATTCGCCGGCTTCGGCACCGAGCGCGTCGAGGAGGCCGTGCGTGCCTTGTTTCCGCAGGCCCGCATCGCCCGCGTCGATACCGATACCATCCAGCGGAAAAACCAGCTCCGCGACATGCTGCGCGACTTCCGCGCTCAAAAGCTCGATTTGCTCATCGGCACGCAAATGATCGCCAAAGGGCTCGACTTCCCGAATGTCACCCTTGTCGGCGTTTTGAATGCGGACATCGCGCTGAACCTCCCCGACTTCCGCGCCGCCGAGCGCACCTTCCAGCTCCTCGTTCAGGTCGCCGGGCGGGCCGGACGAGGCGAGCTGAAGGGCGAGGTCATGGTCCAAACCTATGCGCCACATACCCCGGCGGTGCAGTTTGCACGGCACAATGACTTTGAAGGCTTTGCCCAGCAGGAGCTCGAGCACCGCCAGGCCTTCCGCTACCCGCCCTTCAGCCACGTCGTGCTCATCAGCAGCCGGGGAAAGCACCAGGCCCGCGCCGAATTTGCCCTTCAGACACTCCATCGCCGCCTCGCAGATGGCCTGCCAGACGAGGTCGTCATGGGAGAGCCCGTTCCCAGCCCGCTGGCAAAGGCCCACGGCCAGTTCCGCTTTCACCTCCTGCTCAGGACGCCCCGCATTCGTGCCCTCACTGCGCATATCCACCGGGTCCTGCGCTCCATCACCCTGCCGGATGATGTGATCGTCGTGTGGGATGTGGACCCCGTTTCGCTGCTTTGAGGCCTTTGGCGGCCGTTTCAGGGCTAAAAACCGCTTGCCGCCGGGGTGGTCGCCGCTACCATCGCGGCCCCTTTCGCCCGGCCATGTTGGTCGGGACAAAGGCCGAAACGCAGCCCGATCCACCGAATCAGCCCCTTCGCGGGCCAGAGCATGCTCCTCGTGAGTGTGTGCGGAAGAAAAGGCACCTCAGATACCACATGTCATCCCCCGTACTCGCCGAACTCGTCGAAGCTGGCGTCCACTTTGGACACCAGACCAAGCGCTGGAACCCCAAGATGAAAAAATTCATCATGGGCTCCCGCAACAACATCCACATCCTCAACATCGAGGAGACCGTCAATCAGATCGACAAGGCCGCTGACTTCCTCAGCGAACTCGCCCGCAAGAACAAGAAGGTCCTCTTCGTCGGCTGCAAGCGCCAGGCCCAAGAAGCCGTAAAACAGGCCGCGGAAGCCTGCCACCAGTTCTACGTGAACCACCGCTGGCTCGGCGGCACCCTCACGAACAACGAGACGCTGCGCAAATCCATCGCCCGCCTGAACTACCTCGAGGACATCGAGAAGAAGCCTGAGTTCAAGCAGATGTCCAAGAAGGAGCTCGCCTCCCTCAACCGCGAGCGCATCAAGCTCGAGCGCAACCTCCGCGGCATCCGCCACATGGACCGCCTGCCTGACGCCGTCGTCATCGTCGATGCCGCCCGCGAGCACATCGCCGTCGCCGAAGCCCGCCGCCTGCGCATCCCGATCGTGGCCCTCGTGGACACGAACGCCGACCCCTCCCTCATCAATTACCCGATCGCCGCCAACGACGACGCCATCCGCTCCATCCGCATCATCCTGCAGAAGCTGATCGACCCCGTCATCGTCGCCACGGCCGAAGCGAAGAAGTAAACCTTTATCCCCCAACCCCAGACCGATCATGGCAGAAGAAATCTCCGCTAAAGTCGTCATGGCCCTGCGTGAAAAGACCAACGCAGGCATGATGGATTGCAAAAAAGCCCTCGCTGAAGCCGGTGGCGACATCGAGAAGGCCGAAACCATCCTTCGCAAGAAGGGCATCACCAAGGCCGGCTCCAAAGGCGACCGCCAGACCAAGGAAGGCATCATCTCCTCCTACATCCACATGGCAGGCCGCATCGGCGTGCTCATCGAGGTGAACTGCGAGACCGACTTCGTTGCCCGCAACGAAATCTTCCAGGCCTTCGTGCGCGACATCAGCCTTCACATCGCTGCCGCGAGCCCGAAATTCATCCGCCGCGAAGAAATCCCCGAGGCCCTCATCGCCAAGGAGAAGGAAATCGCCGCTGAGCAGATCAAGGACAAGCCCGCCGCCATCATCGAGAAGATCGTGCAGGGCAAGATCGACAAGATCTTCGCCGAGCAGTGCCTCCTCGAGCAGGCCTTCATCAAGAACCCCGACCAGACCATCGGTGACTTCGTGAAGAGCAAGATCGCCGAACTCGGCGAAAACCTCGTCGTGCGTCGCTTCGTGCGCTACGCCGTCGGTGAGGAAGTCTAAGAGCTGCACAGCCAGAAATCACACGAGAAGGGCGGATCATCACGATCCGCCCTTTTTTCATGTTTCCGCCGTGCCGAAACCTGCGCTAGCCTCATCCGAAATGCCCGCCAACCGCTTCTACAACGCCTTCGACACCGCCACGCTCCATGAGCGTAAAGTCTTCGACGGCGAATACCGCAGCGCCTTCCAGATCGACCGCGACCGCATCATCCACAGCAGTGCCTTCCGCCGTTTGCAGAGCAAGACGCAGGTCTTCCTCTCCGGCGAATACGACTTCTACCGCACGCGGCTCACGCACAGCATCGAGGTTGCTCAAATCGGCCGCAGCATCTGCGGATGGCTCCGCCAGCAGGGCGGCGTGCTCGATGACGAATGCTTCATCGACCCCGATCTTGTCGAAAGCACCTGCTTGAGCCACGACCTCGGCCATCCGCCCTTCGGCCATGCGGGCGAGCGCACGCTGCACCGGCTCATGGAGCCCTACGGCGGCTTTGAGGGGAATGCGCAGACCCTCCGCATCCTCACGCAGACTCTCTTTAGCGAAGGCCGCGCTGGCATGAATCCCTCGCGTGCCCTTCTCGATGGCGTGCTGAAATACAAAACGCTCTTCACCGAGCGCCCCGCCGGCAAAACCAACCACTACCTCTACGACGACCAGGAAACCTGGCTCGATTTCGCCATGGGCGGCCAGGCCTTCCCCGTCGAACTCACACCCGGCAAGCCCCGCAACGGCTTCAAGAGCATCGAATGCCAGATCATGGACTGGGCGGACGACACCGCCTACTCGCTCAACGACCTCGCCGATGGCATCCGCGCCGGATTCATCAACGTCACCCACCTGGAACGCTGGGCCGAAAAACAGTCCCTCGACGCTTCGCAGGCCGAGTGGGTCGCCTTCCTCTGCAAAGCCATGCGTGAAGACCGCGTCGAAGGCCGCCTGAATCGCCTCATCGGCGACTGCATCCGCGCCACGAAGCTCGTCCCCACCGCAAATTTCCTCAGCGCCAGCACCCGCCGTCATCAGTTCGAGCTTCAGATCGATCCCGCGCTGCGTGCCCGCGCCGATCTGCATAAAAAAATCTCTCTCGAACTCGTCTTCCGCAGCCCACAGCTCCAGCAGCTCGATCACAAGGCCGACTACATTCTCCAGCAGCTTTTCGGCGTGCTTCGCGATCGCTACATCGAGCCCGCCCAGCCTAAAGGCCTCCGTTTGATGCCCGAAGCCCTCGAAACGGAGATCGCCACCGCGCCGGATGCCAAAACTCGCGCCCGCCTCGTCTGCGATTGGATCGCCAACATGACCGACCGCTTCGCCTTCCGCACCTACCGCCGCCTCTTCGACGCCGAGTTCGGCTCGATCACGGATTTTGTGTGATCTCCTCCTGCTCGCCTACTCTATTTGGTGCTCTTCCTCTTTAATGTAGGCAAAAATGCTCTTCGGTTTATTCGCTTTGCGAGCCGCTGCCTCCATCAGTTTCGGAATAGATTCGAACTGCTCAGATAGTTTCAGCGCCGCATCAATTGCCTGCAAAATCTGGAGAAGCTCTTCTAGACCTACAGTTCCAACTTTTTTGCCAGATCTGATTTTGCTGACATCGAGGGACAGAAGCCCAGGAACATTCCAAACGCTCTTCTTTGAGGATTTGCTCCTCTGAATCTCAAATGCAGAACCACGGATCACGGTTGTGCTGGGCACCACGATAGCCAAGTTTCGCGCATCATTCGGAACTGCGATTACGGCGTAGTCTCTAATCTTCTCCGAATAGCCCAATCCTATTGTCCACACGTCTCCTGGATTGACTGGCTCAGCATTATGGTAGCCACGATCGGCGGAATCCATTTCATCTTCGATATCTGCGAGTCGACGTCCAATTGTCTCGCGAATATCCTCCAGCTCTTCTTTATCATGCTCAAAGAATGCCGAACTATCGAGCCACTCACGAATCTGACTAAGGTTGTAGGATCTCATTACACATCGTTTATGGCGTCGAGCGGATTGCAAGGAGTAACAAGACTTCGTGCACCAACTTCTCGTAAAAGGCTTGTGACATAGCCCCCGTATTCTCCGGACCATGATCCGCCGACTTCTCCCGCTGCTTGCTCTTCTCGCTCTTCAACCGCTGCACGCGGAGTTCCAGGCCGGGGCGGCAGTGATTGACATCACGCCGCCGAAGCTGCCGGTGCTGGTGAATGGCGGGATGCTCAGCCGCTACATCGACAAGATCAACACCCGCGTGGATGCCCGCGCCATCGTGGCCACGGATGGAAAGGAGTCGGTGGCCATTGTGGTGGTGGATAGCTGCATGATGGGGCGGGAGTTGCTCGACGACGCGAAGAAGGCTGCCGCTGCGAAAACGGGCATCGCCGCCGATCACATGCTTATCTCGGCCACGCATTCGCACACGGCACCGGCTTCGATGGGCTGTCTCGGCACGGAGGCCGATCCGGCTTATGTGCCCTTTTTGAAGGAGAAACTCGTCGAAGCCATTGCAGCGGCGCAAAAGGCCCTCAAACCGGCCCGCATCGGTTTTGCGAAGGAGGACGCGGCGGCCTTCACCGCGCTGCGTCAGTGGATCAAACGGCCTGATCGCGTGACAGAGGACCCTTTCGGCAACCTGACGGTGCGGGCCAACATGCACGCGGGTCGCGTGTGGGATGATGTGACGGGCGAATCCGGCCCCGAGGACCCCGATCTCTCGCTCATCTCCATCCAGAGCGCCGAGGGCAAGCCGCTCGCTGTGCTGGCGAACTTTTCCATGCACTACTTTGGCGACAAGGACATCAGCGCCGACTACTTCGGCCTCTTCTCGGAGGGCCTCAAACAGCGCATCGACCCGCAGGGCGGCATGGTCGGCATCATGTCCCACGGTTGCAGCGGTGACATCTACCGCGTCGATTACAAAGTGCCGGAGAAAGACCGCCCGAAACCGACCATCGACGAGTACACGCAGGGCCTGCTCGACATCGCGATGAAGGCTTACACGCAAATCGAGTATCGCAGCGATGTCGATGTCGCCATGGCGGAACGGCGCATGACTCTGAAATACCGCGTGCCGGACAAACAGCGCCTCGAATGGGCCCAGCGCATCGTCGCGGAGATGGGCGATCGTTTGGCGAAGACGCCGACGGAGGTCTATGCCCGCGAGCAGATCCTCCTGCATGAGCGCCAGCAGACGGAGATCGTCGTGCAGGCCCTGCGCATCGGCCCCATCGGCATCGCCACCACGCCGAATGAGACCTACGCGATCACCGGCCTGAAGATCAAAGCCGCCAGCCCGCTACCGCACACCATGGTCATCGAGCTGGCGAACGGCGGCGATGGCTACATCCCGCCGCCGGAGATGCACGCCTGGGGCGGTTACAACACCTGGGCGGCCCGTTCCGCCGGTCTTGAGGTCATGGCCGAGCCGAAGATCACGCAGGCCGCCATCGGATTGCTCGAAACGGTGAGCAAGGCCCCGCGCAAGCCCTGGCACCTCAGCGCCGGACCGGCGACGAAAGCCACCGCGGCCCTCGGCCCGATTGCTCACTGGCGCTTGAACGAGTTCACCGGCCCCATCGCCACCGATTCGAGCAAGCATCAGCATCACGCCGCCTACGAAGGCGGTGTCGCCTATTACCTCGATGGCCCGCACGCGGCTCAATTCTGCGGCGGCGAGATCAATCGCACCCCACACTTCGTCGGTGGCCGCCTCGCCAGCGAGTTCACGCAGCTCGGCGAGGACTACACGCTCTCGCTGTGGATCTGGAACGGCATGCCGAATGACGCCCGCGACTTCTGCGGCTGGTTTTACTCCCGCGATCACAACCACGGCGTGAGCGCCTTCGGCGAGCACCTCGGCATCGGCGGCAAAAGCGGAAACACCGGCAAGCTCGTGCTGCAAGTCGGTGAAGCCCAATTCGTCGGCAAGACCGAGCTGCCACGCTGGACCTGGCAGCACATCGCCCTCGTGCGAAAGGGCGGCAAGGTGCTCGTCTATGTGAATGGCATCCTCGACCTCGAAGCGATGGCACCCGCCGTTAATATCCCTTCCGTCTTCCTCGCCGGCCGCAGCGACAACACCGACAACTGGGAAGGCCGCCTGGATGAAGTGGCGGTGTTTGGCAAGGCATTGAGCAGCGAGGAGATCACGAAGCTCAGCTTGAAGTGAAGCGGAAGTCCCAGAGGCAGCCATTCCGCGAAGCAAAGTAGTCCTCTCGCTCCGCGAGAGGAACCCAGCGCCCTGCAAGCCCCGGCGTGAGCGAGAGTCCTTTGCTCATCTCGACGGAGCGAGATGGCTACTTTGCTGTCGCTTCAAGCGTGTCGCTGGTGAATAACACACTTGAAGGCCCCACCTGCGCCATCCGATTCACCGTAGCCGGCCCACTCGGCCATGGTTTGATAGCTCAACTCTGCCCAGCCCAGTTCTCGGCACCAGGCGCGATAGTCGGTGAAATTGATGTCAGCCGTCAAATCCATGCGGCCAGGGCTTTGCAGCAGCTCCGGCCAATAAAGCCGCTGATGCATCAAGTAGCCTCGCAAGGTCCCGCCGGGCCTGCGGTGATACAGGGCGGGGAACTCGTCGCCATAATCGATGGTGAGCATCTGGCCGCGTCTCCAGCCGGTGAAACCGTTTCGCAGCCAGTCGCGGATGCTGGGATGGATTTCGCAGCGCTGGCCTTCGGCGAAGGTTTCGCAGCGCAGCGCGGAGAAGGGCTGCGGATCGATTTCGAGTGGCCGCAGCTCCTCCGGCACCCAAACTTCATGCCATCGGCCATCACGCCACTCGATCAACGTGGCCGGGAAAGCATCGAGAAGCTCATTGTGATAAATCCACGCATCACCTCTGGTCGCCGCGAGCGCGGATTCGATCGTCTCATGCCATGTCACGCTTTTGAGACGCTTCTGCTGCTGCACACGCAGCACCGGCGAGGTCTCCACGATGTGAAACCGCATCCGCCAGCACTTCAGCAGACCCAGCGACCGCTGGACCTGCTGCATGAGCTGCCCATTCCCCGCGCCGATCTCGATCACATTCCGCGCTCCCTTCAGCCACGCCGCGATGCGTTTCCCCAGCTCTGGCGAAAGCGTCGCCGACGTGCTGAAGTCTCCGCGAGCACCGACGGTCTTGATGTTCCGCGTGTAGTAGCCGCGCTGCGGATCAAACAGCGCACGCGCCATGAAGCTGGAAAACGGTTCGGGAGTCATTTCGCACTCTCCACCTTCGGCAGCAGCTTCGCCACCACCCAGAGCAAACCACCGACGACCAGCACCAGCGCCGCCCAAAGCCACGGACTGCCGCTGTGAGACTCCGCCTGCGGCTTCATTGCCTCCAGCACCTCCACATCACCGAGCTGCGTGGCCACATGCACGGCTTTTTCAAAGCGTGACTGCACGAGCTGGATGTCGTACTGCGGCGCGACGGCGTTCGCATTGCCGTAAAGCAGGTGGAGCGGCCTCGCGCCGCCGTTTGCCTCGAAAAGCAGGCTCACGACCGGCTTTTCCCACTGCGCGGAGCTGAGTTGCAGCGCGGGATTGTCGCCATTGTCGGTTTCGAGCAGGATTTCATCGCCGCGCGGCCTTTGCGTGAGTTCGATGCGGATTTCCGGCTGCGCCGCATCCGGCGTGCTCTTCCAAAAAACGTAGCCGAGCTGGCGCGGCACCATCCGGCCCGTGCGGCGGTCTTCTTCCATCTCATAAGCCGTCAGCGACCTCTCAAACAACGTGGAACTCGTCTTGAGCCGCAGCGCCTTCACCGGCAAACCGGCCATCGGCAGCTTGAAGCGCCAGCGCGAGGTCTTCGGACGTTTTTCTTCGGGATGTGGCTGGAAATCAGCCGTCGCGAGTGTCGTGCCACCGTTGCGTTGCATCAAATGCCGCACCAGCACGCCATCACCCGCGATGACTCGCAGATCACTCGATGAAGCCGATGCATACGTGAGCGCGTGATCATCCAAAACGACGCGGAAGATGCGCAGCCCCTTCTCCGAAGGTGCAATCTCACGCCGCCACTGCCAGCCACGCGTGTCCAGCCGCACCTCGCCCGCCTCACCCGTCGCAGGCAGCGCCGCTTCGGCACGGAAAGCGGGATTCGCCGCCACCTCGCCCGCTTTCACGAGCGTGCTCGGCGCACGGCGCAGTTCATCGGCCATTTTCGCGAGGTCATAGCTCGGCGCGGAAGCCTGCGGATTGCCTGCAAAGAGCCGCCACTCGCCCGCCACGTCCGCTTGAAACACCAGCGGCAGCACATGTCGCGTCACCTCGACGCCCTCGATCTTCAGAGGCGGGTTGTCGCCGTTTTCAATGATCAGATCGAGTTCGCGGCTGCCATGGCTGTGATTCAGTTTCAGCTCCACATCCTCCACACTGCGGCCTTCGTGTTGAAGACGGAAAAAATAGCCGGTGATGCCTCCAGCACGGCTTTGGCGCTGAAACACGCTCTCCGGCGTTTTCAGTCGCAGCGTCGCCAAAGGCAAGTTCGCGGCCCCAAGGCCGATTCGCAGGCGTGTGGAGCCGTTTTGCTCCTCGCGGCTCAAAATCGTCGCCGCCTGCGCCACACTCGGCGCTTCATCGCTGCCGCCATGCAGCGTCGCGCCTTCGATCACGACGGGTTTGGAGCGTTGATCATCCAACGTGAGCCGGAAATGCCTCCACGCCGCCTCCGCAAAACGCAGCGTGGTCTTCTCAAAGCCAGTCTGGCGGCAGAGGAGCGTGTTTTCGGCCAGCGGCTGCCAGTTCATGCCATCGAGCGAGCCTTCGAGCGTCGCCGCCTTGATGAAATCATAGCCCGCGACGCGAAACGACACCGCGTTGAGCATTTTCCCGCCGCTCGCTTGAAACTCGAAACGAGAAACCGTCCCTTCGAGCCGCTGATTGAAGCCCGCCGCCGCCTCGGAGTGCCTTTGCGGCTGCTGCGGCGTCAGAATGACAAAGGGCCGCTCCTCTCCCGCCGGATTCACGAGCCGCAAATCGCCCAGCGCCGTAGCGGAGGCATCGAGCAATGCGGGATCAAGCTCCACGCGTTGCAGGCCGATTTGCGTGACGGGCAGCTTTTGCAGATGCGTCCACGCGGCGTGCTCGGCGAGGGCGCTGGTGGCGGCGAGGAGAAGGAGGAGGTGTTTCATGACTTCGATTCGTCCTGGAGGAAACGTTGATAAAGATACGAGGCCGCGAGGGCGATCACGGCGACGATCATGAGGGCGCCGACGCGGTAGATGTTGCCGATGTTGGCGAGGTCGTGGAGGAAGAGTTTGATCAACGCCACGCCGAGCAGCGCGATGCCGACATAGCGCACGGGCGCGGTCTTTTTCCAGATGCCGAGGCTGAGCAAGGCGAGGGCGAAGAGCGACCAGGCGATGGTCGTGACCATGTCTCGCGCAAAGCTGTCGCCGAAGCGCAGCACATGCACGGTGGTGCCGGGCGCGGTGTAAAAGTCGGCGATCTGGTAGTTCATGAGCAGAAAGATCAGCGCGGTGCCGAGGCTGAGGAAACCGGCACGCAGATGCACTTCCCGCCATTTGTCCGCAGGCGGTTGCAGGAACCATGCGGCGGCGAATTGGGCCAGCGCGGTGAGGCTCAACGCATAGAGCGGCCAGTTCATGAGCGCGGTGTCGCCGCGGAGCTGGCCGGACCAGAGGTCGGGATTCAACGCCAAACGCACGAAGGCGGCGATGAGCAATCCCGCGCCGGTGAGGCGCAGGCCATCGTGCGGCACGCGGCGGAAGAGCCAGCACAGCGCGGCACCTTCCAAAGCCCAGCCGAGCGTGATCCATTGACGCTCAAACTGCACCGGAAACACCAGCGTGATGAAAAACAGCGCCACACCGCCATACCACGCGAGCTGCGTGAGCCGAGCGGGATTCTGAGGCGCATGATTTTTCAAAACGAAGACCAGCAAAAGCAGCGGCGGCACTGCGAAGCCGAGCGGCAGCAGGCCCATTGCGCCATTGGGCCATGCGAGAGTCACCACGCGATACACGAGGCCGAAGAAACCGAGCCCGGCGGCTGCGGAGGCGATCCACGGCAGCGTGCGCTCCGCTTGTTTCGAACGGAAGAGCAGCGGATGCAGGGTGAAGAGGGCGTAAAAGCCGAGATACCACAGCAGCGGCAGCACGGGTGTCTCCGCATCGAAGCTTTGCGCATGCCAGGACCACGTCAGCGCGAGCACGCAGCCGAGCGCCGCAGGGACGAGCTGCGTGATGCCGCTCACGCGGGCGAGGCCGAGCATGAAGGCCGTGAGCAGCAGCGCGAGGCCAAACATGGGCGAAGGATTTGGCATCTCAAGATGCAGGGTGGCCGCGATGAGCAGCACGAAGGGCATCACCGCCGCGCTCACCGGCAAAAGACCTGCGAACTGCGCCTGCGGTCGCTTTTTCGCCAGCCAACTGCCCACGCCAATAAAGAGCAGGCTGAATCCACCGAGCACGGCGAGGAAGGGCGCGAGGCTGAGCGAGGCATTCGAGGGCAGTCGAAGGAAGAGCCACATGCCTACGGTGATGACGGTCAGTGTCAGCGCCGCAAAAACGGGAGCCAGCGCACCGGTGGCGATGGCCACGCCGATGACCAGCGCATCCGCGAGCAGCACCGCGGGCCAGAGGGCGATGCTGACTTCATTCAGGCAAAGCACCGGCAGCATCATGAGCACGAGCGAGATGACCGGCGTCCAGCTCAGGAAGCCCTGCACGCTTTCACCGCGTCGCTGCCACAGCACGGCGAAGGCGGTGTGCAGCACGCCAAAGAGCAGATACAGCCCCAGCGCCCACGGCAGCAGGGCCGGGCGAAGGTGCGAGGTCGTCCAGATCATCAAATGCAGGAAGCCGAGGCCCGCGTTGATGCCCTGCGCCATTTTCACCTGCAGTTTCAGCCACACGATGAGCATCACCGCCGCGCTGAGGCCGAAGACGAGCGTGTAAAGCACGCCGGGACGCTCGGAAACGCTCTCGCTGAACAGCCAAAGGAACGAAACGAGCAAGCCGCTTGCCGCGAGCATCAACGCACCGCTGGCAGGAGCACGCTCGTCTTTGCGCATCCAAAAAAGCGCGGCGGTAAAGAGCAGCGCAAAGCCCAAGAACACACTCACCGGCACCCAAGTGGCCGCGCCACTGTCATAGCCGCTGCTTCTCCAGAATTTCTCCAGCCAGCCGAGCTGCATGATCAACGTGCCACCAGCAGCGAGCGGGATGTGGTGATGCCATTTCGTGTGCTTCACGACGGCGAGCACGCCAAGGCAGAGCAGCGCGATGTAGCTCCAAAGGCCGAGCGGATTGTCCTGACCGGTGGAGCACAGAATGGGTGTCAAAAAGCCGCCGAGCAGACCGAGGATGGCCACGACTTGCGCATTGAGCCGCACCGCGAGCAAGAACGCCGTCGCAGTGACAACCGCCATGAAGCCGAAGGTCACGAGGGAACTCTCAAAGGGCGTGATTTTCCAAATCGAGTGCGCGGCGAAGCTCACGCCATACAGCGAAACGATGCCAGTGGCACACAGTGTCTGCGCGAGTGTGATGTAGCGCGGTTTGCGATGCATGATGACACCGCCCACGACGAGTCCGGTGCCGGTGACGAGGCCCATGGCCATGCGCAGGGCAGGGGAGATCCATCCCTGCTCCATGCTGTGCTTCACAAAGAAGATGACGCCGAGGAACAACGCCAGCCCGCCAACCCACGCGAAGAGCTTTGCGCCCATGAACATCTCGAGGCTGATCTCCGGAGCCTTGGGCAAGGGAGGTGGCGGCTTGGCGGCTGGAGGCGCGATCTCGCGCTTCGGCTCTGGTTTGGGCAGTTCCGGCGGTGGTGGCTGAACTTTCGGTGCGGGCTCGAGATAGGCCGGAGGAGGCACGAAAACGGGTTCGGACGCCGGTTCGGGCTTCAAAGCAGGCGGAGGCACCAAAACAGGCTCTTCGACCTTTGGCGTGGGTTTGGGCGCGGAGGCAGGTTTCTCGTCTTCGAGTCCGCTGACGCGGTTTGAGAGCCGGTTGAGGCGTTCAAGCTGGGTCGCGCCGAGGTCTCGAAGCCGATCAACCTCCGTGCGGAGTTCACGAGCTTCACGTCTGGCACGGCTGGCGGAGACCAGCGCACAAATGGGCATCACGAGGACCGCCGCGGCGACGATCAGGAGAATAAGAATGATTTCATCCATGACGCCGCGCACTCTGCCGGGAAAGGCGGCGCAGGTAAATTGATAATCCCCTCCCCATCATTGAGGAAAGCGATGCAGCCCTCTGATTTGTTGCCGTATGGCTCTCATTGGATGGCGTGGATCGCCACCATCAAAATGCCAGAGAGCACTCGTCGAACTATTCGGCTGTTTGGGCGGGGGACGCAGCCATGGGTTACAAAAAGAGCAGGTGCAGCAAGCGTAACGAGCTAAATGAAACATTAAATGACGTTCATGGGCTTATGCACAGGTCGCTTATTTTTGCCGCTTTCGCCATGGTCTCGATGGCAGGTCTTTTATTGGGTCAAAACAATGACGAGACCGTTTCTCGGGAGGATATAGAATTCTTCAAAAAAGGGTTTCGTAAGTTGGAGAATGCTTTTTTGGGGACACTGGTCGAACATCAAACAATTGCCTCACTTCCACCCAAAAAGGGAATTGATGGCGAATACGTTCTCCATTGGGGCAAAGTGAAAGTCGAAAAGGTTTACCGAGGACATCAGACTGCCTGTCAGTTTTTCTACGTTGTCTGGTCAGAGCCTGTTTCCGATCGAACAGTTGCCGTGAGCACTCCGGTGCAAGTTCCTGATGATGCAATTCTCGGAAAGCCGATGATTTGGGGATGTTTGAATTTCGAGCGGCGCGGAGACTCTGATATCCCTCTGATGTTGGGATCTTTTGACGTGATGAAACCGTCCATTCTTTTCAAAACGGTATTCGAAGAGTTGGAGCATGAAGACAAAACTGCGAAAATAGAGCCCAAAAGGTAAGGGAAAACTTTTCTGGGCAATCTGTGCCTTGGAACACTATTCCGACACCGGTTAATCGTCGCTGTCCAGACCTCGTGCGAGCACAGCTTTTTTGCCCGCGCCAGCCAAGCGTCGAGCCGCAAAAGCGGCTTACTTCTTCACCGGATTGTCCATCGTCATGTAGGTGCGGCCGGTGCGGGAGCCGTCAGCAGGATTGAAGGTCTCGATCTTCATCTCCTTCAGCGTGGTGGCGCCGTCCACTTCCTGCACCTTGGTCACCTGGAAGCGTTTGATGAGCTTGCTGTTCCAATCGAAGGCTTCCATTTTGGCCGCGCCGCCGCTGCCTTGATGCACCCAAATGTCCACGGTCCAGTAGGGGCCCTGGCGGTTGAGGTTCGGATTGGTGACACGGACCTTCCAGCACTTCTGGCCGGTGACACGTTCCTCGCCGAGATGCTGCGGGCGCGGCCAGTAGAGGAAGGCGAGCGAGAGGTCGAGGTAGTTCAGTTCCATGCCGCGGACCTTGTTGGCCATCTGCGAGGCGGGGACCTCGCTGGAGCCGCCGGGCTTCACTTGATACAGCGTGGCGGGCGTGGTGTTGAGGTCGAGGTGGACGATCTCGGGCGGCGGATTTTTGAAACGGAAGCGCATCACCTGCTTCTCCATGTTCAGCTCCATCGGCTCCACGCGGCCGCTTGCGTCATCGCGGAGCACGCCGTCCATCTTGTGGTTTTGCAGGGCGTAGCTGAGGCGCACGATACGCAGGATCTGCTCGGCGGTCTTGGGCTGCGGATCCTCGGCTCGAACGGTGGCGGTGGCGAAAAGAAGGCAGCAGAAGGCAAGGCGTTTCATGGCGGGCTGGGGTGAGGAGGACGCTTTGACACGGGCGCGGTGTCCTCTATTCAATGGGCGCAACCTTCATGCGGCGCCAGCGCTTTCTCTTTTTCGCCCTCGGCCTGCTCACGCTCTGGCGCTGGGCGCTGCTGCCGACGCTGGAACTCTCGCCCGATGAGGCCGCGCTGGCACTCGCGGCACGGCATTGCGGGCACTCGGAGGCTCCGCTGCTGGTGGTGATGGTCCAGATGAGCACCGCGGTGTTCGGTGGTGGTGAGTTTGGCGTGCGGTTCTTCGCGCCGTTGATGGCGTTGTTGGCCTCGCTGGCCGTGTGGAGGTTCACGCGGGGCTTGTTTGATCCGATGATCGCCGGCTGGGCGGTGGTGGTGCTCAATGTGCTGCCTGCCTTCAACCTCGCCGCGGTGTCGATGACGCCTGGAACGGCGTTGTTTGCTCTCACGGCGGCGGCGATGCTCTGCCTTCGAATGGCGCTGCTGCATGCGCATCCGCTGCACTGGGCGTGGTTTGCCACCGCGGCCTGCGTGGCGGGCTCGGTGATGGTGGCACCGCCGGGTTTTGCATTGCTGGCGGGTGTCATCGCGGCGCTCGGCTGGCCGAATCGGCTTCGTCATCATCTCAAAGCGCCCGGCTTCATCGTCATCGCGGTGCTGTGGGGCATCGCGATGGTGCTGAACCAAGGCTGGCGGGCCTTTGAAGTGCCCGCGCTGGCTCTCGCGCCGAATCTTTTTCGCTGGATCATGCTCGCCTCGCCGATGCTGATCACGCTGCTCGTGCTGGTGGGCCGGCTCATCGTGCCGAATGCGGAGCTGGTGGGCATGCGGGCGATGCCGCTGGGCTTCACGCTGCCTATGGCGGCGCTCGATCTGCTCTACGGCCCGTGGGATCGCTGGCCGGACACGGGCGGCGCGGCTTGGCTGCTGCCGGCTGCCATCGTGCTGGCGCATCAGGGCGCGGTCTTTGGTGCGATGCCGAGCGAGCAAAAGATCAGCCTGCGCACCATCGCCATCGTGTGCGCGGCGCTGCAGAGCGTGTTTTTGATGCAGAGCGATCTTTTGCGCACGCTCGGCGTGCCGTGGCGGTTCTCCGGTCAATTGCCGCCGCAGGCCGAATGGAGCCGTTTCTTCATCGCCGACCCTTCCTCGTTCATGCGCGGCTGGCGGGAGAGTGCGCGATTGTTCGACGCAGCGCTCGAAAAGGCCCCTGAAGCCCTCGCGATGGCATCGAATGCTCAAATGGCCGCCGAACTCGAGTTTTACGGAAAACGCGATGCGAGGTTCGCGAGCCTTGCCGAGGTCAAAAAGGGCCAGAACGTGCTTTTCATCACCGACGATCCTGCGGCCGTTAAGCCGCCGCCTGAGCTCGAGACTCGTTTTGCCTCGTGGGAGCTGCTTTCCGTGGCGCGGGTGATGCATGCGGGCAATGAAGTGCGCTGGCTGAAAATCTTCTCTTGCCACGACTTCCGCCCGCCCGAATTCTAAGCGTCCAATGCCCGCCTCTCCCGCCATCTCCATCGTCGTCCCTCTTTACAACGAAGAAGGCAATGTCGCGGAGCTGCAACGCCAGATCGAGGCCGCGCTGGCCTCCCGCGATTACGAGATCGTGCTCGTCGATGATGCCTCCACGGACAACACGCTGGCCAACATCCCGGGCGGTGAACGCGTGCGGGTCCTGCGCTTTGAGAAAAACAGCGGTCAGAGCGCTGCGATGCACGCAGGCATCCACAACGCCCGCGGCGACATCATCGTGACCCTCGATGGCGATCTGCAAAACGACCCCGCGGACATCCCCGCGATGATCACCATGCTCAACCAGGGCTGGGATCTCGTCTGCGGCTACCGCCAGAAGCGCAAGGACACTGCGTTCAAGCGCCTGCAAAGCCGCATCGCCAACGCCGTGCGCTCGCGTTTCGTGGGCGATGGTGTGCGTGACACTGGCTGCACGCTCAAAGCCATGCGCCGCGAGTGCCGCGAGGCCTTACTGCTCTTCAATGGCATGCACCGCTTCATCCCCGCGCTCATTCGGAACATGGGCTGGCGTGTCACCGAGCTGCCGGTGAACCATCGCCCGCGTGTCAGCGGCGTGAGCAAGTATGGCTTCGGCAATCGCGCCTTGCGGGCCACGATGGACATGCTCGGCGTCCGCTGGCTGAACAGCCGCCGCACACAGTATCGCATCAAGTCATAGTATCCGGGGCATTCTTGCCCCGTCAGGCAAGGGGCCAGGAATGGCCCCGCTACCAGTGCTTCACGGCACCACGGTGAAACGATAGATCGTCTCCGTCTCGTAGCGTTCGCCGGGCTCCAGCAGCGTGCTGGGGAAGTCAGGCTGGTTCGGCGAATCCGGGAAATGCTGCGTTTCGAGGCACAAGCCGCCACGGAAGGGATGCTTCACGCCGCCTTTGCCGATCTGCGTGCCATCGAGGAAGTTGCCGGTGTAGAATTGCATGCCTGGTTCGGTCGTGAGCACCTCCATCAACCGACCGCTGGCCGGATCGACGAGGCTTCCGGCGAGTCGCAGGATGCCCGGACGGCCTTCGATGACAAAGCAATGATCGTAACCGCGGCCCAGGCGCATCTGCGGCTCATCCGCGTCGATGCGGGCACCGATGATCTCTGGCGAGCGGAAGTCGAGCGCGGTGCCTTCAACGGTGGCCGCCTCGCCCGTGGGGATCAGCGTGTCATCCACGGGGATGAAGGCCTGGGCGGAAAGGCAGAGCTTGTGATTCAGGATCGTGCCCGCGTCATGCCCTGCGAGGTTGAAGTAGGCATGGTTGGTGAGGTTCACATGCGTGGGCGCATCCGTCACGGCCTCGTAGCGGATCGAGAGCTCGCTCGCCGGATTCAGCGTGAAGGTGACATGCACCGTGAGATTGCCCGGATAGCCTTCCTCGCCGTGCGGGCTCACGCGGGAGAAACGCACGCCATCGGTGATGATCTCCGCTTCCCAGAGAAACTTGCCAAAGCCCACCACGCCGCCGTGCAGGTGATGACGACCGCCATCGTTTCGCTCGAGTTGATACACCTCGTCACCCACGGGCAGGCGGCCATCGCGGATGCGGTTGCCATAGCGGCCGGTGGTGCAGCCAAAGTGCGATTTGCCCTCCTCGTAACCGCGAGCGTCATCGTAGCCCAGCGTCACATCCTTCAGCACACCGCGACGGTCCGGCACATGCAGCTGCACAATGGTCGCGCCGTAGTCCGTGAGGGCCACGCTCATGCCTTGCGGCACTTTCAGCACATACAGCGTGGCCTCGCGGCCGTCCGACAGTTTTCCAAAAGGCTTCTTCGAGATCTCGATCATCGCCTCAACGTAGCGGTGAACCGCGTGATGTCACGCCAGGATGCCATGAACCAGCTCGCCGTGGATGTCGGTAAGGCGGTAATCGCGGCCCTGGTAGCGGAAGGTCAGCCGCTCATGGTCGAGCCCGAGCAGATGAAGCACCGTGGCATTCAAATCGTGCGTGTGGACCGGGTTTTCCGCGATGTTAAAGCCGTAGTCATCGGTGCGGCCGTAGGTGATGCCCGGCTTGATGCCGCCACCGGCCATCCACATCGAGTAAGCGTCCTTGTGATGATCGCGGCCGGGAGAGGTCTTCGTGCCATCGCCGTTGATGCCCTGACGCAGCGGCGTGCGGCCAAACTCCGCGCCCCAGATCACCAGCGTCTCATCGAGCAGGCCACGTTGCTTCAAATCGCGAATCAGCGCCGCCATCGGTTGATCGACATCTTTGGCCTTCGCACGCAGACGCTGGTTCAGGCCGCCGTGATGGTCCCAATCGGAGTCAAAGAGCTGCACGATGCGCGTGCCACGCTCGATGAGCCGGCGGGCGAGCAGGCAGTTGTTGGCGAAGGAAGCCTTGCCGGGCTCCGCACCATACATTTCCAGCGTGGCCTTGTTTTCGCGGGAAATGTCCATCAGCTCCGGCACGCTCGCCTGCATGCGATAAGCCATTTCATACTGACTGATGCGCGTGGCGATCTCCGGATCACGCACGGTGGCAAGCTGCTGCTCGTTCAGCGCCTTCACCGCGTCGAGCACGCGACGCCGGTCGCCATTGCCATGACCGGCCGGATTGCTCAAAAACAGCACCGGCTCGCCGCTGCCGCGGAACTGAATGCCCTGATACACGCTCGGCAGGAAGCCCGTGCTCCACAGCGAGGTGCCCGCGCCGCCCGGCGGGCCGGAGAGCAGCACCACGTAGGACGGCAGATCGCGGTTTTCACTGCCGAGGCCATACGTCACCCACGAGCCCATGCTCGGCCGCCCGCCCTGGCCAAAGCCGGTGTGCAAAAACATCTGCGCCGGCGCATGATTGATCTCATTCGTGTGCATCGAGCGCACCATGCAGATGTCATCCGCCACGGTGCCGAGGTTTGGCAGCAGCTCCGAGAGCTCCAGACCGCTCTGCCCGTGCCGTTTGAACTGAAACTCCGAGCCCGCGAGCGACATCTCGCCGCCGATGAAGGCAAAGCGCTTGCCCTTCGTGAGCTCATCGGGGCACTTCTGGCCGTCGAGCTTGTTCAGCAGCGGCTTGTGATCAAAAAGATCGAGGTGCGACGGCGCCCCAATCATGTGCAGGTAGATCACATGCTTCGCCTTCGGCGCAAAATGCGGCCGCGAGAGGCTGGCCGAGGCCGCGGGCAGGTCATTCGCCAGCAATGACCCCAGCGCCGCGCTGCCGAGGGCGCTTTGCTTGAAGAAATCGCGGCGTGAGACATGGAGAAAGTCAGGCATGCACCGTTGAACGTGCCAGCCAGCGGCCACTTATCGCCTTACTCACGCCAGGGGGCAGGATGGTGATTGGCGAAAGATCGTCGGTGTGGCATTGTTCTTCGCTCTCGTGAACCGACGCGCCTTCATCACCTCCACGCTCGCTTTGACGGGCGTCTCCGCCGCTCTCGCGCGGCGGAAGCGGATGGGCATCGTCATTCACTCCTACTCGAAGCGCTGGCAGGGACGCTACTCCAGCCTGAAGAACCCGCCCTTCACCACGGCACTCGATGTGCTCGATCATGTGCGCGGGCTCGGCGTCGGCAGCTTGCAGATCGGTGTCAAAGGCTGGAGCAGCGAGCTGGCGGGCGATGTGCGGGACACTCGCGAGTCGTATGGCTTGAAGCTCGAGGGCAGCATCACGCTTCCGAAGAATGAGGCCGATGTCTCCCGCTTCGAAAAAGAGCTGCGGCTGGGCAAGGAAGCCGGTGCGGTCATCTTTCGCAGCGCCATCGGCGGGCGGCGGTATGAGGACTTTGCCTCGCTCGATGCCTTCAAGGTCTTCAAAGACGCCGCGTGGCGTTCCATGCAGCTCGCGGAGCCCGTGGCGCGGCGTCATCGCGTGCGCCTCGGCATCGAAAACCACAAAGACTTCCACGCGGCGGAGCTCGTCGAGATGCTCACACGCCTTTCGAGCCCGCACATCGGCTGCACGCTCGACACGGGCAACTCCATCGCGCTGCTCGAGGACCCGCTGGCCGTCGTCGAGGCCCTCGCGCCGTTTGTTGTCACCACCCACATCAAGGACATGGCCGTGCAGGAATGCGCGGAGGGTTTTCTTTTGTCCGAAGTGCCGCTCGGTGAAGGCTTGCTCGATCTGCCGAGGCTGCTGGACCTCATCGAGAAGGCCAATCCCGAGGTGGAGCATCATCTGGAAATGATCACGCGGGAGCCGCTCGTGATCCCGTGCCTAAAAGAAGACTACTGGGCCACCTTTCCCGACAAGCCCGGCTCGATGCTCGCCCGCACGCTGGCGATGGTGAAGGCGCGAAAAGCCGAAAAACTGCCTTCCGTGAAAAATCGCTCACTTGAAGATCATCTGGCCTTTGAGGAGGAAAACATCGTGAAGTGCCTCAAGCACGCCGGTGAGAGGCTCGGCTTCGACAGCGTCCAGGTGCGCAAGGCTGCCGAGAAGGACGAGAAGTGACCGGAGGCAAGGATGCGCTTGCGCCGTGCGTTCATGCCGCGACTTTCGTCACGCATGAAAAACACCCTCTTTGCCCTCCTCTGCACGCTCACCGCTGTTTTGGCTGAAGACGTGCCCGGATTGAAGACCCTCAAGATCGGCGACCCTGCGCCCGCCTTTGAGCTGATCGGCATCGACGAGGAGAAACACACGCTCGCCGAGTATGCGAAGAGCGATCTGCTCATGATCGCCTTCATCAGCAACCATTGCCCGACCTCGCAAGGCATCGAAAGCCGCCTCAAGAAGCTCGTCGCCGATCACAAAGGCAAATTGCAGGTCGTTGCCATCAATCCGAACGACCCCGGCGCCCTGCGTGCGGACGAGCTCGGCTACTCGAAATACAACGACAGCTTCCCGGAGATGAAAAAGCATGCCGCGGAGCAGAAGTTCACCTTCCCCTACCTCTTCGATGGCGAGACGCAGGCCATCGCCAAGGCCTACGGATGCCTCGCCACGCCTCACGTCTTCCTTTTCGACAAGGAGCGGAAGCTTCGCTACCAGGGCCGCTTTGATGACTCACGCTATGCCGACGACGCCAGCGTGACCGCGCCGGATGCACGAAACGCCGTCGAGGCCCTGCTGGCTGGCAAAGACGTGCCCGTGGCCGAGACGAAGCCGCATGGCTGCTCCACCAAATGGATCGAGAAACGCAAAGGTGTGGCCGCCGACAACGAGAAGTGGGAGAAAGGCAGCGTCGAGGTCGAAACCATCACGCCTGCCGGCATCGCCGAGCTGCGCAAGAACGCCACTAAGAAGCTCCGCCTCTTCAATGTTTGGGCCACATGGTGCGGACCCTGCGCGGAGGAGTTTCACGAGTTCGTCACCACGCAGCGGAAGTTCGGCCTGCGTGACTTTGAGTTCATTAGCATCAGCATCGACGACCCGAAGACCATTGCCGATGTGAAGACCTTCCTCGAAGAAAAAAACGCCATCGTGCACGACCGCTTGAAGCCATCACTCAAGGCCGAAGGCCGCAAAGGCAATGCCTACGTCTTCCAAGGCGCGAGCCACGACGAGCTCATCAAGGCCCTCGACCCCGGATGGCCCGGCCCCATCCCGCACACCATCCTCGTCGCCCCCGGTGGCGAGATCGTCTTTCGCCACAACGGCGAGATCAATGGCGACGAACTCCGCGCTAAAATCCTCGAAATCCTCGGCCACTACTGGACGCCGGAGACCAAGTGAGGTCGCGTGAGCGATGAGAGGCTCACGCGCTGCTTCCCTTGCGCATCGAAATTCGACGGGCTGAGCCACTGCTCGAAGGCTTCACACAGCGCGGGCCATTCTTTGTCGATGGCAGCATACCAGGCGGTGTCGCGGTTGCGGCCTTTGCGCACCGTCGCTTGGCGGAAGATGCCTTCAAACGACAGGCCGAGACGCAGCGCGGCTTTGCGCGAGGGCTCATTGAGCGAATCGCACTTCCACTCGTAGCGGCGATAGCCCAGCTCGAAGGCGTGACGCATCATGAGAAACATCGCCTCCGTCGCAGCGGCCGTGCGTTGCAGCTTCGGTGAGAAGTTCAAATGCCCCACCTCGATGCTGCCGCATTCCGGCGTGATGCGCAGACAACTCGCAAGCCCTGTGGCCTCGCCGCTCGTCATATCGACGATGGCGAAAAACAGGGGATCACGCCCAAGACACTGCGATTCGAGCCACGCGACATAGTCATCGAACTCGGTGAACGGACCGTAAGGCAGGTAAGTCCAGTTTGAGTCGAGGGTATTTGAGGCGAAGAGCTGTCGCGCATGCTTTTCGACATCAAGCGGCTCCAGCCGGCAAAAACGGCCCTGCATGACTACGCGAGCCGGGTGTGGCGGCGGTTTCCAATCGGGAACAGGTTCGCCGAGAGGCTGGTTGGGATGGTCGGGCATGAAGTGACATCGGTCCGCCAATCGGAGGCCTGCCTCAAGCACTTCCATAAATTGACGCGGAACGCAGCGGCGGCATCATCGGCGCATGAACGCAGCCATCACCACCTTCGAAGCCGATCTCGCCCGCGAAGATCACGCCGCGGACACGCTGCGCCTGCTCGACGCCTATTCCGCTGATCCGATGGGCGACGGCCATCCGCTTTCGGACCGGGCCCGACGCGATCTCATCCCCGGTCTGCGAAAGCATCCCACCACGCATGTGTTTCTCGCCCATGCCGATGGCGACGCGGTGGGGCTCGCGATTTGCTTTCTCGGCTTCTCCACCTTCGCGGCGCGGAGGCTGCTTTACGTGATGGATTTCTTCGTGCAGCCCACGCATCGCGGTCGTGGCATCGGCAAACGTCTCATGGACACCATCGCTGCCCGCGCCCGCGAGTTCGGCTGCTGCCGCCTCACGCTCGAGGTGCAGGAAAACAATCACCACGCACGCCGCATCTACGCCGCCGCTGGCTTTGAGCAGGCCGTGTATGTGCCCGAGGCCGGTGTGGGCCTGTGCATGCACAAACCTCTTTGATCGAATGGCCTCCTTTGCCCACACACCTGCTCCTCCTTACTACGCGGTGATCTTCACCTCGCAGCGCACGGAGGGCGATCAAGGCTATGGCGACATGGCGGATCGCATGGTGGAGCTCGCGCATGCGCAGCCGGGCTTTCTCGGCGTGGAGAGCGCTCGCGGGGCGGGCGGTTTTGGCATCACCGTTTCATATTGGGAGAGCACGCAGGCCGTCGCCAACTGGAAGGCGAACGCGGAGCACCGCATCGCGCAGGAAACGGGCAAGACGCGGTGGTATGCCGATTATGAACTGCGCGTGGCCAAGGTGGAACGTGCGTATGGCAAAACTCACCCAGCCTCTCATGAATAGCGTCATCGAACTTCCTTTTAACCAGCATGTGGGTCTGCAAATCGCGGATGATCCGGCGAAGGTGCTACAACTGCCCGCTGGGGCGCAGTATTTGAACCATCTCGGCACCGTGCATGCCAGTGCGCAGCTCGCTTTGGCGGAAGCCTCCAGTGGTGAGTTCCTGCTGCGGGCCATCGGCGACCTGACGGGCATCGTGCCGGTGGTGCGGCGGTTGGAATCGAAGTTTCGAAAGCCTGCCCATGGTCAGCTGACTTCCACCGTCTCGCTGCCGGACGGCATTGAGTCGGTGAAGAACGAACTCTCGACCAAAGGCCGGGCCATCGTGAGTGTGGTGGTCGAACTGCACGACGAATCCGGTGCGCACACGCTTTCCGCCTCGGTGGAGTGGTTCATCACGCGTGTGGCGGAGAAATGAGGACCTCGCGGCACGTTTGAATGCCGCATGAAAGCTGTCCTTGCCGTCCTTCTCGTCCCTTCGGTCCTTTTTGCCGCGACCACGCCCGCGCCGAAACCGAAGCCCGCATTCCAATACGAGTCCGGCGACATCAAAGTAAGCATCCCCACGGCGGATGAGCCTCGCGTGAAGCAGTTCGGCGCGGAGTCGATCAAGGCGGCGGTTAAGTATCTCGAAGACGGCGCGGTGTGCTGGGTGCGTGAGAAGAGCTGCGTGAACTGCCACACGACGGGGCCTTACCTCAGCGAGCGGCCCGCTTTGATCCCGCAACTCGGTAAACCGAGCGAGGAGATCGTGGCGGACTTCATCGAGTTCGTGCCGAAGGACATCAAAGAGGTGAAGGAGACGGCCACGAAGAGCGGCTACAAGCACATGCCGGGCGCGTTTTCGGCCGTGTGGCGCTCGCTGGGCCTCGCGGAGTGGGACAAGCATGTCACCGGCAAAACCTCCGAGCACACCGAGCGGTCGATTCGCGACATGTTTGAGCGTCAAGCGGCCAGCGGAGCCTTCGTGAGCCATGGTGAGGTCGAAATCCCGCACATCACGACCGACTTCGAACTCTCGCTGCAAGCCGTGCGCACCATCACTGCGGCTCCCGGATGGCTTTCCGGCCTGAAGGACGAAAAATTGTTCGCGAAGGTCGAAAAGCTCAAAAGCTGGCTTCGCACCGCCGAGCCGAAAAATGACTGGGATCGCGTCTTGAGCCTGCAACTGGCCTTTTACCTGCCGGAGCTGGTTTCCGCCGAAAAACGCGACTCTGCGCTGAAACTGCTCTGCGCCAAACAACACCCCGATGGCGGCTGGAGCACGCGGGACTTCTCCGCGCTGAACGATTGGCACTTTGAAGTGAGTGAAACCGTCCAAAAGCTCATCACCGGCCTGCCGGATGCCGCGAAGCCCGAAAGCGATGCCTACATGACCGCCTTTGCCATCGTGCTGATGCGTCAAAGTGATGTGCCGGCAAAAGACGAGCGCGTGCAGAAGGCGGTGACGTGGTTGAAGAAGGAGCAGCGTGTCTCCGGCCGCTGGTGGATGCACTCGCTGTATCGAGGGAACTACCACTACATCACCTACATCGCGACGTGTCAGGCGCTGAAGGCGCTGGCTTTGTGTGATGAATTGCCCGCGCTAGGTGCGGAGTGATGAACGAGTTGGAAAACTCGTTCTACGTCACTGCACCTCCAGGCGCACGAAGCGGCGGCCGCTCGTGCCGGCGGGAATCGTGGCCTTCACGGTTTGGGTGGTGCCGTTGTCGGTTAGGATGGTTTGGGTGGTGCCGGTTTCGCTCCAGTCGAGGTTGTTGAGCGTTTCGGTCCAGGGGACGTGGAAGGTCTTGCCTGCGAGCAAGGCGGCGTTGCTGCGGGTGTAGGTGAACTCGATGTTGCCGCCGGTGACCTGGGTTTGGAATGAGGGCGTGGTGGCGAGCGTGGGATTCATGCCGAGGGCGAACTCCATCGCGTTGGTGAAGCCGTCGTGATCGGAGTCGGCGGCGTCGGCAGCGTCGCCGGTGTTGGTGGTGGTGCCAAACCAGGTCTGCCGCCAGGATTCGATGACGCTTAGGCCAGCGGTCGCGGTGCCGGTGAGAGCGATGTCGAAGGGGCTTTCGTTGGCGTCGTTGCTGGCGATGTGGATGGCGGCGCTGCGAGCACCGGCGGCGCTGGGCGTGAAGGTGACGGTGAAGGTGGTGCTCGTGTTGTCTTCGAGCACTGCGAGGATGGCGGTGAAGGTGAAGTCACTGCTGTTCGTGCCGTCTTTGGTCATGCTGAGATTGAGCAAGGGGATCGTTCCTGTGCTGCGAAGGGTGAAGGTGAGCGAGGTGCTGGCTCCGGTGGCGAGGCTGCCGAAGTCGATGCTCGTGCTGCCATCAACGAGGATCGTGTTCGCGGGTTGCTCGATGGCGATCTCGGGCGTGAGCGGGTAGCTGCCGATGTAGCTGGAGCTGGGGGCCGGATAGATGGTGCCTTCGCCATCAGAAATGCTTGATCCTGCCTCGGTGAAGCCGCCTGTGATGAACAGCTCATCGCCCTGCACCGCGATGCCCCACACATCCCTGTTGGGGCCGCCGCCCACCTCTTCCCAGGTGCTGCCGTTCCATTCCTGCAGAGGCTCAAATGTATTCTGTGATCCGGCGAAAAGAAGGCCGTGGGTGTATAGCAGCACATTCACTCCGCCATCAACGGCAACGCCCGTGCCGAGAGCGCTCCAGGTGGAGCCGTTCCAGCGGGCGACGTTATTGTCACAAGGCACACCGTTGATGGAACTGATGGTACCACCGACCACAAGGTCTGTGCCCATGGCTGTCATGCAGTTGATCAGCGGCTTGATGTCGGTGCTATGCGTGGTCCACGCACTGCTGTTCCATTGGAAGACCGTGCTCGTCTGATTGTCCGCGTCATTGGCGTTGATGAAGGCCGAGGCGTAAAGCTGGCCGTTCACCGTGCACATGGCCTGCATATAGGAATCACTGTTCAAGACGAGGCCGTTGCCCGCATCGCTCCACGTCGTGCCGTTCCACTTGGCGATGTAATTGATGGGCGTTCCGTTGGCTGTCGAGATGTCACCGAAGGCATAAAGCACGCCGCCGATGCTCTCCATCCTGCCCGACAGAGAAGCCTCCAGATTTCCGACCGTAACCCATGCTGTGCCGGTCCATTTGGCAACGCTGAGCGGATAGGGTGGAGCCGGCGTATCTGTGAAGTAGTATGCATACAGCTCGCCGTTGTGGACTAGGAGTGTCGAGAAAGCGTGCCCGCCTGGCAATGCCGTCCAGGTGTTGGTGGGCTTGTCGTAGCAGGCCACATGATTGACCTCCAGCGTGCCCGCATGCGTGAAGTCTCCGCTGACATAGGTTTTGCCATTCAGTTCGACGATGGAATAACCTTCGCCGTTGAGGCCTTTGCCAAGACCATCGAGCATGGGCTGCCATGCGGTGCCGTCGAAGAGTGCGATGTGACTGTGCGGAGTGTCGAAGCGTCCGACGGCGATCACGCTGCTGCCGCTGGTGATGAGATGGTTCACATAGTCATTGACGTCGTTGTCACCCACGGCGGACCAACTGGTGCCATTCCAGCGTGAAATACGGTTGCCCGCCGGGCTGCCGTTGGCTGCTGTGGTATATCGTCCTCCAGCATACAAGTCGCCGCCAGCCGATGCGAGGCAAAGCACGAAGCCGTTGAGCCCTGTCAATGGCAGACCAGCCGCTGACCAAGCGCTGCCGTCCCACTTCGCCACGCAGGGAGACGCCACACCACCCGCTGTGGTGAAGGAGCCGCCAAAATAGATGTCGCTGCCGAGCTTGGCGATGGTGGTGCCGCCGCCGTTCAATCCCGTGCCCAGAGCCGACCACGACGTGCCATCCCATTTCGCCGCATGCACGGCGGAGATGCCACCAATGGTGCCGAAGTCGCCGGAAACGTAGATGTCTGTGCCATCCACGAGCAATCCGTCCACCGTGCTGTTTGCGCCCGTGCTGCCAATTGCCGACCATGCGCTACCGTTCCATCGAGCTATGCGGTTAGTGCCTGTCACACCACCCGCACTCGTGAACGAGCCGACCACGATCAAGTCCGTGCCCTGCACCGCCAGATTGCGCACCGAGGCATTCACGCCGCTGCCCAGCGCAGACCACGCCGCACCATCCCACTTCGCAATGCGCGAGGCGGTCACGCCACCTGCCGTGGTGAAGGTGCCCGTCGCATACACATCCGTGCCCACGACCGCGAGCGCTGCCACACTGCCGCTTGATGTGCCATTCATCATCCCCGTGCCCATCGCCGAAGCCGCGCCCGTCGCCTTGTCGATGCGAGCAATGGCATTCACACTCACACTGCCAATGCGTGTAAACACTCCGCCGATGTAATACGCATCCGCCGACTCCGCGACGGCCAGCAGTTCGCCATTCACTTCCGGCGCCGCGAAGTTCGGCGACCAGTTTTGGGGAAGTTGGGCGAGAGCATTCGAAATGAGTAACAGCGAGGCGAGGAGAGCTTTTTTCATGCGAGGAACGAGGAGGTTCATCGCAAGCAGCCCCGGTGAAGCATCGCAGGTTACAAAATACCCTGTCAGTCTTTGCTACGGCTGCGGTCGTGGTGCCAGGATGCCGCCGGCGTCCATGATGATCGTGGGCGCATCGGTGTTACGCGTGACTTTGAGGAGGTTGTTGCCGCGATCACCCCAGAAGAGGCTCCAGGTGCGCTGAGCCTGCGGCATCTCGAGCGAATCGACGGAGTAGGCACCGAAGTTGTAGCCGCCGTTTGCAAAGGCGTCGTAGCTGTCGAACTGCGGGCCGCCGCTCTCACGGCTGATGTGGCAGACGCGGCAGTTGGATTTGAAGGCATCGCTATACATCGTCTGCTCATCGGTGGTGCCGCTCCAGCCGTTTGGGCCGGAGGGGATGTGATCGATGTTGTAAGTCATCGGCTGCACGGTCGGCGTGGTGGTGCCATACCAACCGGTGATGAGATCGGTGATGGCAGCGGTGGTGTTGGTTTGCAAAACGGCCTCGTTCATCTTCGCAAAGGCCTCGTGGTCGATGCGCCACTTCGGATGAAAGGAGTAGGCCTCCATGTCGAAGGGCAGAAAGCGGGCACCCAGATTCGTGGTGCCGCCAGCGGTGTAGTCCTCGCCGCCGTGGCAGGTGGTGCAGGAGCCGGGGACGAATTTCTTTTTCCCCGCGCCGTCGAGATCCGCACCGCCGATGAGGAAACCGGCGGCGTCATACACGTAGAAGCGGGTGTAGCGCTTCGGATTCGATTCGCCGTCGTCAAAGCGGGCGGCGTAGTCCATGCACACGGTGGCGATGGCGCTGCGGCCGAGGCGGGCGTCTTCGAGCGTGGGATAGTTCGTCACCTGATAGGCCACGTCCATGATTCCATTGAGGCCGGGACGCATCCGCATGGTCTGTGCACGCGCAAAGCCGAGGTCGGCGAGGTTGTTGTAATAGACGGTGGCGTAGCGATTCACGGGCACGTTCGGCATCGCCTCGCCAAAGGCATCCGGGAAGCCATTGAGGCGTCGCCATTCGAGCAGCGTGGCCGGTGCCTTGATCTTCGCGTAGTAGGCATCGGATTCGGCCTTGGTATTCGTCTGGCGGCTGAGGAAAAACGACTTCCCGCTGATCACGCCGGTGTATTGGGCGAGTTCCGGCACGCTATCACCGAGGCTGAAGGTGGTGGAAAAGGAAGGCGCGTCCGTCTGCGAAGGCGTCGTGGCATTCGGCGTGATGATTTTTTCCACGATCTGATTCTTCTCAAAGGCGGGCACCTCCAGCGTGCCACTGCCGCCGGGATCGGCGAAGTGCATGCCGGGGCCTTGCTTGAGATCGATGACCTTCATCCGCACATCCTGGCCGGAGGGCAGCGTGAAGCTGCCGAGGCTGTGCGTGCTCAGTCCGCGCACGGTGACGGGGAAAAAGCTACCACCGATGAGCACATCGAAGGGATAGTTCAGCGTGCGATCTGCCTCCACCGAGATGGTGTTGGGCTCGGAGCCGATGTGAACGATGTGCAGGCCATTGCCGCTGAGCGGCGCGGTGTAGATGCCGGCCACGGGACCATTCACGAGGCTTGCCTGGCCGAGTTGATCAAACCAGCCGGTGCTGTCGTTTTGCCGCGCGAGGCCCAGCGTGGCAGGCGTGCCCTGCGTGATATTCACCGGCAACGTGAGCGAGGCACCACCGCCGGGCGTGAGCGGATTGCCGAGCAGGTCCTTGATGCTGATCCAGAAAAATCCAAGCCACTTCATGCCGATGCGCACATCATCCGCGCCGCTTTGCGGGATGTGAACCTCCGCGCCCGGCGGAAACGGATGCCGCACGCCGGGATCGAGCGACACCAGCGCAACCGTGAAGTCGCCCGTGTAGGGGATGTTGCCCGCGGTGCGCAGCGATCCGGGGGGCAGCGTGATCTTCGCGCCATTGCCCGCGTAGTTGATCACCACATTCTCCGTGAGGCTAAGCTGGTGCGTGCTGGTCTGCGTCTTGATGAGGCAAAACCGTGCCTCATTCGGCAACTGCGATGAAAACGGCCAGAAGAAGCGCATGAAGCCCTCTTTCTCGACTCGCACCGTGTAGGGCGCGTCGCTCGTGTGATGCACCGGAGCCTCGAAGTAACCAAAATTCGCCGAAGTGGCCGTCACGTTCGGCTCGCCGGTGCGAGTGATGGTGATGAGCGCATCATTGCTGTAGTCCACCTCGTCTGGCAGCAGCGGATCCCACTCGCCCACGCGGCCTGAGTAACTGCCTGGAAGGCTGATGGAGAGCTCATCAATCGGACGATCAAAGAACGATGTGTCCTCCGACACATCGGACGGGCTCATGCGCACGCGGATCATGCCGCCATCGCCTTTTGGCTGGCCGGTGGCCGTGGGATTCGCCACCGAGCCCGCAGGCGGCGGCTCAAAGGTCATTGTGGGCGACAGCGAGGTGAAGGTCTGCACCGTGCCCGCGTATTCGACAGTCCAGCGCGGGTTGAGCGTGAAGTTCTCGTTGTTCACCAACTCCGCCTGAAGCGTCACCGGCACGCCTCGCGCCACCGACTGCACCTCGACGCCGTTTTGCATCATGCGGATCTTTTTCACCCGCGGCGGCGTCTGCGTGAACACGAGTGGCACCGGCTGTGGCTGTGTTGGTGCGGAGGCGATCACCTGCTCCACCATCAAGCTGCCCAGCGTGGCCCGCAGCGTCAGCGGGAACGCGTTTGAGGGCAATCCTTGGAACAACCATCGCCCATGCGTATCCGGCGGCATGCTCACCTGAGATCCACCGGCCGCGATGGCCGTCACCGTGGCCCGCAGATGCACATCAAAGGCCTCATGATCAATCGCGGGCAACATGCCATCCGCCATGCGCAGCGTGCCAAACAACGCGCTGCCGCTGCTGGTCGGCGACACATCGAGAATGCCAAACGACGCGCCCTTTGGCGTCACCATGATCGTGCCCGCGCGGCGACCGCTGCCCGGACCCCAGACCCAATCGACATAGTATTCGCCCACCGGCACATGCGGCAGATGCACCGCGCCGCGTTCATCACTCTGCGATTGTGGCGTGAAGGCTCCCACACCGCCCGCGACCGGCGTGAGCGTGATCTGCGCCCCCTGCGCATCGACTTCAAAAGTGCGTCCCATCGTGTTCGTCGTGCGCCGACGCGTCGTGCCGCTCACCGGTCCATTCGGCCCAAACACCGCCCGCCTCGCCACCGCCACCGGTCCTGTGCCCGCCGGATTCATGTGCGCGATGGTAATGTAATACGCCTGTCCATTCGTGAGGCCCTCGATGAGCATCGAGTTCGCATTTCCCAGCACCGCACGCCGCTCGTAGTTCGACGGACCCACGCTCGCATCCGGCCCCGCATAAACCACATAGCCCGCCGCCTCATGCGCCGAGTCCCACTCGAGGCGGAAGGCATTTCCCTCCATCACCATGCGCACGTTTTGCGGCGGCAAAGTCGGCACCGCGGGCGGATCAGCTTTGTAAAACACCCGCGTTTCATTCGTCGGAGCCTCCACCTCCCACCAATCGCCTCCGAGCAGCTTCGGCGTCGGCGCGGGAACCCACGAGCCCGGAGCCAGGGTCGTGCTCCTCATGATCTGCACCGTCCCCGCCGCCACATTCCACCGCACCATGCGCTTCCCATTTTCCACCGAAGGCTGCAGCGGCACGTTTTGCCCCATCACGAGCCCCACGAAGCTGAAAACCGAAACGAACGAGACCAAGAATCGAGGAAGAGAGAGCATGAGATGAAGGAGTTCATCGCAAGCAGCCCCGGCGGAGAATCGCGGTTACAAATTCATCGTCATTTCTTTTCGCCTGCCTACTTTCACCTCGTTCCATCATGCCCTCCCGCGCTCCTTTTCCTGCCACTGCCTGGACTCAAGTGCTCGCCGCTCAAACGGAAGCACCGGAGTCTCGCGAGGCGCTGGAGGAGATCTGCAAAGCTTACTGGCCGGCGATTTACACTTACCTGCGGGCGCTCGGTTGCGAGCGAGAGGAGGCGCGGGACTTCACGCAGGACTTTTTGGCGGACTTCATCACGAAGGGCGATCTCCACAAGGTCGCGCCGGAGCGTGGGCGGCTGCGCAGCTACATCATGCAGTCCGTGCGCAATCATCTCTCCAATGAGCGACGCGATGCCGCGCGGCAAAAACGCGGCGGCGGGCAGGCCGTCGTGTCGATGGATGAGATGGAGAGCTTTGATGTGGCTGCCGCGCCGGATGTGGCGGACGCGTGGTTCGACCGTCGCTGGGCCTGGTCGGTGCTGCGACGCTCGATGGACCGCATGGCGGCGCATTTTGAAGAGCGAGGACGTGCGCCGCTCTTCGAAGCGCTGAAGGCCGGGCTGGCGAATCCAGAATTGTTGAAACCTTACGCCGAGATCGGGGCTGCCTTGGGCATGACGGAAGGCCATGTGAAGATCGAAATGCACCGTGCGAGGAAACGCCTCGCCGATGAACTGCGCTCCGAGGTCGCCTCCACGCTCGAAAGCGGCGGCGATGTCGAAACGGAGCTGCGCTACCTGCTTTCCGTCCTCGGAGAAGTCGCATGAGCACCGCCTGTCCCAGTTGCGGCTCGGCCCACGAGGAAAATCTCCTCGTGAACGGCCTATGCCCGTCCTGCGTGGCTCGCAGCATGAAGAGCGGCCTGCTGGGCTTGCTCGACGAGCCTGCGGCCGAAAAAGAAGCCGTCGCGCTGCAAATCGACGGCTACGAAGTCCACGAACTCATCGGCGGCGGCGGCATGGGCGAGGTGTATCGCGCAAAACGCCTGCACGATGGCCAAACCGTCGCCATCAAGGTCGTCGCGGGACGTCTCACGCGTGATCCGGAGGTCACAGCCCGCTTTGAAAATGAAGTCAGCGCCATGTCGCAGCTCAGTCATGAGCATGTCGTGCGTGTTTTGGACCAGGGCGTCACCGTGGATGGCCGACACTTCCTCGTGAGCGAATTCATCGACGGCTGCGATCTGCGCCGCTTGCTCAAAGCGCAGCGATTGGAGCCTGCGAAGGCATTTGAGATCTTCGACAAGGTCTGCGCCGGCATCGCCCATGCGCACGAACGCGGCATCGTGCATCGCGACATCAAGCCCGCGAACATCCTCGTCGGCAGCGACGGCACCGTGAAGATCGCCGACTTCGGCCTCGCGAAGACGCTGGTGGACGATTCGCACTGGTATGGCTTCACGCAGACGCGCGACACCTTCGGCACGCCCTACTACATCGCGCCCGAAGTCACGCGCCAAGCCGGCGTGGCCGATCAACGCAGCGATGTGTATGCGCTCGGCGTGCTGCTTTACGAGCTGCTCTGCGGCGCGGTGCCCATGGGCCAATACACGCCGCTTTCGCAGCGCATCGACATCGACAAACGCATCGACACCATCCTCGCCGAAGCCCTCGCCGATGATCCACAGCGCCGCACGGCCTCCGTGGCCGATCTGGCCGCCAGCGTGCGAAAAATCGCCGCCACACATGCTTCGCGCAAAAAGCGCTCCAAGCTCGTTTTTGCCCTCGCAGCCGCCTTCGCCGTGCTCGTGCTCGGTGGAGCCCTCGGCGCATGGTTTGTGCTCTCGCGCCACTTTGAGCCAGCGAAGCCCGTTTTCGCCAAACCCGCCTCCGCAGCCAAAGAAAAGCCTTGGGAGAACAGTCTCGGCATGAAATTCGTGCCGCTGCCGAAGCGCCCGTTGCTCGTCAGCGTGTATGAAACAAGGCTGCGCGATTACTTGGCCTTCAGCGAGGCTGAAAACGCCGTGCTGCCCGATTGGCGCGTGGGACTCACGAATCCACGCAAACAGATGCGCGAACTCAAACTGCCAAAGGATGACACCTTCAATCGCGACGACAAATCCACCACTTGGGATGCGCCCGGCTTTGCGCAGACGCCGGATCATCCCGTCACCGGCCTCGATCTCGTCGAAGCGCGACTCTTCTGCGCCTGGCTGACTTGGACAGAGCGCCAGCAAGGACGGCTCACCACCAAGCAAGCCTATCGACTGCCGCGCGAGGCCGAGTGGAATGAAATCGTCAGTCACGACACCACCGTGTGGATGCGCGACGATGCCCAGGCGCAGGCAAACTTCGCCGGTGCCGAGGCCGCCGAGGTGCAGCCCTGGCCCGAAGGCTCCTTCAGCTTTGAGCGGCGCGATCCCTTCCCGCGCACCGCGCCCGTGGGCAGCTTCAAACCGAACTCGCTCGGTCTCTACGATCTCTTTGGCAACGTCGCCGAATGGGTGGACACGCCCGCGCCTGACAGCGTCAACGAAAGCTCGCAAGTCCTCTACGGCCTGCGCGGCGTCCGTGAGCAGCCCGTGCCTTCTACGGAAGGACCGCGGCTCCTGCCCGCGCTGCGCGGTCAGGGCGCGGCGCTGCGGCGCTTCCTGCTGGCGTCGATGCTGATCGCGCTGCTCTTCTTCCAGTACAACTCGACCTTCGCCCTGCTGGTCGCGGACGCCGGCCACCCGCCGTCGGTCTACGGGCTGCTGACGTCGCTGAACGGCCTGATCGTGGTCCTCCTGGAGCTGCCGCTGACCCAGGTGACGCGGCGCCTGCCCCCGCGGCGCGTGCTGGCCTTCGGGTACCTGCTGACGGGCCTCGGCTTCGCGCTGAACCGCTACGCGCGGTCGTCGATTGCCCTGGGCGGCACCGTGGCCCTGTGGACCCTCGGCGAGATCTGCACCGCCCCCGTGGCCAGCACCTACATCGCCAACATGGCCCCGCCCGAGCTGCGCGGCCGCTTCATCGGCGCCTACGGCCTGACCTGGTCGCTAGGCTTCCTGCTCGGCCCCGCCCTCGGCATGCGCCTCTACGCGGGCCACCCGGATGTATATTTCTTGCTCTGCGGAATCCTCGGCGTCCTCGCCGCCGCCCTGGTCGCGCGGCGCTGAGCGTCACAGCGGCGGGGCGTCGTCCTTCGGGGCGGTGGACAGGCGGAAGAGGCGCACCAGCGCCGGCATCGCCAGCAGCGCCGCGATGAGGCAGGTGACCTCGCCCAGGTCCGCCAGCATGCCGAAGGACTGGAGCGCCCGGTTCGACGACTTCAAGAGCGAGCTGTAGCCGATGATGGTCGTCATCGAGCACAGCGCCACGGCCGAGCCGGTGCTGCGCACGACCTCCTCGATGTGCTCCGTGCCCTCGCGCCGCAGCCGCGCCCAGATGTTGGCGGCGTAGTCGGCGCCGATCCCCAGCGTGATGGGCAGCGCGACAAAATTCACGAAGTTGAGCTTGATCGACAAGACCGCCAGCAGCCCCCCCAGCCACACCATCCCGATCAGCACCGAGAGCAGCACCGGCAGCGACCCGCGCAGCCCGAAGCCCGCGATGCTCAGCAGCAGCACCCCGATCAGCGCCGCCGCCGTGATCTTGCCGCGGTCGCGCAGGATGATCTCCAGGATCCCCGAAAAGACCGTCGAGAAGCTCGACGCCACATAACGCCGCCCCTCGACGTCCACGTTCATCGCGTGGGCCTGCAGGATCAGCGAGCGCCCATCGAAGTTCGGGAACTTCGCCGGCTCGCAGTCGATGCCCACGAAGCGACCGCGCTGGCCGTCGACCTCCGTGAAGTTCTCCAGCCACGCCTTGGGCAGGTCCTCCGCGCCGATCTTGCGCAGGTGCTCCGGCGGCCGGTGCTCCGAGATGCCGCGCCACTCCTCCTCGCTGAGCAGGTGGTGGTGCTTGTCCAGCTTGGCGCGGATGCGGTTCAGGATCACCAGCTTCTCGTCCTGGTCCTGCGGCAGCACCGACTCCAGCGTGCGCACCGCCTTCAGGTAGCCGTGCGGGCGGTCTTTTTGCCGCAGCGCCTCCGCCACCGGCTCCGCCAGGGCCGGCCGCTCGACCAGGATCACGCCGTCGGTGGCGATGTAGCCCGCGACCACGCCGCCGATGCCCGTCCGGTACATCAGCCCCCATTTGCGGGCGGCGGCCGGGTTGTCCGTGCGCAGGCGCTCCAGGCGCCACTCCATGGGGTCCTGCAGGTAGCCACGCAGCGGCAGCACCGCCCCCTGGAACACGGGCCCTCCCGCGTCGCCCCAGCCCGCCTGTGCGACGCTCGGTGGCAGCGCCAGTGGCGAGATCTCCGCGCCGCGCCCCAGCACGAGGGCACGCTCGACGACATGGGCCAGTTCGCGGACGTTGCCCGGCCAGTCGTAACGCGAGAGCGCCATCAGCGCCTCGGGCGTAAAGCGCTCACTCGGGGACTCCGGGTGCCGTGCGCGCAGGGTCTGCAGAAAGTGGTCCAGAAGCTGCGGGATGTCGTCGCGCCGGTCGCGCAGGGCTGGCAGCGCCAGCGAAACGACGTCCAAACGATAATAAAGATCCTCCCGGAAGCGCCCGTGCCGCACCGCAGCATGCAGGTCCCGGTGGGTCGCTGCCAGGATGCGGACGTCGATGTCGACCTCGCGGTCTGCGCCGACCGGGCGCACCGTCCTGGCCTCCAGCACGTGCAGCAGCTTGGCCTGGACCGCGAGCGGCAGGTCGCCGATCTCATCCAGGAGCAGCGTCCCCCCACCAGCCTCGATGAAGAGCCCACGCCGCCGGCTGCTGGCGCTGGTGAAGGCGCCGCGCTCGTGTCCGAAGAGCTCGCTCTCGAGCAGCGCCTCCGGGATCGCACCGCAGTTGACCGCGACGAACGGCCGGTCCTTGCGCGGGCTCTTCGTGTGGAGCGCGCGCGCGACGAGCTCCTTGCCGACGCCGCTCTCGCCGGTGATCAGGATCGGGATCGAGGACTTGGCCGCCCGTTCGCCCAGGCGCTTGACCAGCAGCATGGGGGCGGACTCGCCGATCAGGTCGTCGAAGGTGGTGCGCCCGCCGACCTTCTTCTTCAGCTGGTCGACCTCGACGCGCATGGCGCCCATCGAGAGGGCGTTGCGGATCG
>CALMTT010000591.1 GCA_937872615.1 uncultured Verrucomicrobiaceae bacterium | reverse complement strand
AAGGCCCGCTGGAAGGCGGTGAGAGCCGTGTTCAGCGTGCTGAGCATGCCCGCCTGCGTGTTCAGCAGCTCGCCATGATGATCCCAGCCGCCGAAGGTGATGAAAATCGTCTGGCGATGCAGCCCGAGGGCCTGACGCAGCGCGATCATCTTCACCGCGGCGCGGAATTGCTGAGCGATGTAGTTGTTCGTCGGGAAGAGCGAGGCCACGGCACTGTCGTCGTAGCTGTTGTATTGCTGGAGAAAGAATTCTTGGAGTTCGATGCTGCTCTTCGTGAGCTGGCCGTAGCTCTGCTGCATCAGGTTGGCGTAGTTTTGCTGGATGATGCTGCGGTGCGCGGTGTTTTTCAGCTTCATCGGATGCAGCGGATCGGTGATCTCGCTGCCAGTGAAAGTCAAAGCACCACGATCTGTCACCACAAACTGCGTCGTGGCATTGCCCACCTGCCACAGGCTGTTCCCGGAAAGGGAAATGTTCATCGCGATGCTGTTGGCGTTCACCGTGCTGTGCAGCAGGTCGGCGGTGCGACCGGCCCAGCCGCTGAGCTGCGTCATGCCCTGCGGCACGGAGGTCTGCCACTGGTCGATCTGATCGCTGTGCGAATACAGTGCCCGCGGCAGCGGCACGCTCTCGGCGAGGTATTGCGCCTTCGTCACCGGCTGGATCAGCGTGCCGACATTCGCCAGTAAGGCCGCGCGACGCTTCCCCGCGAAATTGCCTATGCCATTGAACATGTCCCGCAGGCCCGTGCAGCTAGGATGAATGCCGTAGAGCTGCCCATCGCCACCGTCTTGATCGAGATCGAGGAGCTGGCCGGTCGTTAGCGCCAGATTCCCGCGCGTGGTGGTATAAATGCCATGCCGGGTGGGATCACGCGGCACGAGGAAATTGAACGAATCCATGCCGCCGTTCAAAAACACGCACACGAGCGTCTTGTAATCCGTCGGCGCTCCATCCGCCGCCACGCGGCTGGCGAGCTGGAGATTCAGCAGCGTGTTCAGCACCGGCACGGTGCTCATCGCCGCGCAGGCGGAGCGACCGAAGAAGTGGCGGCGGGTGGTGGCGTTCATGAATGCAAAAAGGGGGCAAAAGACTTCACCGCATCACCGCGCCTTCCGGGCAGGTGAGCGCCAGATAGGCGGCCACTCGGATGCGGGCGGCGGTTTGATCGGCAGGGATCTGGTTGAGCGTGTTGAGGATGAGGCTGCGCGTGCTCGCCTTCATCTGACCGGCGCAGAAGAGGAGATTCAAATGGTCCATCAGGCGCTCGGGCGATGATGCGAAGTCGATCTCCCGACCGAAATCGAGCGGGAAGCGATACGCCCCCCATTGATTGAAGCCCTCCTCCAGCATCGACCACAGGCGGTTGGGAAAGCTGATCGAGCTGTAGCTGTCGGTGATTTGGAAAACCGGGCTCGCGAGGCCGTTCTGCGTCGGCAGACCGGGGGCGCGATACTCGGGCCGGTAGAAATTGAAGACGCTAGGCGAGTTCGTCGGGGCCTGCCGGCTCTCGTTGTAGAAATCACTCCAGTCCCACCACAGCAGGTCGGGCACCTGCTTCATGCCAAACACCCGTGCCATGGCCATCGTGCGGATCACCGGCTCCTTCAGGCGGCCAAAGCCCTCGGCCTGCGCACCGACCGGACCACGTGCCTCGGGATCGAGCAGGATGGCACGCACCACCGCGCCGAGGTCGCCACGCACACCGCTGCCATTGTCTGCGAAGACACTGCTGATGCGTTGCACATACGCGGGACTCGGATTGTCGGTGACGAGGAACTGGATGAGCTGCTTGCCGATGAAGACACCACAGTTCGGATGCTCAAAGAGATGATGAATGGCATCCCGCACATCGCGCTGCGCATTCTCCAGCGTCGCGGCACGGGCGGGAATGACAAAACCACCGAGCAGCGTCTTCGCGCCGAAGTCATGACGGTCCGCGTGCAGGCTCATCGGCGTGGCGTAGTCCTGCTCCGTCCATCCACCGCCACCCCAGTTGTCCCCGCCGAACCAGAAGCCCGTCATCACGCGGGCGAGCTGCGTGATTTCTTCGTTCGAGTACGTCGGCATCGGCTGGCCGCTCACGAGCACACGCGAGCCATCGGGATTGAGCTGCCAAAGGCCCACGGTGAAGAGCTGCATCACCTCGCGGGCGTAGTTTTCATCCGGGTAGCGGTTGATCGAGGGATCGGCCTTCTGATTGCCCACATGGCTGAGGTAGCGGCCCATCACCGGATGCATCGTCACCTCCATGAGCACGTCCTCGTAGTTGCCAAAAGCATGGCGAACGAAGATGTCGTAGTAGTCCGCCATGCCGAGACACCGGTTTTCGAGGTTCGCATCGCGACGCGACGCCACGAGGATCTGGCTCAGCGCAAAGGCCACGCGTTGACGAAGCTGGTCGCTGCCTTGGATCGCCGCTCGCGCAAAGGCCGTCTGCATGTTATTACCAAACAAGAACGGATCGCTGTCACCACCGCCGCGGCTGTAATTCTCCCGCTGCCGCTGCGTGGTCATGTTTTGATAGATGCTCTGGATGTAATCCGAGTGCCGTGTGACCGGCAGGCCCATCTGCTCGGTGATCCAGCCGCTGTAACCGAGCTGCTGCACACGCAGAATGTCCTCCAGCGTCGGGCCAAAGCCCGCCTGCATCAGAAAACGCGCCGCATTCACCCGCGAGATGCTCGTGGCCGTGGCACTCGCGCCTTGGAACTGCTCCACCATCGTTGTGTAATCACCGCTGGCCGAGCTTTCGGGCGTGCCGTCGAGATTCGCGTCGATGCTCACGCTGCTGCGCGAGCTGCTGGCGGCATTCAACGTGCTGCCAAGCTGCATCTCTGCCCAATCGCTCACGCCATCGCTATCCGCATCGAGATCGGAAACACGGGCGCGATAGAATTTCATCGCGCCGGAGGTCATGAAGGTCTGCTGATACTCATTTCCGACCACCACCGGCGAACCGCCCGCGAGGCTCCACGAGTTCAAATTCGTGCTTTCGAGCATCTCATGCCTCTTCCAGGGCAAAACCGGCCAACAAACCGTGAGCGAGCCTCCAGCACTGACGACCTCGCTCCACAGTCGCGACCTCGGATCGAGGGGATTCGTGCCTGCGAGGGCTTCCGCACCATTCGTCATGCCATCGCCGTCATCGTCATTCGTTGATGAGAGACCAAAATTCCGGATCCACTGCTCCCACACGTCGGAGAGTCCGTTTCCGTTCACGTCCTCACCCGTCGCACCGGATGGCAAACCACGATAAAGCGGCGGCAAACTGCTCGCGACCATCGGATCGCTGCCGCTATCGGCCTCCAGGCCGTCCTTGGCGAGATCGTCATCGCTGTCCGCATCATTCGGCAGCGTGCCAGCGAGATACTCCCGCACATTCGTGAGCCCGTCCGCATCGCCATCGAGTGCTCCATCAGCGGCGCTGTTCTTGTTCAGGCCATGCGCATCCTCCCACGCATCGGGCATGCCGTCCTCATCCGTGTCCTTCCATGCGGCAAACGTCGCCGTGTCCTCCAGCGGTGTGGCGTTGATGAAAACACTCACGCCATCATGCATCCATGTTTCGAGCCGGTTCACCAGCGGCGGATCGCTGCGATCCTGCCAGGTCATCGTGTTGTTGTGCACATTCTGCGCCAGGGCACATCCGTTGTAGCTGCGGCTGACAACCGTGGCGTTCGTGTCCTGATTCGTGATGCTGAAGGTGACGTTCCAGTTCGTGCGACTGCCGGAGCTGCTGCCCTGGATGCGAAAGCGCAGGCGGTCGCTGATGTCGTGGCTGCCATGGCCGCTGAAGCCCATCAAGGCCTTCAAATCGGTCGGAAAGTCTTGCCAGTCCGCCTCCCAGATGTCCCAGCCATCGTTGTCCGGATGGCTGAAGCCACCACCCGCACTCGAAAACAGGAAATGCGTCACGCGACCTGCCTTCACGCGGATGCCGATGTTAAACGCATCGCTACCGGTGCTGGCCGCGTTCACGATTTGGAAGTTCATGAGCGAGTGATCGCCCCATTCCTGATCCGTCACACCGCCGCGGCCGTGATCCCACACGATCTGCACATTCTCCACGACCCAGTCAAACGTGCGCGGGCTGGTGCTGATCACCGGCAGGAGTGATTGCGAGGCATTCGGATTCGTCCAGCCAGCGACTTCATCCGCATCGCTGAGGCCATCGCCATCGCTGTCCGGATTATTTGGATTTGTCGCTACCGGCACAGCGTTGAGTTCCTCGCCATCGCTGAGCCCGTCGCCATCCGAGTCCGCCAGCAGCGGGTTCGTGGTCGTCTCAGCACCATCGTTCAAACCATCGCCATCGGTGTCGGCGGCACGCGGGTTCGTCAGCGTCGTGCGTTCGGCCAAGTTGGTGAGTCCATCTCCATCCGCGTCGAGCGTCGCATCAGCTACGAGCGTTTTGAAGCCATGCTCCCACTCGTAGGCATCGGGCATGCCATCGGAGTCGCTGTCGAGCGTGCTATCCACGATTTGGATGCCGTGAATGCCCGCCTCATACCAGCTCGTGCGGGCAAGTTTGATGTTCACGCTCGATCCAGTCACGTTGCGGTAGCGGATCGCATTCGCACGCCAGGGCTTCACGGCATCCGACTTCATCAATTCAGCCAGCTTGGTCTGCGGCGGCGTGCTCGCACTCAAGAACCAGCGATCTGTGGCCGGATTGTCATTCAATCGCGTGTAAGCCACCGCGCTGTCATACGACGTGCCGACGTAAACGATGACGTCGTAAGTGCTGAACGGGATGCCGCCGAGCGTGAGACTGCCCGGCGTGTCCGATGAGACATTCAAATAGCCATCCAGCAGCTTCTGCGTGGCGTTGCCGCTCTGTCCATTCACCCACGTGCCGTTGAAAGCCCAGCTCAGGGTCATCGCCGTGCTTGCGCCGGTGCTGTTCACGATCGCATCCGCCGTTGGCAAACTGATGTCGCCCTGCGTGCCATCGTTGCTGCGCCAGCTCGTGAGCGGCCAGGTGTTGTTCCAGAAGAGCTGAGGCACCAAACCAGTCACTTCATGGCTGGCGATCGTGTTGTCCGGATTCAGCTCCATCACGAAATTGATGCCGATGACGCCATTTTGCACCGGCGGCGTGCTCGTGGCCGAATTCGCCAGATAACCCGTGCGTAGCTCCCAGGCATCGCCTGCGCCATCGCCATCCGTATCTGCCAAAAGCGGACTCGATGCGGTTTCCTCGCCATCACCTAGCGAATCGCCATCGGTATCCGCCTTCAGCGGATTCGTGCCTGCTGTGGCCTCTGCGCCGTCATTCAAGCCATCGCTATCCGTGTCCTTCTGGGTGGGATCAGTGCCAGCGGCAAACTCTTGCGCATTCGTGCGACCATCCGCATCTCCATCTTGAGCCGCGTTCGCCATCGAATCGCTAAAGCCATGATCCAGCTCCCACCACCGCGGCAGGCCATCACCATCCACATCCTGCAAGGCGATGGGATCGAGCTCGAGTGACAGCGCATCAAACTGCACCCAGCCATCCGGCGAAGAGGCTGGAGCAGGTGCCCGGCGGATCTCCAGCACGTTCGCCCCTGTCACCGGATTAAACGTGGCCGCGTTGGCCTCGACGATGAGCGTTTCCGCCTTCGTGTGCACCGTCGTTTGGATCAGCACACCATTCCAAAACACCTCAAACTGATGCCTGCCATAACCTTCGGCATAGTCATCGATAGCCGGATTCCACCAACCGCCCCACACTTGATGCATGTTCAGCCGCATTCGGGCCGTGCTCGTGGCCTGCGCAGGCGAAAGATTGAAATGCAGCCTCACCGAGAGGTTCCCACCATCCAGCACCGGCTCAAAGTTCGTCACCGGCTCTCCCGCCACCGTCCCGATGGGCGCGGGATAGGTGCCAGCGAAATAAAAGTCATTGTCGAGGTCCGTCGCGCTGCCCGGAGCCGCATTGTATTGCCACGTCGAACTCCCAAACTCATTCTGCGGATCACCATCCCAAACCCCAAGCGACCACAGCGTCGTGAATTCCGCCCTCAAAGGCGAAACAAGAACCCCGACAAGACCCAAAAGCAGACCCAAGCGCATGGGCGGAAGTTACCACTCCGCCTCCAGAATGTCCACGGTGCTGACGAAGCTCGCGTCAGCGTTCTGGAGTGCGCCGGTCCTCCGGCGCTTTCGAAAGTTGTGTGGTCCGCGGAAAGCTCCAGAGGGCTGGAGTACTCCAAGACGACAAGCGCACTTGAGCGCCAACCGCGAAGTTTGTTTGCCACAACCTGCTTCACAGCCCCTTCGGCATCCAGGCCTCCAGTTTGCTCACCTCCGCCTTCGCGGAAGAGCTCACCGGGATGCCCCAGAAGTCGAAGAAGGGGCCGAGGTTCTTGTTGGCGATCTTGGAGTAGCGGATGAGGAACTGGTCGCGGGCTTCGTCGTCGCCTTTGGGCTCGGGGCCGAATTCGGTGCCGTCGAAGCTGTGCAGATACTTGCGCCAGCTTTCCCAGCCAAACTCCTGGATGAGCTGGATGTAGGTCGTCAAAGCGAGGAAGGGATCGCTCTTCCACGTCTGCCATTTGTTGGACGCGGCTTTGATGTCCTTGATGTGCTTCTTGCGGGACTCCTCGGAGATGCCGCCGTGGCCGATGAGCCAGTCTTTCTTCAAGACGGCGTCGTAGCAGTACATGCCGATGACATTGTTCGTGACCTCGCCGGTGCCGTCGAAGGTGAAGGTGCCGCGCTGATGGTTGTGGCCGATTTCGTGGTAGAAGCCCCAGCCGGGGAATTTCAGGCGCGTGAGCGTGGTCATCTCCGGCGCGGCGCTGGTGGGGATCATGATGGGATAGCCGCTGTGCATGTAGCCAGCGCTGATCTGCACATCAGCGACGATGCGCTCGGCCCGCTTGCGTTCGGTGGCCTGATTGGTGATCTCGTCCTGGGCCTCGACGGTGGCTTTCCAGAACTGCATGAGCTCGGTGGGGTTGTTGATGGCCCGTGCGACCTCAGTGGGGCAGACGATGATCATCTTGTCGCACGCCAGTTCGGCCCATGGCGCAGGACGCTGGCGGATCTCTTTCCACTTCGCGTCATCGTCTTTGCCGAGCACGAAGAGCGGCGAGGCGATGCCGCCCTTGATCGCGGCGGTGAAGGGCTCGTCATCCTTCGCGCGGCCGGGCACCTCGATGTAAATGAGGCCGCCGAAAGCAGACGCAGTGGTCGTCGTGGCGGTGGCCAAAGTATCGCTGCGGGTGATGTCGGGAGCGCGTTCCCATTTGTCGAGATGGTAAAGCGTGTCGCTGTGGCAGCCGATGCGCACGGCGTAGCCTTTGTCGGCGTATTTTTCGGGAATGGTGACCGTGATCGGCTCACCGGCGACGGCGTAAAGACCTGTGCTGTGCCAGCCGGGGATGTTTGGCGTGATGGCGATTTCGCCACTGATACGCGGCGCGTTCTCAGGTGCCTTGCCGGGGAATTCGACGTGCGCGGGATGCGGCTTGATTCCTTCGGCGCTCATGAGGCGGAGCATGCGTGTCTCCATGCCGAGACGTAGACGCGCGGCGGCGTGCTGCGTGTCATTGAGCGGTGCTTTGGCCGTGGGGACTGGCACATCACTGCCCGCATTGCCAAGCGCGGCGGCGACGGCGTTCTTCAAATTGCTGCGATCCGGCGGTTGCGCGGCCATGGCGATTTGAATGGCGTTCATGCCCTGCTTCATCTGCTCTGGCGTGAGCGCGGGGCCGCCTTCGCGCTGCTTTTTGATCGCGGTGATGGCCTCGGAGGCATTCATCATCGCAGGAAGTTCCACGCGGGCTTCAAACGAGCGCAATTGGTCAAAGGCACTCATGTCTGTGTTCGCCACGCCTGCGGCCATCAGGGCCTGATTGACGCCGTGGGAGGTGGCGAGGTCTTTGCCGCCGCTGGTTTGACCATAGGCCCAGCCCGTCATGCCGCCGATGAAGCCGCCACCGCCTTTGATGTAGTCGATCAAGGCCGCGCCTTCCTCCGCACTGACGATGCCCTGCGTATTCATGATGACGACATCGAAGTCCGTGAGGTTTTTCTTCTCCACCGTGTCGAACTCCTTCGCGTCGATGCCTGCGAGGCCGCGCACGCCTTTCACGCCGACGCGGGGCTTCGCTTTATTGCCGGTCCACTTCACGCAGTTCTCGATGAGTTTCGCATGATCACCGCCGCCTGCTCCATTGAGGTAGGAATTCTGGCCAAAGAGGATCACACGGCCTTTTCCATACGCCGCCGCCGCCGCGACGGCGATTTCCACGCCATCCTTGTCCGGCGCGGAAAGGATCGGAAACGCGATCTGGCCCCAAATGCCCACCGGACCCGGCGCACCGAGCTTCGGCACCGATTTCACGCCTTCGAGGATTTTGGCGCGTTCCGCATTCACAAGCGCGGGAGGCATTTGGGCATTCAAAACGGCCGTGAAGCCCAGGAATGCCAAGCTGAAGCTCACGAAGCTTTGCCACCTCTGCCTCTCCGCTCCTCTGCGGCTAAAGAGAACGTCCAGAAGGCTCGATTTTGCCGCCGAGGGGCAAAGAGGCAGAGAGGGCAGAGTTGGGTTGGCTTGCATGGTTGGGTTGGAAAAAATTCAGTGTTTGAAGAAGAACTTGGCAAGCGAGCCAGTGGCGTTTCCGAGAATGAAACCGCCAATCCCGGCTGCCCATGGATGCCCAGATGAGGGAGCAACATTGATGATGCTGATGCCAACGATGAACTCGATCAGAAGACCTATGAAACCTGCGACAAGCCAGACACCAAAGCCGGATTTGAAGCCAAATAAGGCTCCCAAAGCGATCCCAGTGAGTGTGAAGAGTGCCTGCATGATGATTCAGCGATAAATCACGACCAAGAACACCACGGCGGCTCCTTTGCCTGTGTTGATGATGGCGTGGGGGACATCGGCGCGGTAGGTGCCGCTGTCGGCTTTGGAGAGGTCGTCGCGGTCTTCGCCGGATTCGATGCGCACGCTGCCTTCCTCGACGGTGAGGAACTCCCGCGTGCCCTCGAAGTGCGGCTGGCTGCGCAGGGCGCCGCCGGGCTTCAGCGTGAGCTCGTAAAACTCGACATCCTTCTCCAGATTCAGCGGCGAGAGGGTGCGGATCTCGCACTGCTTGTCGCTGCGATAGACCTGGGCGCGGTCGCTGGCGCGGATGACCTGGATTTTCGATGCGCTGGCCTCGGCGCTCTCGATCAGCTCCTGCAAGGTGAGCCCAAAAGCCCGCGCGATGCGGAAGGTGACCGTCAGCGTGGGATTTGCTTTCTCACGCTCAATCTCGCTGAGCATGCTGCGGCTCACACCGCTGGCATTGGCCAGCTCCTCCAGCGACCAGCCGCGGTCACCGCGGAGTTTCTTCACGCGTTTGCCGAGGTTCTCATTGATGGCCTCGGGACTGGATTCGGGGATGCTGGTCTTGCGTTTGGCGGGCATGCGCGTCGGTATAACGGACGCACGTCTTGTAAATTAGATCATTGGTGAAAAAAGGCGGGGGGAATGGTGTCAGCACCGCGCCGAGGAGTTCCAGCTTGCCACGACGCCTCGTCTGAGGGCATCATGAGGGATGCTTCGCGCCCTTTTACTGCTATCCATCACTGCCACCGCGTCCGCTCAGTGGACCACTTCGCGCATTCAAGGCACGCCGGAGCCTCCGAAGCCCTTCATCGCGGAGCCCACGTTCACGAAGATCGAGCTGCATGATGGTCTGGAAATGATCGCGATGCCGGGCGCTCATCGCTTTGCGGCGGTGGAGAACACGGGGAAGGTCTTCACCTTCGCGGACAAGCCGGACGCGGCTTCATCGCGGGATCTGCTGATCGATTTGAAGGCGAAGCATGACAAGCTGAGCCACGCCTACGGCATCGCGTTTCATCCGAGGTGGAAGGAAAACGGCTTCGTCTTCATCACCTACACCATCGGCGACAAGCTGGATGATGGCACGAAGCTCTCGCGTTTCAAACTCACGCAAAACGAGCCTCCGGTGCTCGATCCAGCCTCGGAAGTCGTGCTGCTCACCTGGCTGTGCGGCGGACACAATGGCGCGTCGCTGGAGTTTGGTCCCGATGGCATGCTCTACTGCTCCACGGGTGATGCCGAGGTGCCTTCGCCACCTGATCCACGCAACACCGGCCAGGGTCTGAATGACCTGCTCTCCTGCGTTTTGCGCATTGATGTGGATCACGAGGCGAACGGCAAGGCTTACTCGATCCCACAGGACAACCCGTTCATCAGCACCGCAGGCGCGATGCCGGAGATCTGGGCCTTCGGCTTCCGCAATCCATGGAAGATCTGCTTTGATGCCAAAGGCCGTCTGTGGTGCGGTGATGTCGGTTGGGAACTGTGGGAGATGATTCACCTCGTGCAACGCGGTGGCAATCATGGCTGGAGCGCCATGGAGGCCTCTCAGCCGATCAAACCGGAGACAAAGGGCCCCGGCGAGATCATTCCGCCCGTCGCCGCGCATCCACACACGGAGGCGGCGAGCATCACCGGTGGTTATGTGTATCACGGCAGTCGCTTTCCCGAGCTACGCGATGCCTACATCTACGGCGACTACGAGACGGGGAAGATCTGGGCGCTTTGGCACGATGGCAAACAGGTCACGAGACGCGATGAGATCGCCGACACACCGCACAAGATCGTCACCTTCGGCCAAAGCGAGGACGGCGAGCTCTACTGGATGAACTGGGAGAAGGACACGCGCATCTATCGCCTCGCGAGAAATCCCGCAGTCGGCAAACCAAGCCAGTTCCCGCGCAAGCTGAGCGAGACAGGTCTCTTCGCCGACACCGCTGCGCAAAAGCCTGCTGCGGGCGTTTTGCCCTTCGAGATCGCCGAGCCGATGTGGCAGGATGGGGCCACCGCGCAGCGCTTCGTGGCCCTGCCGAATGGTGAAAGCATCAAGACGACGGTCAGTGGCAAGCCGGATAAGCCGAACTACAAGGTCGAGTGGCCCGTCGGGGCGGTTCTCGCCCGCACGATCAGTTTGAAAAAGAAGGTCGAGACCCAGCTCCTGCACTTCGATGGCGAATCATGGAATGGTTACTCCTACCGTTGGAACGACGCGGGCACCGATGCGCAGCTCGTGGGACCTGATGGCGAGGAGTTCATCATCGACAAACAACCCTGGCGCATCCACGGCCGCGGCGAGTGCGCCCGTTGCCACACGAACTGGAGCGGTTTCACGCTCGGCTTCCAACCCGATCAGCTCACGAAGATCGGCGGCAAAAAGCCCGAGCAGGTGCTCGACGAGAAGTTCATGGCCCGCTTGAAGAATCGCCTGCATGACAAGGACGATCTCGAATCGCAAGCGCGTGCCTGGCTGCACGCGAACTGCGCTCACTGCCATCGCCGGCATGGTGGCGGAAGCGTGCAGCTCATGGTGAATGCCGATCTGCCGACCGCGGAGACGATGATGATGGATGAAAAGCCTGTCCGCGGCGAACTCGGGCTCACGGATGCCCGCGTGATCTATCCTGGAAAGCCGGAGCAGAGCGTGCTGATGGCTCGCATTGCCCGCAGTGGCAATGGTCACATGCCGATGGTCGGAGCGCGTGAGGTCGATGCGAAAGGCTTCAACATGCTGTGGTCTTGGATCGCAGGCACCGATGCCTTTGAGAGCCAAAAAGAGGTTAAAACACCTTCCGAGGCTCTTTTGGCCGTGAATGCCATTTCTCGTGGCAAACAGGCTTTTGACCCGGCTCTCGCCAAACATCCAAATCCCGAGATCGCCTGCTACTTCGAGCGTTTCGTGCCTTTCGAGCAGCGGGTGAAGACGCTGGGCATGAACTTCGATGCGAAGAAGCTACTCGCGGCAAAAGGAAATGCGAAACGCGGCAGCGAGCTTCTCAGCATGACCGGCAAGATGGCCGCGTGTCTGGCCTGTCACCTCGTGAATGGCACCGGTCGTGACTTTGGGCCCGACTTGAGCAAGGTCGGTGCCCGACTGACTCGCGAGCAACTGCTCGTAAGCATCCACACACCTTCCAAAACCATCGCGAAGGGTTACGAAACGTGGACGCTCACGATGAAGGACGGCACGCAGCAAACGGGTTTCCTCGTTCATCGCACGGACAAGGAGGTCACACTGAAGCTCGCCACCGGCCAGCCGCAGACCTTTGCGAATGCCGCGATCCAAGATCAGAAGCTGCAACCGGTCTCGCTGATGCCGGAAGGCCTTCTTCAAGCCATGACGGAACAGGAAGCGGCTGATGTGCTCGCCTTCTTGAGCGCCATGAAATAGATGGGGAGCCTTGTTGCGCAGCAACAAGGCAACTCTGGCTTAGGCCTTGCCCCAGCGCTTCAGAAGTGTCGCGGCCATGTCGGCGGGGGAATCGCTGACGGCGATGCCGCACTCGGCGAGGATGCGCTTCTTCGCGGCGGCGGTGTCGTCCGCGCCACCGATGATGGCACCGGCGTGGCCCATGCGGCGTCCGGGAGGAGCCGTGGCACCGGCGATGAAGGCGGCGATGGGCTTCTTGCAGTTGTCCTTGGCCCAGAGACCGGCTTCGACTTCCGCGTTGCCGCCGATTTCGCCGATCATGATG
>CALMTT010000590.1 GCA_937872615.1 uncultured Verrucomicrobiaceae bacterium | reverse complement strand
AAGCGTGTGGCACAGCGATGCGACTTCTGCGGATCACCGTCGATCCTCGCGGTGGAAGATGTGTCGGCACCGATCCGACCCAGCAGCCTGCTGCCCTTCAAAATCGCCGAGAGCCAGGTGCGTGAAGACATCCGCCGATGGTATGGCAGCCACTTCTGGGCTCCGAACGCCCTCGGCGAGAAAGCGCTGACCGACACGCTGCACGGCCTTTACCTGCCTTACTGGACTTTTGACGCCCACGCCGAGTGTCCTTGGGAGGCGGAAGCAGGTTACGACTACACGACGACGGATTCCAAGGGCAACACGAAGACCGAAACCCGCTGGGAATATGCCAGCGGACATGTGACGAAGAACTTTGATGACCTTCTCGTGCCAGCGTCGAAAGGCGTGCACACGAAGCTGCTCGATGATTTACAGCCATTCCCCACGACGACGGATCTCGTGCCGTATGACCCCGGTTATCTTTCCGGCTGGGTGGTGGAGCAGTATCAGATCGACCTCGTGCATGCCGCGGAAGACTCTCGTGGCCGCATGCATCGCGAGCTAGAGCGTGCTTGTGCCCGCGAAGTGCCCGGTGACCGCCATCGCAACCTGCGCATCGCACCGGAATACAGCGCTCAAACCTTCAAGCACATCCTGCTGCCCGTCTGGCTGCTCACCTACACTTACGGAGCCAAAACGTATCAGGTCACCGTGAATGGCAGCACGGGCAAGATCACCGGCGAGTATCCGCTCAGCTGGGTGAAGATCATGATCGCCATCCTCATCGGCCTGATCCTGCTCGCGATCTTCTTTGGGATGCAGGACTGAAGTGGAGTTCCAAGTTTCAGGTTCCAAGTTTCAGGTTTCAGGTTTCGCGAACTACTCGTGGAACTTGAAACATGAAACTTGAAACTTGAAACACCCCGTCACTGCCCGGCGGCGCGTTGGATGCGTGCGGGCACGTCGTTGATCGAGTAGCCGGCCTCGCGGAGGGCGTCCCAGATTTTCACGAGCATGCCGAGGTTCGCGTCGGTGTCGGCTTCGAGCTCGAGTTTGGCATCGGGTTTGGCTTCTTTAAGGGAGGTGAGGGCGATGGCGAGCTTGTCGAGTTCGACCGGTTTGGCATCGAGGAAGAGCTTTTGCTCTTTGGTGACAGTGATGGTGGTGCGAACATCCGCCACGGTGGCTGCGCCGCCGAGGGCTTTGGACTCCGGCAGGGTGATTTTGACCTCAACCTTCTGTTTTTTGAAGGTGGTGGTGGCGATGAAGAAGATGAGAAGGATCACCATGATGTCGATGAGCGACACAATGGGGATCGTCGGCACGGGACGGCGGCGGGGGCGCAGGTTCATCAGCGGGCGCGGGGATTAGAGATTGGCCTTTTCGCCGACGTGCTTCACCTCAAAGTGGGCGAAGAACTGGTGAATCGTCTCCTGCAGGATGCCCTCGACCTTCACGGCGATGGCGTCGATGCGGCGCGTAAAATAGGTGTGCGCCAAAACGGACGGCACGGCCACAAACAGGCCCGCGATGGTGCAGCGCAGGGCCACACCGATCTCCGCGGCCACCGCAGCGGTATCAGGCCCGCCCTCGCCACCGGCACCGAAGGCCGTGAACATGCCCACAAGCGCCGCGGTGGTGCCCAGCAGGCCGAGCAGTGGTGCCACGGAGACCATCACCTCCAGCAGCGGGATGCCGCGCTCGAGGTAGTGGATCTCCTCGCGGGCCTTGGAAGTGCAGGCGTCGATGCATTCCTGCTTGCTGGTGTAGCTGCCACTCACCGCCATGCTGCCGAGGCGTGCCATCATCGAGCCATCGCGTTGCAAAAACTCCTGGAGGGGACGGATATCACCCTTCGAGGCATAGTTCGGGACGGATCGCAGTTGGCTCACGACCGCGGGTGGCAGGATGATTTTCTCACGCAGATGCAACCAGGCCAGAATCATCGCCGTGATGGCCGCCATGGAGCAGAGCACAAGCAGGCCCATGACAAAGCCTCCGGTGGAGAGGAATTCCCAGACGAGTTGCAGGCCGGAGGCCTTTTCTGCGGCAGCGAGGAGAACGGAAGCGGGCATGGATCAGTAAATGAGGACGTTGTATTCGATCTTGAGGCGTTGCTTGTCCATGATGGGCAGCATGTCCATCACCTCGCGCGGCATCGGGGGGATTTCGGCATCGCGGATGGCACGCACGGTGAACTCGGACAGCAGGGTGGTGGATTCGCGATCGTTGACGATGCGCAGGTTCTCCACCTTGCCTTTGGCATTCACATAAAACTCCACCTGAAGGCTGCCGGGGCTGACCATGTCACGGCGCAGCGCACGGTAGAGATGCCATTTTTTCTCCACCTGGCTGGTGACGGAGCGGATGTACTTTCCTTTGGGCGAGCCTTCGGCATCGACGGCATCCTCGGTGCCGCGATTGGAGATGGTTCCCTTGTTTTCGCTGGTGCGGGTGAAGGGCATGAAGGCCTTGTCCTGGGGCTTGCTGGTGGTTTTTGCCACCTCGTCGCTGACCGGGATGGCTTTGGGCACCGGAGGCGACTCGGCCACTTCACGCATTTGCGGCTTTGGCGGCGCCGGCGGTGGGGTGGGCGGCGGGGCGTCAGGCTCCTTCATCTGCGGCTCCGGCTTTCTTACCTCCAAAGGCAGGCGGTTCATGTCCACACGAGCGAGGTCTTTGTCCGCCTCCTCCATCATTTTCGCCAGCGGCGAGGACGCAGCGGCCGAGGCGATGGCCTGCGGGGGCGGAGCGGGTGGTGTGGGTGGTGGTGCCGGAGGAGATGGCGGAGAGGCTGCGGCAGTGGGCTGGGGCTTTTGCGGTGTGGGCGGGGTCTTCGGAGCTGCGGCGGACTTCTTGGCGGCGTCCTCTTTGATGTCACCATCGCGGTAATCGCGATTGGCGAGCTCGTTCATTTGAAACTTGAGTCCTTCTGTGGTCGGAACGGGGCTGGTGGCGCTGGGATCGGCCGCTTTCGTGGCGCTGGCCTTCGTATTGCGATCGGAAATGAAGGCGGCGTCTTTCGGTTTCTCACTGGACGCCTCATTCTGCGTCGTGCGCATGTAGATCTCCTTTTTCGGCGGCGGCACCGGCGGCTTCGGCAAAGGCGGTGGCGGGATGAGTTGCTCGGGGAAGATGAGCGTGACCTCTTTCTCCTTCGGCTTCGAGGACGCCTCGGAGGTTTTGAACTCCCATTTGGTGGGATTCGCGAACAACGCCGCGAGCAACAAGAACAGCAGCACATGCACCAGCAACGAGCCGGCGATGGCGATGGGCAGCTCTTTGTCTCGGGGGGCGGTCAAGGTTCCAAGTTCCTGGTTACACGTTTCAAGTTGAGCGGGTTCGGGGCCAAGGTTGGCTTTTCGCCGGGTGTTTCAACTTGGAACGTGAAACTTGAAACCTGAAACTTTCGCTCACGGCAGCGGCTTGCCTTCCGGCACGGTGGCGGCGGTTTTCTTGTCGTCGGGCTTTTTCTTGCCGGCGAGGCCTTCGGGCTTGGTCGCACGCTGGCCATCGAGGATGCCGATGTTGACCTTGGCACCATCGGCGGGGAATGGAATGGGCGTGAGGCAGAGGATCTCACCTTCTTTAGGCGACTTCGCGGCCAAAGCGGAAATGACGAGGTGCTTTTCATTGCCAAACAGCGGCTCGACGGTCGTGCGCTTCAGCGTGCCCTGCGGGGTGATCAGGATGATCTCATTGCCCGCACGCACCGCGGAACGGGGGATGAGATAGACATCTTCGAGCGTGTTGCCCTCGATCTCCGCCTCGACGAACTGGCCGATCTTCAGCGGCGGCATGCCGTCCGGGCGTCTCGCATACGGGTCCATCACCTGCGCGACGGCGGTGGGCTGGCGGGTTTCGGTATCGAGAGAGCTCTCCACGCGGACCACCTGACCTTCCCAGATCACCGGCCTGCCGACGTAGGTGGTGCGCAGATGCACCTTGGTAGGCGTGGCGGCGTTTTGCACATCGCGAAAGGGTTCCGGAAGGTGCAGATGCTGGCTCTCACGCTCGGGCAGCGGCAGGCGGATCTCCACATAATCCGTGGCAAAGAGCCTCCCGAGAGTCGTCCCCTGCCCCACATACTGCCCCACGTCCGCGGTCTGCTCCAAAACCTGCCCGTCATAGGGGGCGCGGATGATCGTGCGCTCCACATCCCGCTTGGCTTTTACCACACGGGCTTCCGCGGCCGCGAGATCGGCCTGTGCCCGCGCCACCTGCGGTGCCCGCGAGACGAGCTCGCCCGGATCACCGGTGCGGCCCAGCGCCTTCCAGTTTTCCTTCGCCTGCTCGGCTTTCGCCTGTTCCTCGGCCAGGGTGACCTTCGCCAGCGCCACCGCGGCCTGCGCCACGACCACCGCCGTCTCGTAATCCACCGCATCGAGCTTCACCAGCACATCGTCCTTCTTGAAAAAGCCGCCCGGGCGGAAGCTGGGGTTCACCTCGATGATCTTGCCCGCCACCTCCGGGAGCAGCGTGCTCTGCGTGCGAGGCCGGACCGTGCCCTGGGAGGGGACTTTGACCGGATAGGTGGTCTTTTTCAAGGTGGCTCCCTCCACGCTCACGATCACCGGAGGGATCTCCATGGTCTTCTGCTCCGGTTTGTGCGTGAGAAACCAATACCCGGCCCAAACGCATCCGGTCAGGATGAGCAGCGGCAGGAGGGCACGGAGGATTTTCAGCATGGTGCAGGAGAGTGCATCTGATCGGCCCGATGTCGAATGCCAGATCAACCCCGAAAAAGAGAAAGCGCCCCGGGCGGAGCCGGAGCGCTTTCAAAACCCACCTGTGCCGTCCGAGGCAGCGGGCTCACGTATCCCATGAGTCCAGGTGGGCGCCCGCAGGACCCAGTGCGCTGTCTTCCAGTGAAGGCATGACATGACGCACCGGCTGCGCGGCTCCCGATAGGTTTGAAACGGGCCGGGCCACAAAGCTCGATAACGAACACCGCAGGAAAGTCGGTGAAAAGCTGGAAAAGATCACGCGGCAGGCCGCAGTGGGGCGAAGCCTAGCGAGCGAGAAGGAAAGGGCAACCTTCAGCCTCGATGCCAAGGCGGGGTGAAGCGTGTCAATTTGGCCACACGCATGCATTTACATGGTAGGCACAAATTTTTGGTTGAGAAAAAACGACACTTACTTATAAGCGGGCCGCGTTTCTCAACGTCCCGCTGGCTGGCGAGTTGTTCGGACCCGCCACGACAGCGGCAGCGTTTGCTGATTCACCCACCCACCAGCCACTAAAAACCAACCACCCAAGCTATGATCCAGGTGAAGAACCTCCGAAAAGAGTTCGGCACAAAGGTCGCCGTCGAAGACGTGTCCTTTAAAGTCGAAAAAGGTGAAGTGCTCGGCTTCCTCGGGCCGAACGGCGCCGGCAAGTCCACTACCATGCGCATGGTCACGGGCTACTTCCGCCCCACCAGCGGTTCCGTGTCCCTTGGCGGCATCGACATGCTGGAGGAGCCGGAAAAGGCGAAGCAACTCCTCGGCTACCTGCCGGAAAACGCCCCGCTCTACTCTGATATGACCGTGGTGAGCTTCCTCGGCTTCTGCGCCGAGATGCGCGGTATCTACGGCGCGGCCAAATCGAAGGCCATCGACCGCGTGCTCGACATGTGCTTCCTCGACAAGGTGCGCAATCAGAGCGTGGACACCCTTTCCAAAGGTTACCGTCACCGCACCTGCTTCGCCCAGAGCATCATTCATGACCCCGAAGTGCTCATCCTCGACGAGCCGACGGATGGTCTCGACCCGAACCAGAAGCATGAAGTGCGTGGCATGATCAAGCGCATGGGCCAGAACAAGGCCATCATCTTCTCCACGCACATCCTCGAAGAGGTCGATGCCGCCTGCTCCCGCGCCATGATCATTGATCGTGGCAAGGTGGTGGCCGATGGCACCCCCGACCAACTCAAGAAGCTCGTCCCCGGCTGCAACAGCCTCGACGAGGTCTTCCGCAGCATCACCCGCTCTGAAACCGCGAAGAAGGGCGAATAAGCCTGTCTTACACTTTTTGAACTCCCAGCTTCCTCAATCGACATGAACAAACGTGACTTCGAAAACACCCTGACCGTCTTCAAACGCGAGTTCCTGGCCTACTTCAACTCCCCGGTGCTCTACGTGATCGTGGTGATCTTCCTGCTCGCCTCGCAGGGCTTCACCTTCTTCTTCTCGCGCATCCTCGACAGCGATGATGTGTCCCTCGCCACCCGCTTCTTCGTCTGGCATCCGTGGATCTACACGGTGCTCGCCCCGGCCGTGGGCATGCGTTTGTGGTCGGAGGAGCACCGCCTCGGCACGATTGAATTGCTCATGACCATGCCCGTCTCGCCGTGGCAGGCCATTTTGGGCAAATTCTTCGCCGCCGCCGTCGTGTGGGCCATCGGCCTCGGCCTCACCTTCACCGTCGCGATGACCGTCGGCTACCTCGGTGATCCCGACAGCGGCCCGATCATCAGCGGCTACGTCGCCAGCTACCTCTACGCCATGGCCTGCCTCGCTGTCACCAGCGCCATCAGTGCCCTCACCCGCAGCCAGGTCGTTTGCTTCATCATCAGCGTGGCCTTTTGCCTCGTCATCGCCCTCATCGGTGATCCTGGCATCACCCAGGCCATCGTGAACGCCGTGCCGAACGGCTTTGAGTGGCTCGTGCGCCTCGTGAGCTACTTCAGCTTCATGGATCACTTCTTCGAAATGACCAAGGGCATCTTCGTCCTGCGTGACGTGCTCTACTTCGTCTCCGTCATCGTGGCCGCGCTGCTCGTGACCGACCTCGGCCTCCGCTCCAAGCGTGCCTGAGCCATCCCTCATCTCTTATCTCTTATCCCTCACCCCTTCATCCAGCCATGAGTGCTTCCACCAAGACAGCCGCCGTTGGCATCACCACCCTGCTGACCATCGCCGTCATCGCCGCCGTGAATTTTCTCGTCGGCGGCGTGGGCTTTGGAAACTTCCGCCTCGACCTCACCGAGGACGGTCTCTACACCCTCTCCCCCGGCACCAAGAACATCCTCAGCCGCATCAACGCGGACGAGCCGGTCACCATCAAGTTTTACTCCACGAACGATGACCGAGTGATGCCGAACATTCTCAAGCCGCATGCCCGCACCATCGAGGACCTGCTTCTCGAATACGAAAAGCAGGGCGGCGGCAATGTCAGCCTCGAAGTGATCCATCCGAATCCGGACACCGACGAGGAAGACAAGGCCAAGGAGGACGAAATCCGCGGCATGCAGGTCAACCAAGAGGGTGACAACATCTACCTCGGCATGAGCGTGCAGTGCCTCGACCAGAAGGAAATCCTGCCCTTCCTCAGCCCGGATGATGCCACCTCACTCGAATACGAGGTTTCCCGTGCCATCTCTAAAGTGACAAACAAAGTAAAGGAGCTGACCGACCCCACGAAAAAGGTCATCATCGGCTTCATGAGCGCCATGCAGATCGGTGGCAATCCCATGGCCATGATGCAGCGCCAGCGTGGCGGTGAGGCTTGGGCCATCATTCAGCAGCTTCGCGCCGACTATGAAGTCCGTGAAGTGCCCGTCTCCACCGACAAGATCGACAAGGACATCAAAGTGCTCCTCGTCATCCACCCGGCTGACATCAGCGAGACAGCCGAATTCGCCATCGACCAGTATTTGCTCGGCGGAGGCAATGTGGTGGCCTTTGTTGATCCCATGAGCCTGCTCGCCCAGGCCATGAGCGGCCAGCAGAACCCCATGACCGGCCAGCCCGGCAACATGATCAACACCAGTTCCGACCTCACGAACCTCTTCAAGGCCTGGGGCATCGACTACAAGAAGGACATGGTCCTCGCTGACATGAACTACCGCGGACAGCTCCAAGGCCGCATGATGCCCACCGCGCTGCAATTGCCTGCCAAGGCCATCAATCAGGACAGCCGCTTCACCACGGGTTTGCAGTCTTTCACCCTAATGAATGCAGGCTCCTTCGGCATCGAGAAAAAAGAGGGCCTCGATGTCACCACACTGGCCTCCAGTTCCGAGGCTTCTGAGATGATCGACACCACCGCCGCGGAAAAACTCCGCCGTGAGCCGATGACGAACTTCACCGCCAGTGGCAAGAAGCAGGTCGTGGGCATCCACATCAAAGGCAAATTCAAGAGCGCCTTCCCGAATGGCCGCCCAGCAGCTCCAGGAGCCCCGAAAGAAACCGGCGGTGCTGAGCAAGATGCCACCGCTCCCGCTGCCACGGCCACCACGCCTCCTGTTTCGGTGACCACTGCACCGGCTGCAGCACCTGCTCCTGCCGCTGCCGCCCCTACCCCGGCTGCTCCCGCACCCGCAGCGGCCGCCACACCGAAGAAAGAAGAGAAGAAGGATGACTCGCTCAAGGAGTCCATCGACAGCGAGCGCAACGTGATCGTCTTCTCCGATGCGGACATGCTCTACGATGCCTTCTGCCTGCGTCAGGGCGATCTCGGTGTGGGCCTCGTGACCAACGGTGGCAACCTGCCGATGCTGCTGAACACCGTCGAAGTCCTCGCCGGTGGCGGCGATCTCATCCAGGTGCGCAATCGCAAGTCCCCCATCCGCCCCTTCTCCAAGCTCAAGGAGATGCGTGAGGTAGTGGAAGAGAAGTATCGCCCGAAGCTCGTGTCCCTCGAAGCCGAGCGCCAGAAGATCGCCGAGCAGCTCAGCAAGGCCCGTCCGCAGCTCGATCTCAAAAAAGGCCAGCTCCTCATCGATCAGGCCACCATGAACAACATCAAGGAGATGGAGAAGAACTCCCTCAAGATCGAACGTGAGGTCCGTGACATCCGCAAGGAGGTCAACAAGGAGGTCGAATTCCAAAAGACCCTCCTCAAGAGCCTCAACGTCTTCGGCGTGCCGCTCCTCGTCGGCATCGTCGGCCTCCTCCTGGCCATGCGCCGTCGCGCCCTCACCGCCGCCGCCTAATCCTGCATCAACCCAGAACAGAGAACTGAGAACAGCGAACTGTTATGAAAAAGATCGTCATCCTCCTCGTGCTCCTCGCCGCCATCGTCGGTGCGGCCTATTACCAAAGCAATCAACGCAACTCCCGCCTCAACCGCGCCAGCAGCGGCGCCACCAAGACGCGTGAGCTTCTTCTGCCTGATTTTGACATCAACGGCATCAAGAAGCTCCGCATCAAGGAAGACAAGCAGGAGACCACCGTCACCGTCCAGGGCGATCAATGGGTCGTCGCCGAGCGAGGCGGTTATCCAGCGAACAAGGAAAAGCTCCAGACAGTGCTGATGAGCCTCAAATACGAGAAGATCAAAGCCGGCCGCCGCATTGGAAAAGACTCCTGGGGCAAGATCGGCGTGAATTCACCCGGCGATGCCACGGCGTATGGCGTGGGCACGCTCGTCGAACTGCTCGACGAGGCTGGCACCGTGAAACACTCTTTTGTGCTCGGTGGCAAGGTCACCAGCTCCGGAGGCCAGGACAGCCAGATGAGCATGTTTGGCGGCGGCCCGCAGGGCAACCGCTTCATCCGTCTGAAGAACGAAGAGACCATCTACGAGATCGCCAACCAGTTCAGCGACCTCGAGAACAAGCCCGAGGCCTGGGTGCTGAAGGACTTCATCGCCGTTTCCGGCCTCAAGAGCATCGAAGTCACCGCGCCGAAGGCCGAGGACTCCTGGAAGGCTTCGAAGAAGGCCGAAAGCGATACTGAATTCGTCCTCGAAGGCGCCAAGGCCGGTGAAAAGCTCGACGAGGGCAAGGCCCCCCTCTCAAGCCTCCTTACCAGCCCGTCCTTTGACGACGTGCTCGCCAAGGACAAGGCCGCGGAGACCTTCAAGGATGCGGTCAAAGCCGTGCTCACCACCTTCGAAGGCTTCACCTACACCGTCCAGGCCGCCAAGAAGACCGTCGATGGCAGTGACAAATGGTACATGACCGTCACTACCACCGCCGCCATCCCGCAGAAGCGGGAAGCCGCCAAGGACGAGAAACCCGAGGACAAAAAGAAGAAGGACGAGGAGTTCGACGCGCAGAAGAAAACGCTCGAAGAAAAGCTCGCCAAAGAGAAGGCCTGCGATGGCTGGGTCTATCAGGTGACCGAGTACACGATCAACACGCTCTTCAAGAAGCGCAGCGAGATCATCAAGAAGGAAGAAGCGAAGAAAGATGATGCTCCCGCCCCGGCGATCCCAGGCCTCACGCCCGGCACCATCCCCGGCCTGAAGCCCGTCACGCCTCCCGCGGAGCCTGCCAAGCCCTCCGCTGATGCCGCCGCAAAGCCCGCTCCCATCACCGTGACCACGCCACCGATCTCCGTGCCTCCGGCCAATGAGATCAAGGACAAGCCCGTCACGCCGCCGCCTGCTCCCAAGCCTGAGCTGAAGCCTGCAGACGCTCCTGCACCGGCTCCCGCGCCTGCTGCTGAGCCGAAGAAGTAAGCTGCTTCGAAGATCGTTTCCACATCACCGGGTTGGCCTCGCCAGCCCGGTGATTTTTTTGCGCAGGTGTTTCCGCACAAAAATACCGCGACCAGCCGCAAAGCGAGTAGCAGCGGCCGCCACGCCTTTGCATCATCGTCACCATCATGGGCAAAGAATTCAGCACCATCCCGCAAACCGTTCCTCACGTCGAAACCAAGCATCGCCGCATCTGCACGCCGGTGCCGCATCCGGACAGCATCCCGCTGCTCGATCGCATGCGCGAGGTGGAGCCTCTCTCCATGCGCGGCATGCCGCCCATCATCTGGGACAAGGCGCAGGACATCTACGTTTTCGACAAGCACGGCAACAAGTGGCTCGACTGGAGCAGCGGCGTGCTCGTGACCAACGCCGGCCATGCCGCGCCGGAGATTTGCAAGGCCATGATCGATCAGATCAACAGCGGCCTCATTCACAACTATGTCTTCCCCAGCGAAGAGCGTCTCGAGACTGAGGAGATCATCGCCTCCGTGTCGCCGGAAGGTTTGAAGAAGGTCTTCCTGCTCAGCAGCGGGAGCGAAGCCACCGAGTGCGCCATCAAGCTCAGTCGTGCGCACGGCATCAAAGTCGGCGGGACATCTAAGATCGGCATCATCGGCTTTGATCGCGGTTATCACGGCCGCACGCTCGCCAGCCAGCAGGCCGGTGGCATGGCCGGGCAGAAGTCGTGGATCGTGAATCTCGACAAAGCCATCTTCAATGTGCCCTTCCCGGATGGTTACTGGGAGGGAGACAGCTCCTTCGAAGGCTTTTTGAAAGCCATCGAGAAACAGGGCATGAAGCCCGAAAACATCGCCGGTGTCATCATGGAGAGCTATCAGGGCGTGGGCCCTGACTTCGCGCCCGTCGAATACATCCAGAAGCTCCGCCAGTGGTGCGATGAGCATCAGGTCGTGCTCACCTTTGACGAAGTGCAGTCCGGCTTCGGCCGCACGGGCAAGTTCTGGGCCTTCGAGCACTACGGCGTCACGCCGGACCTCATCTGCTGCGGCAAGGGCATCAGCTCCGGCATGCCGCTGAGCGCCGTGATCGGCCGCCAGCACATCATGGATCACTTCCCACCGGGCAGCATGACAAGCACGCACACCGGCAATCCCGTCTGCTGCGCCGCCGCCACCGCGAACATCAAAAAACTGCTGGCCGAAGACCTCACCGGCAACGCGGCCAAGCTCGGCGTCCTTTTGCACGAACGCTGCAAAGCCATCCAGGCACGTCATCCGAGCCTCATCGGCCATGTGACCTGCGCGGGACTCGTCGCCGGCCTTCAAACCATCGTTCCAGGCAAGAAAGAACCGAATCACGACCTCGCGCATCGCATCATCGAGCTGTGCTACCAGCGCGGCCTGCTGCTCTTCGCCCCCGTCGGCGCCTGGGGCCAGACCGTCAAGATCTGCCCGCCTCTCACCGTCACCGAAGAAGCCCTCCTCGAAGCCTGCGACGTGCTCGACGACGCCGTCGATGATGCCGTGGCAGAACTGAAGGCGTGATCAAGGCGCTCAATGCGCCTGCAGCCAGTTGATGCCGGTGCCGGCCTCGACTTCGGATTGGACGCCGTGGGGGAGTTGGAGGGCGTTTTTCATGGCGTTCACGATGATCGCACGGGCCTGATCGGCCTCGCTGGCGGGCATTTCGAAGAGGAGTTCGTCATGCACCTGGAGGAGCATGCGGGCCTGGAGGCCGGCTTTCGTGAGAGCGGCATCGACGTGGATCATGGCGAGCTTGATCATGTCGGCGGCGGTGCCCTGGATGGGGGTGTTCATGGCGACACGCTCGGCCTGGCCGCGCACGGTGGCGTTGGCGCTGGTGATGTCGCGGATCGCTCGGCGGCGTTTGGTGAGCGTTTCGGTGTAGCCGTGCTTTTTGGTGTCGGCGACGATTTGATCCATGAAGCGTTTGATGCCGGGGAACTGCTGGAAGTAGTTCTCGATGATCGTGGCGGCTTCGGCGCGTGGAATGCCGAGCCGCTGGCTCAAACCGAAGGCGCTGATGCCGTAGATGATGCCAAAGTTCACCATCTTCGCGGTGCGGCGCATCTCGGGCAGCACACCGTCGAGCTCGACGCCATACACGCGGGCGGCGGTGGCCTGGTGAATGTCGTGACCTTGGGCGAAGGCCTCAATCATGGCCTCATCGCCGCTGAGGGCGGCCATGACGCGGAGCTCGATCTGCGAGTAGTCGGCGCTCATCAAGATCCAGCCTTCTTCGCCGGGGACGAAGGCTTTGCGGATCTCGCGGCCGAGATCGCTGCGAATCGGGATGTTTTGCAGGTTGGGATTGCTGCTCGCCATGCGGCCGGTGGCGGCCATGAGCTGATGAAAGGTGGTGTGGACGCGACCGGTGACTTTGGAAACGGCGTGCGGCAGTGCTTCGACGTAGGTGCTGTTGAGCTTCGTGACCTCGCGGTAGTCGAGGATGTCCTGAATGATGGGATGCAGGCCGAGGAGCGACTGCAGGACCTGCTCGTTCGTCTGATACTGGCCGGTGGCGGTCTTCTTCGGCTTGTCGATGAGCTTGAGGCGTTCAAAGAGCACCTCGCCAAGCTGTTTGGGGCTGTTGAGGTTGAAGGGCCCGCCCGCATTCTCCTGGATGCGTTTTTGGAGTTCCTGGGCCTTCTTTTCGAGTTCGATGCCGTATTCGCGCAGCGCCTGCACGTCGATCTTCACGCCGAAGTTTTCCATCTTCGTGAGCACCGGCAGTAGTGGCGATTCGATGGACTCGAAGACGTAAACTTGCTCCTTCAACTCAGGCCGCATCTTCGCGGCGAGCTGCCAGGTCACATCCGCGTCCTCCGCGGCGTAGTCGGCCACCTTTTGCGCATCCTGCGCGGCGGCCTGCGCCATGGTGGTGCCGAAGAGATCGTCTTTTTCCGTGCAGATGACCTCCGTGATGGGAACCGGCGTGTAGCGCAGGTAGGTCTCCGAAAGGTAATCCATGCCGTGGCGCTGATCGGGGTCGATCAAGGAGTGCGCCAGCATGGTGTCGAAGAACGGTCCGCGGACCTCGATGCCATGTGCGAGCAGCACGCTGAGGTCGAATTTGAGGTTGTGGCCGATTTTTTCGATGCCCTCGCGGGTGAGCATGTCGCGGAATTCTTCGAGCACGGCCTTCGCGGCGGCTTTTTCGCGAGGGAAGTGCACGAACCAGCCTTCATGCGCTTTCCATGAAAACGCGATGCCGACGATCTGCGTGTCGCGTGGATCGAGTCCGGTCGTTTCGAGGTCGAAGCAGTAACTCTTTTGCTCGGCGAGCTGTTTGAGAAGGTTTTGACGTTCTTCGGCGGTTTGGACGAGGTGGTAGGTGTGTGGCGTGTCGGCGATGGTGGTGAGTTTGGCGGCCACCGGGGAGGAGAAGAGGTCGTCAGGTGCGGAAGAGGACGACTCGAACAGGTTGGAAACCTGTTCCACTTTCTCTCCGGCCGATTTGCGACCGCGACCTGCCTTGAAGTCATCGCCGAAGAGACGGCGGCCAAGGGCGTTGAACTCGAACTCGGTGAGGAAGGCCTTCAGCCCTTCGTCGTCGTGCGGTTTGACGACGAGATCGGCGAGTTCCATCTCGAACGGCATGTCGGTGAAGATCGTGGCGAGCTTTTTGGACAGGATCGCGTCGTCGCGGCTGGCTTCGAGTTTCTCCTTCTGCTTGCCTTTGAGCTGGTCGGTATGGGCGAGAAGGTTTTCCACGCTGCCGAACTCCTGGATAAGCTTTTTGGCAGTCATTTCGCCAAAGCCTTTGACGCCGGGGATGTTGTCCACGGCATCCCCCATGAGCCCGAGGATGTCGATGACCTGCGAGGGACGCTCGATGCCCCAGCGCTCACAGACTTCCTTCACGCCGAGGATTTCCACGTCGCTGCCCTGGCGGCCGGGCTTGTAGATTTTGACGTGCTCGGTCACGAGCTGGCCGAAGTCCTTGTCCGGCGTGACCATGAAGGTCTCCATGCCGACTTTGTCCGCCCTTGCGGCCATGATGCCGATGATGTCGTCCGCCTCGTAGCCATCCCGCACCAGCAGCGGCACGTTCATGGCCTGGAGCAGGCGTTTCACCTGCGGGATGGCCATCGCGATGTCCTCGGGGATCTCCTCGCGCTGCGCCTTGTAGTCCGGGAACATCTCATGGCGCGGCGTGGGCGCGGAGGTGTCGATGGCCACGCCGAGGTGGGTGGGCTTCTGGTTGTGCAGGATGTCCAGCAGCGTGTTCGCAAAGCCGTAGAGCGCGGAGGTGTTCACGCCATCGCTCGTGCGGATGGGATTTTTGATGAAGGCGAAGTGGGCGCGGTAGATCAGCGCCATCGCGTCGAGGAGGAAAAGCCGGTCGGACATGTGAGGGAGCCTGTAAGCAGGCCTGTAGCAGGCGCAATGCGCATGGCGAAAGCCGCGTCGCCGACCAGATTGAGCTACCTGAATCGGCAGACGGACTAAAATTTTAAAAAATCATTGCGAAAACCATGGAGTTGATAGAATAATTAAGTTGTCCTAAATATTAACATGATCCGGTTTGCCATGAAACGAATCCTTTTTCCCATCTGGCTCGTCCTCGCCGCCTCCGCCATCACTGCGCAGGCGCAATCGGGACCTCCGCCTGCTGGCTACGGCACCATGGGAATGGCCGCTCCTCCCCCAGCGAACTACGGAGCCCCCACGGTCCCTGCTTATCCAAGCGCGATGCCACCTCCCACGGTTGGCTCTGCCGTGGCACCACCTCCGGTCGGCTACACCGATCCTTACGCGGCTCCTCCGCCTCCAACTGGCATGTCGGCCCTTCCTCCGCAAGGGACCTCCCCCTACGGAGCCCCTCCTCCGGCACCCGGGACCTACGGTGGCCCAGCGGATATGAGCTACGGCAATGCCATGGTGCCCGGCATCGTGAACTTCAACTATGTGGAGTTCAACTACCGCTATATCCAACCCAAGAACAAAGGTCTCGATGGAGCCAACACCATTGGTGGCACCCTGAGTGTGGCCTTGTTTGAGCCGCTCTTCCTCAAATTTGGTGCCTACTGGGGCAGTGGCAAAGGTGCTGGCACGGCTGGCGCCACCAACAGCGACTACGATTTCGCCGCCATCCAGGCCGCGGTGGGCTTCCACACCCAGCTGGTGGACCGCCGCCTTCAGTTCACCGGCGAAGCAGGTCTCTTGTATGCGAACCTGAAATCGACCAACAGCTCTGTGAGCTTCAGCAACGGTGCCATTTATGTGCGGCCTGCGCTGCGCTTCACCGCCACCGAGGCCATCGAAATTCAGGCTGGCGTGACCGTGAGCAGTGCTGACAAATATGACAGCAAGGTGCTGGACCTGAGCGGCTACTTCCGCGTTATGCCCAAGTTCGACGTGGGCATTGGAGCCGACTTCGGCGATGCCACCCGTGGCTTCCGTGGCAACCTCCGCTACCGCTGGTAATATCCAACTCGACCAAGATCCGGCCTCAATCCCAACCACCCAATCAACGATCAGGCGCACGGAGCAATCCGGGCGCCTTTTCGTTGAACCCGCGAGAAATATCTCTCGCCAAGACAGCGGCATTTTGTTCTAATCCATCGTGGAAACAGTCCCATCGCGGCTCGTCCTCCCACAACCCAATAACCATACCCGCATAAAAACATGAAAAGCAAAAACAACCGCGGCTTCACGCTTATCGAGCTGCTGGTGGTGATCACCATCATCGCCATCCTCGCGAGCCTCGCCGTCCCCGCGTTCAACTCCGTCCAGCGTCAGGGCAACCAGATGAAGGGCGTCAGCAACTGCAAGCAGGTCATTGTCTCCCTCAAGCAGTTCGCCACCAAGTATAACAGCCAGTATCCCGACACGGTCCAGAACCCCTACTCAGGCGGCATGGCGATGAGTTCCAACGACGCCTTCCGCTTCATGATTCAGGAGCAGGTGGTGACCGATGAGCGCATTTTCGGATGCCCTGCAGGTTTCAATCCAGACAGCAACATCGGCGTGCCTCCGAATTACGGCAATGCTCTGCTCAACAATGAAAACCACTGGGCCATGACCCAGGGCCTGACCGACACCAGCCCCGGCAACATGCCGCTGGTCTATGAAAACGTGGCATCCATCAGCTGGCCCCCCGTGTGGAACGCCAGCATCGCTGGTCAGGTTCGTCCAGGCCGCACTTGGCCTGGTGGGCAGATCATCATTGGCCGCAATGACGGTGGTGCTGAAGTCGTCGATCTCAATGGCAAAACGGGCATGGTCCGCCCGAAACAAATGGCTGGTGGTCTCGATATGTTCACTCAATCGTCCCCTGGGCAGCCCCAAAACGTGCTGAACGCCCAGGTGATGGGTGGCCCGCAGAGCAGTGGCGGCATGTCTCCTGGCGGTTTCGTCGATCCCAACAATCCCCTCGGCGGCCAGTTGGGTGATCCCCTCGGCGGTGCAGGTGGCCTCGGTCAACCCCTTGGCCAGCCTCTCGGACAGCCCTTGGGCCAACCGCTTCCCGGTCAGGCCCCCGGAGCCCCGGCTTCCCCGCTTGGCAATTAATCATTAAGTGAACTCGTGAAGACCGCCGGATGTGTGCATCCGGCGGTTTTTTTGTGTCAACAGCAGCTGAGCTTGAGAAGCTCATTGCATGCCCATTGTGAAGAAACTTCAACAATGTGAATAAACCCTTGCTGCTGCTTCGGGTTTCTGACAGCCTCCAGCAATTACCGTGATTCATTCAAAAAATCACAGCTCCGGGACGGCACGCTTGGTTCAGCCACTGCGCCAAAGAGAAACCGACCCAAATCGCCATTCAACACGCTTGGCACAACCACCCTCCAACCTACCATGGACCGCGACGACCATCCTCATGTAGTCAGTTCGACCCTCATCGAATCCCGCCCCTCATCTCCCGGTCCCCTGCCCCCTTCGCCTCCCTTGCCTGCCACAGCCGCCCCATCCCGCCGTAAACGTCCTGCCGCTAACTCCGAAGCCCCTGTCGGCACCAAGACCTTCGTTCTGGACACTAACGTCCTTCTTCACGACCCCGCCTGCATCCACCGCTTTGAGGAGCACTGCATTTGCATCCCCGTGGATGTGCTCAGCGAGCTGGACCGCTTCAAAAACGAGATGACGGAACGCGGAGCCAACGCACGCGAAGTGCACCGGGCACTCATGCAGATGTTCTCCGCCGGCGCCGATCTCAACTGGATGAAGCGCGCGTCGGAATATGACGAAGACCAGAACCGCG
>CALMTT010000589.1 GCA_937872615.1 uncultured Verrucomicrobiaceae bacterium | reverse complement strand
CTGATCCCGGTGGGAGACCTGTTCTTTCGCGAAGAGGTGCTGCCGGAGGAGAAGCGACGCCTGATGATCCGCGGCCTCATTCCGCGGGATCTCGTCATGGCGCGCCTGGCGGATCTCAGGCTGGACGTGCGCGAACGCGCGGTGCTGGAGGTGCTCGATGTCGACCGGGCTCATCTCGTCACACACGACATGGGAGCCATCACCGGGATGCACCTCGCGTACGCCCATCCGGCGCGAGTGCGGACCATGGTGCAGCTTTCGGTGCCGCCGGGCTTCATGTCGTTCAGCCCCAAGCTGATGCCCGGTTTCGCGCATCTGCCGCGTCTGCTCCTGCATCGTCCTGGGCGCTCTCTCGGCAAGGCGGCGTTCGGCGTGGAGGGACAAATAAAAACCGACAGCATATTATCGATCATCGCCGCGTTCGTCGGGGCGAAGTGCGAGTCGCGGTAACTTACTCGCTGCGCGAGTCATGCCGCGTTCGTCGTTCATGACGAGTGATTGATAAACGAGGCCTTGCGCGCTTCTACACTTCTCGCTCTTCGATCACGTGGGCCCCTCGGTCCGCTCGGTCCCGTCGGCGCCCACGGCTTCGCCAGCGACGCCAGCGGCCACTATCTACAGGCCGGCCAGCGGGTGCGCACCGTCCGCGTCCCCTACGAGGGTCGCTACCGCACCTACGAGCTCTTCGAGCGCTACCCCGAGGCCGTCGCCAAGGCGCTCCCTGACAACGACACGTCGTTCCTGGTCACCGGCAACGCCAGCCCCGGCGAGGTCGACAGCTACCCCTTCACCTCGCGGGTCGGCCAGTACCTGACCGCGGTGCTGGTCCCGGAGAACTCGTTCTCGGACTTCGACCTCGAGCTCGTCGATGGCAAGGGCCGCGCCCTGGCCGCGTCGCGCTCCGACGGTCGACAGGGCGCGCTCGGGTTCCTGCTGGTCAACCTGGGCGGCTACATCGACTTCCTCCAGCGCCCCGTCGCCGCCGGGGCGCAGCTCGCCCTGCGGGTCAGCCCGGAAGCGGTTTGTCAGTTCCAGCCAATACTGCTGCTCGGCCGTCGGGTCTGCCGCCTTTGAAAAGCCGCCCAGCAGACACAAAGACGCCACACATCCGCGAAGGAGGCACTGGGTGGCGGTGGGTCGAAACAAGGGCATGATGCTTAATTTATGGTAATTATAAGCACCTGCCAAGGGGGATTTGCCAAAACCCCATGGAGTTCAGCCTGCCCTGAGGACAAGAATCGGCCGCTCCAATCACCTCCCCCGAAGTCGGCGATTTAGTTCCCTCACTTTGAGCTTCAAGCCGCGAGGACTTACCTGATACTCCCACAGCTTCTGCCTTTGCTCGGAATAAACGCTGTCGGGATCAGTCCCCAGTGACTGAGTTCCGCCTTTGGCTGCGGCTCTAAACGAATTCACTCCTTGGTGAGGAATGGCAAATATCACATAACCGCAGCCCTGGTTTTTGTATTCAGACTGAAACTTTGGATCCGCGATTCCGACCAGAACTAGGAGATGGTATTTCTTTTTGCCACCAGAACCTCTGAGTTTATGCCAAACCCACTTTTCATGAGAGGTGTTGTTTCCGTTGGAGTGACAGCCAGAACCTTTGATTTCGATCAAGCACTTCCCGACCTCCAAATCATGTCTGGAATGGGTGCTTGTTGATTTCCCACGAGGGAAAAGACTCAGAATAAACTTCTCCGCATCTGCGCCAGTCTTTGTCCCGATATGATGATTGAACCCGCGCAATTGCTTTCGCAGACGGCTGATTTCTAGCTTTGCCTGAGCCAGCTCGGATCGCAGATTTTTGATTATGCGATGCCGAGAGGCAATAGATGGCAACTTCTTCATGAGATCGTCAAAACTACTCCTTCCGCTTCAACTGCGGGAAGAGGATCACATCGCGGATGCTTTCGGCGCCGGTGAGCATCATGATGAGGCGGTCAATGCCGATGCCGATGCCGCCGGCGGGCGGCATGCCGTGCTCAAGGGCGAGGATGAACTCCTCGTCGATCTTTTGCGTCTCCTCACCGGCCTGGTGTTCGAGGCGCTCGCGTTGGACGATGGGGTTGTTCAGCTCGGAGTAGCCGGGGCTGATTTCCTGGCCGTTGATGACGAGTTCATAGACATCGACGATGCTGTCATCGTCGGCGTTTTGCTTCGCCAAAGGCACGAGCTCCTTCGGGCAATGGGTGACGTAGAGCGGATCGAACTGCTTTGCCTCGATGAGACGCTCGAAGACATGCTGCGTGACCTCGTAGTCCTCGAAGTTCGCACCGATCTCGACACCGAGCTCCTGGGCGCGGGCTTTGCGCTCCGCGGGCGTGTAGTCATACCACTTCGGGTCGATGCTCTTGAGCAGATCGGTGTAGCGGGCACGCTTCCACGGGCGTGCGAGGTTGATGGTCTTGGTGACATTGCCCTCGTCGTCCTTGTGCTCGATCTTGAGGCCGCCGCAGAAGTTTTCGGCGAGGTGGCAGATCATGCCTTCGACGAGGTCGGCCATCTTTTCGAAGTCGGCGTAGGCCCAGTAGGCCTCCAGCATCGTGAACTCCGGATTGTGACGGCGGCTGAGGCCTTCGTTGCGGAAGTTGCGGTTCAATTCGAAGATCTGCGTGAAGCCGGCCACGAGCAGGCGCTTCAAATACAGCTCCGGCGCGATGCGGAGGAACATCGGCTGGTTCAGTGCATGGAAAAAGGTCTCGAAAGGCTTCGCCGCGGCACCGCCGGGCACGTCCTGCATCATCGGCGTCTCGACTTCGAGGAAGCCGCGCTCCTGCATGTAGTTGCGGATGGCGGCGACCATTTGAATGCGTTTGCGGAAGACATCCTGGCTCTTCTCATTCGAAATGAGGTCGAGGTACCGCTGGCGGTATTTGATCTCCTTGTCGGTGACGCCATGCCATTTGTCTGGCAGCGGACGCAGCGCCTTGGAGAGCGGCGTGAGCTTTTTGACGTGGATGGACTTCTCGCCGCGCTTCGTGATGAAGGTGAAGCCCTCGATGCCGACGAAGTCGCCGATATCGACGAGGTGGTTGAACTGCTTGTAGGCCTCGTCGCCCACATCGCCCTTGCTCAGGTAGCACTGCATGCGGCCGGAGATGTCACCGACATCGAAAAACGTGGCCTTCCCCATCTCGCGACGGCTCAAAATGCGGCCCGCGACGCTCACGTTGAGGTTTTCCTCGAAGTTTGCCTTCAATGCGCCGGGCTGGTGCGTGGTGTCAAAACGGCCGCCAAAGGCGTCCACGCCCGTCTTGGTCAATTCGTCGAGCTTGTCGCGGCGAATTTGAAGCAGTTCGGATTCGGAGTGTTCGGGAGCGGCTGGCGGAGGCGTGTTCGGCTGCATGATGGGGGCGTGCTTTTAGCCATGATGCC
>CALMTT010000588.1 GCA_937872615.1 uncultured Verrucomicrobiaceae bacterium | reverse complement strand
ACTCCGCTCGGTGATCCGATCGAGGTAGAAGCACTTACGCTCGCTTTCGGTGGACCTAAGAACGGCCAGCATTGCGGCATTGGTTCGATCAAGTCGAACATCGGTCACCTGACCGCCGCCGCTGGTGCTGCCGGGGTGATCAAGACGGCACTGGCCCTTCAGCAAGAACGCATCCCCGCGAGCATCGGCTTCGAGAAGCCGAACCCCGCGATCGACTGGACGCGGCTGGGCCTGACCGTAGTTGTGGCCGTAATTCGGCGCGGGTTGGGAGTAACCGCCATACGGCTGCTGCTCGCCGTAAAACGTGCGGCGCACCCACTGGCCTACCTTCTGCCCGATTTTCGGAATCATATCGAGCGGGCTCTCACGCTGGGCGGGAGGCTGCTGGTAGTTGTAATAGTTCGGCGGCGGCTGGCTGTAGCGCGGAGGCTGCTGGTAGTAGCCCTGCTGCGCGGAGGCCGTGCTGCTCAAGACGAGAACGAGGCCCAGAGCGTGTGCGACGCGGCCGGGAGAAGGCTTCGAGTTCATAGTTATTTAGTGTTTCTTAAGTTTCTAACGACTTCAAGCTGGATTTTGGCGGCTTCCGAGGCCGTCTGATCGGGCATGAGGCATGGACGGGAGGCGTGGCGTTTTGTTCAGGCCGGGGCCAAAAACGCCAAAAGGGTCAATGAAGTCATCGCTGACCTCATTGACCCTTTTGATTGTTTTTGGCGGTTTTTAAGCCAGACGCACGTCGATATCGGCGCGAAGCTTCTCCCACATGCTAGCGAGGGAGGCACTGACCTTTTCCTTCGCGGCGGCGAGTTCGGCGGCGCTGAGCTTTTGGCCTGCGGCAGGCGTTTGGCGGCCAAACATGTAGTATTTGATCTTCGGCTCGGTGCCGGAAGGGCGCACGGCAAAGCTGCGACCATCGGCGAGATCGACAAAGAGCATTTTTTCAGTCGAAACGGCCTCACCTTCCTCATCGACGATGCCGGGCTTGCGGAAATCGCGCACGCTGGTGACGGCGCTGCCATCGACTTCCTTCGGCGGGTTCGCGCCGTAGCTGTCGGCGAGCTTTTGGATCTGCGCGGCACCCGCGGCACCTTCGAAGACGACGCTCTCATTTCGCTCCATGAAGAAGCCGATGTCGCAGTACACTTCGTCGAGCAATCCGGCGACGGTGAGGCCCTTCGAGGCCGCGTAGGCGGCAAGTTCGGCGAACATCACGACCGCGCCGTTGCCGTCTTTGTCGCGGCTGAAGTCATCGCCCATGTAGCCGTAGCTTTCCTCGCCGCCGAAGACGAGGAACTTGCTGTGCTCGAGGCGTGCAGCGCGAGATTCAGCGGCGGTGAGGTCGCGATACTTGGCGCGGATGTCAGCGGGCAAGGCATTCTCGTATTTGTTCAGCTTGGCGCTGATCCACTTGAAGCCGGTGAGCGTGTTCACGCAGTTGATGCCAAACTTTGCCGCGATGGCGTCCTGCATCGGGCTGGTGACGAAGGTCTTGAGGAAGACGGCGTTCTTCTTGTTCGACTCGTTCAGGATGCCGAGGTCAAACATCGTCTTGATGCGATACCAGCCCATCAGCGAGCCGGTTTGGTTGCCGGTGAGGAGCTGCATCTTGCCGCTGGCATCACGCACGCCCACGCCCATGCGGTCGCAGTCCGGATCGGTGCCGATGACGATGTCCGCGCCTTCTTTGTCGGCCAAATCGACCGCCATTTTCAAAGCGGGCGCGTTTTCCGGGTTCGGCGACTTCACGGTCGGGAAACGGCCATCACGCACGTCCTGCTCCGGCACGGTGAAGAAGTTGAAGCCGAGCTTTTTGAGGATCACCGGCACCAAAACGCCGCCAGCGCCATGCAACGCGGTGTACACGATTTTGAGCTTCTTCGCAGCTTCTTGCTGAAGGAGCTGCGGCTGGAGCATCATCGTCTCGACGCGTTCGAGATACTGCGCGTCCATCTCCGCGCCGAGCATCGTCAGCTTGCCCTGCTGATCGGCGGGCAGCGGCGTGTAGCTTTCATCTTTGATGGCATTCACCTCGGTGATGATGCCCTTCGCGTGGGGCTCCACGATGCCAGCGCCATCGCTGTAATTGACCTTGTAACCGTTGTCGTGAGCCGGGTTGTGCGAGGCGGTGAGCATCACGCCCGCATCGGCGCGGAGCTGACGCACCGCGAAGCTCATCTCCGGCGTCGCGCGGCATCCATCGAAAAGGAAAACATCCGCGCCGTGATCAATCGCGATCTGGGCGCAGCGCTTCGCGAACTCCGGCGAGAAGTGACGCGTGTCATGCGAGAAGACGACCGTCGGCTTGCCTGCGAGACCGGCCTTCGCGCGGTAGGCCTTGATGTAAGCCACGAGACCGCGGGTGGCACGGCCCACATTGTAGAAGTTCATCGCGTTCGTGCCGACGCAGGGATGATCGGGGCGTTGATCGGCCGGGGCATTGCCGCGTTCGGCCTTCGTGACCACTTTGCCAACCGTGCGACCGCGCAGACCACCGGTGCCGAATTTCAGCGCCTGGAAAAAGCGGTCATTGAGCTCGTCCCACTGCTCCGCAGCGGCGAGTTCCTCGATGCTGGCCTTGTAAACCGGCTCACTGCTCGCGGCGAGCAGGGCGAGGATGTTCTGATGCGTGGATTCGAGGATTTTGCCCGCGGCGGCGGCGCTGGTGAGGGTGGCTTCGAGCGACATGAGAATGAGTGAGAAGCCCGGACGATAGCGGCGGGCCATGGTTTGGCAAATCCCCATGACTGAGGGATTCTTTGGGCCGCGACACTCCGTTTCAAAAACCGCCTCAAACGGCCCTCAAGCCGTCCGCAGGGACTTCCAGGGCTCTTCCTCGCTGTGATCGACGATTCCAGGCTCGTCCGCCTTCGCCGGGGAAAGGATGGCGAGGAAGACAAGCGTCTCATCGCCCGCGTTCCAAGTGCCATGAATCTCGCCCATCGGGATGAAGGCCATGTCGCCGGGGCCGAGGAGCTTCTTCTGCTTGCCCACCCACTGCTCCGCCTTGCCAGAAATCACATAAATGAGCTCCTCGCGTGTCGGGTGCGAATGAAACGGATGGCTGCGGCCGGGCTCCATGTTCGCACGCACCATCATGAGATGCTCGTTGTTCACGATGTCGCCGCGGCAGAGCCACTCCTCGAGGGTCCAAGGCGAGAGAAAGTCCACTTTTTCAGCGGCAGTGACAAAACGGCGGTCGGCAAGGGTGTCAGACATGGTGTGAAAAGGCTAGCGAGAGGCAAACGCCACGGCAAGCAGACGCTTTGCACCCGCATCTATCCGTTCTGCCACTCGCAAAGTGGTCCGCACAGTCCCCTGTGCGGTATTCAGTGGGCCGTTTCGGCTTCTAAACCAAGCCAAGCGCCGCACAGAGGACCGTGC
>CALMTT010000587.1 GCA_937872615.1 uncultured Verrucomicrobiaceae bacterium | reverse complement strand
CGATGCGGTGCTTCTTCTCCTTCAGCTCCACCTCGGTGTGCGCGCCGACCTTGATGACGCAGACGCCGCCAGCGAGCTTGGCGAGGCGCTCCTGGAGCTTCTCGCGGTCCCAGTCGGAGTCGGTGCGCTCGATCTCGGCCTTGTCCTTGTCCGAGAGCGCCGAGGGGTTGGGGCGTCCGTCGCTCATGGCCGAGATCACCCGCAGGCTGCGGGCGTCCATCTCCGCGGTCACGCGGCTGCCGTCGTCTGGGCTCTCGATCCAGAAGCGGCTCACCTCGATCTCGAGATCATGGGCCACTGCGGAGAGCAGGCCCTCCTTGAAGGTGTAGACGCGACAGCGAGCCTCGCGCTCGGTGATCCGGCTCATGGCCCGATCGTGCCAGACGATTGCGCGCCGCCAAGGCGCCTTGCTCACGGCCTGCCGCAGCGGCGAGGTGCGATATGGTCCGCCCATGCCGTCTGCGCGCACGCTTCGCTCGATCCTCGCGGCGATGATCGCGTCGCCCATTTCCTTGGTGTTCACCTTTCGCGTGCCGGGGGCGCCGCTGAAGATGTCGCCGGTGCGGAGGCCTTGGTCGATGACCTTCTTCACGGCGGCTTCGATCTGGCAGGCTTCTTTCTCCAAACCGAGGGAGAAACGCAGCAGCAGCGCGGTGGAGAGAATCTGCGCGATGGGGTTGGCGATGCCCATGCCGGCGATGTCGGGGGCGGTGCCGCCGCTCGGCTCGAAGAGGCCGAAGTAGAGGCCGTCGCCCTTTGGCTTGCCGAGGCTGGCGCTGGCGAGCATGCCGAGGGAACCGGCGATCATGGCCATTTCATCGCTGAGGATGTCGCCGAAGAGGTTTTCGGTGACGAGGACGTCGAAGCTGCGCGGCGCTTTGATGAGCTGCATGGCGGCGTTATCGACGTAAAGATGCGCGAGGGTCACATCCGGGTATTCCTTGGCGACTTCGACCATCGTTTCGCGCCAGAGGACAGAGTTGGTGAGCACGTTGGCCTTGTCCACGCTGGTGACGTGCTTGCGGCGGAGCTGCGCGGCCTTGAAGGCGACATGGGCGATGCGCACGATTTCGCTCTTTTTGTAAACCATGGTGTCGATGACCTCGATGTCGCCATCGGGGAGCGTGGTGCGACTCTTCGGCTGGCCGAAGTACATGCCGCCGGTGAGTTCACGCACGCAGAGCACGTCAAAGCCGCCCTCGACGAGGTCGGGACGGATGGGCGACGAGGAAGTGAGCGCGGGATAGCAGATGCCGGGGCGCAGATTGGCGAAGAGGCCGAAATGCTTTCTCAACGGCAGCAAAGCGCCGCGCTCGGGCTGTTCATTGGGCGGGAGCTTTTCCCACTTCGGGCCGCCGACGCTGCCAAAGAGGATGGCATCGGCCTGCTCGCAGGTTTTGACGGTCTTTTCGGGGAGCGCCTTGCCCACGGCGTCGATGGCGGCACCGCCGACGAGTTCGTGGTGGTAGTTGAAGCTGAGGCCGGAACGGCTGGCGACGGTGTCGAGGACGCGAAGGGCCTCGGCCATGACTTCAGGGCCGATGCCGTCGCCGGGGAGGACTGCGAGGTTGTAGGTTTTGGACATGTGGGAAAGGGTTCTGGGTTGGTGGGTTCTTTGTTCTTGGTTCAATCAGTTCTCATCGCCGAGGCGTTTGTCGGGGACGAGGTAGCCTTGGACGTAGTCGCGGACGGCTTCGGTGAGGGCGGTGATGTCTTGGGTAAAGCCGGAGGCGCGGAGCTTGGCGATGTCGGCGCAGGTGTAGTATTGATACTTGGACTGCAAGTGCTCCGGCATGTCGATGAACTCGATGTTCGGTGCTTTGCCGAGGGCGGTGAAGATGGCGGTGGCGAGCTCGATCCAGGTGTGAGCTTTGCCAGAGCCGAGGTTGAAGAGGCCGCCGGCGCTCGGAGTCTCGGCGAGGTGGAGCGTCATGCGGATGGCGTCCTTCACATAAAGGAAATCGCGCATCTGCTCGCCGTGCTTGTAGTCGGGGCGGTGAGATTTGAAGAGCTGCACCTTGCCGGTGGCGAGGATCTGGCCGCAGGCTTTGTGCACGAGACTGCGCATGTCGGCCTTGTGGTCCTCGTTGGGGCCATAGACGTTGAAGTACTTGAGCCCGACGATGCTCGGCAGCCAGCCTTCACGCTTCGCGTGGAGGTCGAAAAGGTGCTTCGAGTAGCCGTACATGTTCAGGGGACGTAGTTTGTGGATGTCCGGGTCCTGATCGTTCATGCCGTGCGCCCCATCGCCATAGGTGGCGGCGGAGGAGGCATAGACAAAGCGGGTCTGATTGGCGAGCGACCACTGGCAGAGCTGCTTGGTGAACTCGTAGTTGTTGCGCATGAGGTAGTCCGCATCGCGTTCCGTGGTGGCGGAGCAGGCACCGAGATGCAGGACGTGGTCAAAGCGGCCGAGTTTCGCGGGCGAATGCTGCACCGCCTGGAGGAGGTCATTGCCGTCGATGTAATCGGCGAACTTCAGCGGCACGAGATTCTTCCATTTCTCGTCGGAGCTGAGGCGATCACACACGACGATGTTTTCGCAGCCACGGCGGTTCAGCTCCCAAACGAGGGCACTGCCGATGAATCCGGCCCCGCCGGTGATGAGGATGCGACTTTCCGTGTTCTTCATGAACCGCTGCCCCTAGCGGGGTTTGCAGGCCGATTCAAGCAGCGGCTACAGCCTCATCCGCGGCCGGTTTCGCATCCGCGGCAGGGGCTTCCTCGGGCTGCGGCACGGGGAGCTGCTCACGCCAGAGGGCAGGATGCGCGTCCATACGGGCATCGGCAATCTCGGCACCGAATCGTTCTCCGACTGCCAGCGCGTGGCGGCGGAGATGACGTCGCTCGGGCTGGTGGTGACCCGCCACGTGCGCCTCCAGGGAATCACCGTCGGCAGTCGCGACGATTTTCTC
>CALMTT010000586.1 GCA_937872615.1 uncultured Verrucomicrobiaceae bacterium | reverse complement strand
TATTGGTTGGCTGATGCTCGATAATCAGGTCGTGGCGATTGATCTCAAAACCGGCAACAAGCTTTGGGAACAGGCCATTTTGGACACCGAATATTACGGCCCCTTTCCTCCGTAAACGGACGAATAGGCTGACATCATCCGCGACAGTTCCCGGAAACAAAAAAGCTGAGCCACAAGTCAATGCGCGAAGATATGAGTCTTCGCGCGCAGCCAAACTTTACGAGGAGACACCAATGCAAATTTCTCGAAGATTTCAGACCATCGTTCTGTTCACGCTGAGCGTCTTGCTGTCGGCCACGGCACACGCTCAGGAAAGTCAGAGAAGAATTCAAAGCAGTGAGCAAAATAAAGTCGAAGAAAGAAGGTCGCCTTCAGTTGCCGTGCAAGAAGCGGCGGCGGCGCTGCTCAACATCGGCGGCACCTGGCAACCGATCGGCCCTGCGCCGAAGCGTAACGGGCAATCCGAAAACGCCTCGCCCAACAACGGCGTAATCGGTGCGGTTCACGCAATTGCGCCTCATCCGACGAATGCCAACATTCTGCTGATTGGCGCGACCAATGGCGGCATCTGGAAAACCACCAGCGCCACGGCGGCCACCTTCACCCTGCAAGCCACGGATGCGAATGCCTGCACCGGCAGCCGCGCCTACACGGTCACGCCAGCTCCGGCGGACTTTGGTGACTATCCGCCCTTTGCCGCCGCGGCACAGGCCGCCAGCACGGGCATTTACATCCACCACGGCGCCACTGCGGTGGCCACCGACAGTGAAACCGCACCTCCGACCACCGGCTCCGCGGACGCGGATGACATCACGGGCTCCGATGATGAAAATCTGAACATCCCCGTCGTGCTCACCGGCCTCTCGCCGGCCGCACAGTCGCGTTTCGTCATCCCCGTGACGCTCACCGGCATCAGCAACGGTCGCATCGGTGTGTGGATCGACTGGAATGGCGACAACGACGTGCTCGACACGAATGAAACGGTCACGCTGAGCACTGCAAACCTCGTCAGCGGCGTGAACAGCATCACCGCCACGCTGAATCCGCCCGCCGGCACCACTGCTGGCACACGTTACCTCCGCGTGCGTGTCACGGAGGGCACCACTGTTCCCACCTTCAGCGGTGAGTCTCCGCTTCGCGGTGAGGTCGAAGATCATCCGGTGGTCGTGAGCGACCAGATCGTGATGTATGCGATGAACCTGAAGGAGAACGCCGGCCTCATGACGGCAAACTCGCCGGTGCCGTGGAACTACCGCTCCGCCACCTGCATCACGCCGCTGAACCTCCAGCTCTTCAACACGAACAACGGCATCACCACCAGTGATGACCAGTATGGTGAAGGTCCGATCTATCCGAACGTCGTCATGGGCGGCGGCACCTATGGCCGCTGCACCTCCGGTTGGGATGCCACTTTCAACAATGCCCTCACCACGGCCCGCACGAGCATGACGCCGGTGGCACGCACCGCGCCCTTCACACTCACCTTCGGTGGCATGGATGCCGGCACGGCCATCACCGGCTTCACGCTCGATGTGGCCCGCGAGGCCGCCACCTCGCCGCTGAATGCGCAGATCTTCCTCACCTGGCATGATGGCACCGCGCATCGCACGGCCCGCACCGAGGCGGTGAGCCTGGAAAACATCTTCAGTGCCTTTAATCCGCCCACGCCGGTCTCGAACTGGCAGTCACTCCACTTCCCGGGCTTCACCCAGGGTGATCCGCTGCCCACCGGCACGGCTCTCACTGCCGAGACCTTCCTTTGTGAAGTGTATTTCTGGGGCGGCAGCGGCGGACGTCTCGAAGTCGATAACTTCTCCCTGCTCGGCACCACCGTCTGCGCCGTCAACGACATGGGCGACTGGGCGCATGCCACGAATCCCTCGGGCGCGGCTACCACGAGCACGACCAGCGTGGCCAACACCAATCTGCGCCTCGGTGCCACCGTGGACGTGGAGGCTGTCGTCACCGCCAGCGCTTCTGCGAACGCTGACGACACCACGAACACCGGCAGCGCCGATGACGAAGATGGTGTGACGATGCCCGCGAGCATCACGCAGAATGCAAACACCACGCTGCCCATCTCCGTCTTCAACAACACCGGTGCCACTGCCTACCTCAACGCGTGGATCGATTTCAACAACGATGGTGTCTTCAACGACACGCTGGTCTCCAGCGGCGGTGAACGTCTCGAAGCCGCGCGGGCCATCGCCACGGGTGCCTCCGCCACGACGCAAAATGTCACCTTCACCGTGCCGCTCGTCTCCAGCCCCGGAGCTGGACGCGGCGTGCGTGTGCGTCTCACCAATCAAGCCACCACCACGCCGACCGGCGCGGTGGGCACGGGTGAAGTGGAAGACTACATCGTGAGCATCGCATGCCCCACGATCACGCTTTCGCCCACGACGCTGGCGGCTGCCACCGTGGGTGGAGCTTACTCGCAGACCGTCAGCGCCTCGGGAGGCCGCTCGCCTTATACGTTTGCGGTGACGACGGGCACGTTGCCGGCCGGTTTGAGCCTCAACACGAGCACCGGAGCCGTCACTGGCACGCCGACGAGCACCACGAGCCAGACCTTTACCATCACAGCGACGGATACGAATGCCTGCACCGGAGCCCGCAGCTACACGCTCGCTCCGACCTGCCCTGTGCTCACGGTGAATCCCACCAGCCTCGCCAACGGCATCGTGGGCATCGCCTA
>CALMTT010000585.1 GCA_937872615.1 uncultured Verrucomicrobiaceae bacterium | reverse complement strand
AAGCCAGCATCGAGTAGAGGCCGAACTGGGCGCCCACATCCAGGATGATGCTGCCCGGCACCGTGCGCTGCTTCAGCCAGTTCCACACATCCGGCTCGTACTTGGAGGATAGGAACCGGCACATCGGCACAAGCCGGATCTCCGGCTCCCCGTTGATCGCCCGTGGAATTCCGCGGCCGAGGGTTATGAACTCCAAGAAGGCCGTGTAGAGCCGGCTTTGCAGGGAGAGATTCGACCGCGACTCGCGGATGCCCAGGACGCCGCGAAGGCCGCGCAGCAATTTTTCAATCGGATGGGTGGTCATGTAAAAAGTTGGAACGCGGGGAATGCATTACTCCGCGGAAAGTTCAGATTTCATCAGGCTAATTTCGCGACGCAAGCACATCCACGCGTAGCCCAGCGCCCAAAGCATCGGCGGAAGCAGGGCGACCCCGGACATGATGAGCACGCCGGACACGGTGGTGAGATCGGCCACCAACACGCTCAACACATAGCCTGCGAGCGTCAGCGGGATGTTCAGCCAAGAAAGACTCACCCAGCCGCGCACCTGCATGAAGGTCCAGACGACGCTGTTCATAACACCAAGCCCCTGCGCCGCGAAGGCCAATGGAAGCTCTGTCACCAAATGCGAGTAGGAGCCACCCAGGATCCACAAAAACGGACCGGGCAGCAGCCATGAGGTGGCGAGCACCAGCAACACAGCACCCAAAGTCCCGGAAATAGCGATGATAAACTTGGTCCGCACCAGCGCCGGGCATTTGGTGGAGGCCACGTTTGGCAGGACAAGGTAGTGAAACATGGCTCCGAAAATCGAGAAGAACACCGTGAGTCTCGAAAGTGCCCCAATGTCGGCGATCTCCGTCACACCTGAGGAAAAGGAGATGATCCATGTCGCGATCTGACCCTGGACGCAGAAGAAAATGTGGTTTGCGTAAAGAGCCCTCACATAACCCCACACCTCTGCCCGCTGTGTGTCTGTGCAAGGGACTACTCCAACCACCTTTACCACCCCACGAGCCGCCAACCAAACATGCAGCCAGATGGAGGCGACGGTGGCCAAAAAGGCGGGGTACACCTGCCGCCAGCCGACCACGAGCACAATGGCGGTAAGTCCGCAGCGCAGAAGCGCCCCGCTGAGTTCCATGATTTGAGTGCTCTTGAGCTGACCGGCGATGCGCAATGTGACTGAGAGGAATTTGGCACTTGTTGATGGCCACATTGTCAGAACGGCCGAACCAAGAACCAAGCTGGTCATCTGCGGAGACATCTCTGTGCGGGTAAAAAGAACGTAGAAAGGCGGCAGCGTGAGCACCAACGAGAGCAGGGCCAGCCTGTTCCGCACGCCCAGGCAGGCATCCGCCACCTGGGCCAGTGCCGTTCTGTCCCCCACCACCCTGCCAGACATCGAGGTAATGGCCGTGGCAATCCCGCCATCCGCGAGCAGAGCGATGGTGGCGAGCAGCGAGCCGCAGATCGTCAGCCAGGCATACTCGTCCTTTGGCATCCAGCGCACCAGCATCAGCCCTGTGACCGCGCCGATGCCCTGGACGCCCGCCTGTGTGAACAGCACACCGCCAGCCTGAACGGCCCAGCGCTGAAGCTTTGCCCGCAGACTCACGAGTGGCTGTGATTGGTTTGTTCCCCATCGGCGGGCTTTCTCCAAATCGAAGTCTCCGTCATCACGTTGCGGCTCTGGTGGACGAGCGGCCAGTCCTTGGGCACATGCACATGGGGCGGGTCCTCCCAATCGGTATTGTCAATCACCAGAAGACCGCCGGGCTTGATCTTTGGAAGAGCCGAGCGAGTGCAAACCGGACGATACCAGCCATCGACGACCACGAAATCGAGCGAGGCATTCGGTTCCGCCTCAATGGCCGCGGCATTCGCCGGGATCTGGGGGTAGTCAAAGGCATAGGTTTCCGCATCGGGATGCTCCAGCGGGATGTGCCGGAGGTCCACATTCGAGAGGCCGGCAACCATTCCCCTGACCTGCCCGAACCACGCCGCATCGCTCTCGATGCTGGTGATGCTTTGCAGACGCCTGGCAAACCACAAAGTGCTGCGCCCGCTGCCCCATTCCCAGCCGCGCATGTCCGGCCGCAGATGCTGCTCCAACCAGACGATGGCCGCCGGGGCGAGCCAGGGATGATCCGGATGCCGCCGCTCATAGATCCAGTTTTGCAGCCGCCCGGCGAGATAAAGGGGGCGGAAGAGATTGCGCAGTTTCATGCGTTCAACGGCAGCCGTTGGATCCGGTCACGCTGCCGCCCTAGGTCGGCCCTGTGCACAGGGAACCCATCAAGGCGCACTGCACATGGGGTGGTCGGCACAGGTCGGAAAAGGAGGCGCGAGGCTAGCGGTTTGGCTTTGATTGCCAAGAGAATAGTCAGGGGATGACGGGTCAAAAACGTAGCGAAATGTGGTGGCAGCCCTCACGTGTTCCCGGAGCGCCACTGCAAGAGCAGATGGGCATCACTGAGCGTGGTCACCGAGCCACCCAAATCAGCCGCCAAGGCGGCCTGATCAGGGGGCAGGATGGCAGCGTCCAGTTGCAGGCGCTTTTGCAGTTCCATCAGCGTCACCTGCTCAGGCAGCGGATGCGCCAAGGGCACGAGGCCGAGGCGACGGAGGTCGTAGTAGTGGCAGAAGTGGGGATCGACTCGCGATAATAGATGCCAATCTTCGCTTCATCCACTTG
>CALMTT010000584.1 GCA_937872615.1 uncultured Verrucomicrobiaceae bacterium | reverse complement strand
GTATCGTCCGTGCAATTCGGGGCGGCTTGTCAGCGGCACCACGGGGTCGTCCATGACAAGATCGGCGGCTTTGGCGGGAGTTTCTCCCGTTAGGGCCTTGTAAAAGGTGGCAGCGAGAGCGTAAATATCACTCCATGGTCCGATCTCCCCACGGCTCTGCAACTGCTCAAAGGGAGTGTAGCCCGCGCTTTCGATCACGGTTAGCGAGCGTTCGCTCAACCGCTGCCGCGCTGCCCCGAAGTCGATGAGCACCGGTTCCCCTGTCGCAGTGACGAGAATGTTCCCGGGCTTTATGTCACGATGGTAGATGCCTCGGTCGTGCAGATAGCTCAGGGCATCGAGCAGCCGCCAGAGCATGCCGCCGATTTCGTCTTCGGAGAATGCCTGGCCTCGGGACTGCCTCGCCTTGATCACCTCATCGAATGCGGTGCCTTCGACGAAGGGCATCACGAAATAAGCGGTGCCATTGGCCTCAAAACTTCTGAGCACTTTGACAATGCTGGGGTGGTCCAGTGAGGCAAGTGTCGTGGCCTCCCTTTCGAAGCTTTCGAGTGTATAGCGGAAGTTGTCGGCATCATCCCCGCTATCGTGGCGCGGACGCACTGTCAGTGAACTCTGCTCACGCCAGCAAAACTGCACCGGCAGGTTTTCCTTCACAACAACACGGCGCCCTAGGCGCTTGTCACTGGCCAAATATGTGATTCCGAAGCCACCGCTTCCCAGCACTCGCTCGATGATAAACTCCTCAAGCTGGGTGCCCGCCGAGAGCGACTGGCCATGCGAAGGCTGTTGTTGCGAAGAACTATTGGTCATTAGGATACAGTGGTAAACATTGAAACGCTATACATGGGCAATTACTCACCTCTTGGCCGTATTTTATACCGGAGAGGGTTCATTTGGCGGTGCGCCCCTTCAGTTTAGCCATGGTAAGCACGGCAAAAACGATGCTCAGTTTCACCAGCCACCACAAATCCAGAAAAAATGTGCCTGCGAGCCGTCCAAAAACATCATGGTAGTATTCGCCAAGGTTGGCCTGCAAAATCTCCGTCGCGCTACCAGTCACGGGAATCGGTCCATCGATACAAACCTTTTTCTGCAGGATATTCATCCCTTCCGTGCCCCAGCGCGAGATGGTGAAATAGCTCAGAAGCTCCACTAGCCAGTTGGAAACCTTTGAGATGGAGCCCGCAAGCATGATTTGAGGAATCAGCACCAGTGGCACGAGCGTCATGACTTTTTCTAGATTGTTGAGGGAGGAGCTGACAAACAGTCCCATCATCGTCGAGGCCAGGCAGACCATGGATAGCCACATGAATCCACCTGCTGGACTCGTCCAATGAGGGTCCGCACCGCGAAGCTGATAACCCATTGTGATCACGGCCATGAGCAGCCCGGCCTGAATGACGGCGAAGATGCCCAGCACAAAAACCTTGGAGCCCAGATAGGTGTGCAGGTGCAGATTAAACATCCGCTCCCGCTTGAAGATGGCCTGCTCCCCCACAATGGCACGGGAGGCGTTGTTGGTGCCTAGCCAGATCGCACTGATGACCACCAGGAAGGGAACGGCCGGAGTGATGTCGGCAAAGATTAGACAGATCAGCGCCGCGATCAACGGGGCTTGGCCGATCATCATCAGCGTATTCACGCGATCATTGGTCTTGATGGCCACATAACGCCGGGACAACCAGTAAAACTGACGCCATGCTTCCGCCTTGGCTGATTGCAGCTTCATCCCGGCGTGCGGCTCCGAGGGCGATGGCCGCCCTTTGGACTGCGCATACTTGGTGATCCAGGTGTTCAACTCCGCCCCCACCAGTCGTGCATAGACCTCTGTTGTCCGTTCGACGCCAAACCAGCTCAGGTAGCCTTCGGTATTCCCCGAATAGACGACATGACCTCCTTCGCCCATGAAGATGACTTTCTCCATAAACTCAAGATCCTCCGGCTTGTGCGTCACCATAACGATCGTTGTGCCCTGTTTGGTCAGATCTTCGAGAATGGAAAGAAACTCCTCTACCGCCTGCGGATCCAGCGGGGATGTCGGCTCGTCCAGAAAGAGAATCAACGGACTCGAAAGCAGTTCCACTGCGATGCACACCCGCTTGCGCTGCCCGCCGCTGATCTGGCTGATCAGATTGCCTCTTATATGGGAGATCCGCAGATCTTTCAGCACCTCCTCGACCTTGGCGTTCACGGCAGCGGAGTCGAGATGCTCCAGGCGCAGACGTGCGGCGTAATAGACAGCCTCCTGCACGGTCAGTTCCTGATGCACAATGTCGTCCTGCGGCACATAGCCGATCACCGTTCGCAGATACTCGTAGCCTGCGATCAGATCCACCCCGAAGATCTCCACGTTTCCTTGAGTCAGCGGCACATCTCCGTTCAAAACCTTGAGCAGTGTGGACTTGCCACAGCCGGAGGGCCCCATGATCGCCGTCATTGAGCCAGTTTGGATCTCAATGTCTGTAGGATGCAGGCCACGCCTGCCCCCACGATATTCCAGTGTGGCCCCGCGCGTTCGCACGGCTGTTTGCTTGCTCAGATCTACCGGGGCGGAATTCAGGCCGAGCACATGCCTGCCCATAAAGATCCGCGTGTCAGAGGCCAGTTTTGTGGGTTTTTGGATGCGGCGTCCGTTGACGAAGGTGCCGTTGGCCGATCCCATGTCCTTGATCATCAGTCCGCCGTCCCGGCCCTTGTAGATCATGGCATGCTGACGGCTGATCATCGCGTCATCCAGCGCCAGATCACAATCACGACCGCGACCGATCACCACCTGCTCCTTCACCTCGAGCAGACGGGCCAGCGTGGTGGTGCTGGTGGCCACACGGCTCGTCGAACCCACTGGACGTGTGGTGCCCGTCAGAGTCTCGATGACCATTCTCACCTCGCCTCCCAGGCAAATCCGGGAGTCGGTGCGGAGCCGATGCCACTCGTTGGGCTTCAGCTCCACCTCACCGTCAAACGTGCCGTTGCTGGAGCCGCAATCACAAACCACAATCTCTCCTCCACCGTCCAGCGCGATCGCTAGATGGTTACGCGAAACCACGTCAGACCCCAGACGCACATCGGCTGCTGACTTCAGGTTGCCGACTTTTATTGTTTGGCCAGCTGTCACTTCCAGGTCAACGTTTGCGATCTGTCGCGCTCCATCAAAAAACGTGGCTTTTAGGTGCCGGGGTGAGGGCTGCATATTGGAGGTGAAATGGGAAACAGGCTTTGGCCAATGGATTACGACGGCAGCATGGAGTTTTACTCAAGTGTGGGCTTAGCAAGAACGCTTTTCATAATTTCTGCCCTCTTTCTGTTAGTGTTCTAGCAATGTGAAATGTTTGGGCGCTCTTTAATGCCACATTTAAAACAGGAAAAATACTAGCCGCCAGACACCACAAGCACACAACGGAACCCGAGGTCGCCATAGCGAAACATGGGATGACCGAGGCTGCGATACGACGAACGCAGACCCACGCGAGCACTGACGTACCACGAAGCACCGCGCAGAACGCGGTCGTCTTGGATACCATACCAGTCCTGGCACCACTCCTCCGCATTCCCTCCCATGTCGTAGAGTCCCAGCTTGTTCGGCCGGAACCTCATCACCGGCGCTGTGTGATCATAGCCGTCTTCCACCTCATCAAGTTTGTAATTCCCGTCCACAGGCTTCGGCGGATAGTAGCTTCCCCACGGAAAGACATCATCCTGTCCATTTTGGCTCTTCTCTCTGGGCGTCTCTCCTTTCTCATTCTTCAGCCCCACTGCGGCGCTCCACTCTGCGTCTGTCGGCAATCGGTATGTCTTCCCCTCCTTCGCGCTTAGCCACCGGCAGAACCCCTCCGCGTCTTCGTAATTCACCTTCACCACCGGGTGCTGCTCTTTGCCGCTTTCTGCTCCTGATCGCCACTCCTCATCCACCCCGCTCTGCGCTGCCGCATAGGCCGCGTAATCCACGTTGCGCGTCTCATGAAGGCACATCATCACCTGCGAGCCAGGCACTGGCACGAATTTCATGCCCAGTGTATTCTCAAAAAGCCTCTGCTGATGCGAGTCCGTAGATGAAGACTTTTTTTCTGCTTCGCTCATCGTGCTTGGCTGCTTTTCACGCTCGGCTTGTTCCTGTGCCACACGCGACGTTTTCGCCCCTTCCATCGCCATCGAAATGATGACAATCATCACTAGCGCGCCGATCCCGAGAATCACGTAAACCATCCGGTTCTTGCGGCGCTCTAGGTGCTCAACATAACCCGCCAGCACCGTGTAATCCAGATCGACAAAGCGTTTGTTGCCCAGCCGCTTGAGCAGTTGAGAGGCCTTCGAGCCGTCGTTTCTGGCCATGGCCTGCTCGGCCTCCGCCAAAAACTGACAGTGTTCCTCATGCAGCGAACCCGGCTTTGGAACCTCCTGTGATGGGAGAGTGTGTGGAAATGATGCGACAGGCTTGTCATGGTCGGACTCGGAAGCAGCTGCTCGGTCCGGCCCCTCTACTGCCTCCTTCCACTGCTGCACCTCCTGGAAGCGATCCGTCGCCTTCGGAGCCATGGCCTTGTCGATGGAAGCCAGCAAGGCCTGTGAACAGCGCCCTTGCAGGTCATTCCTCTTTGCCAGCGGCACCACCGGGTCATCCATGATCCGGTCCGTTGCTTTTGCCGGCGTCTCTCCTGTAATCACCTTGTAGAGCGTGCAGCCCAACGCGTAGATGTCACTCCACGGGCCGATCTTCCCCCGGCTCTGCAACTGCTCAAAAGGCGTGTAGCCCGCGCTCTCGATCACCGTCAGCGACCGTTCGCTCAAGCGTTGCCGCGCTGCCCCAAAGTCGATGAGCACCGGACCGGACTTCGTTATGAGGATGTTCCCCGGTTTGATGTCGCGGTGGTAAATCCCCCGGTCGTGCAGATACCCCAGCGCATCAAGCACCTTGGACAACAGATCGCGAATGTCCTCTTCGGTGAAGGCTGCTCCTTCCGCCGTCTTCCGCTGGATCACCTCATCCAGCGCCGTTCCCTCAACAAAGGGCATGACGAAGTAGGCCGTGTCGTTGGCCATGAAACTGCGCAGCACCTTCACAATGCCGGGATGGTCGAGAGAGGCGAGTGTGGAAGCCTCTTGGCGGAAGCTCTCCAGCGAATACTGAAAGTTCTCCGCTTCCTCCCCCGCCGTGTGGCGGGGCCGCACCGTGAGCGACTGGGTATCTCGCCAGCAGAACTGGGCGGGCAGGTTTTCCTTGATGACCACCCGCCGCCCCAGGCTGCTGTCCTTTGCCAGATAGGTGATGCCGAAGCCGCCGATGCCGAGGACTTTTTCAATGACAAATTCCTCCAGCCTTGTGCCGGAAGGCAACGCCTGCCCGTGCGTGGTGTCCGCTGCTGATGGAGGCTGGATCATGATGTGAGAGGTTTGGGGTTTCAGTTCGGTCTGGGCTTTCGATTCCGTCAGGTGCTGCATTTCTGGATCATCATGACCGCGCCGAGAAGCAGAATGACGGCCATCAGGAAACAACCGGCGGTCTGCAGCGGATCTTTGACTGGCTGAGGAGCGGCAGCGACCTGCTGGGGTGCAGGCAGTACCGGTGGAACGGCTGGTGCGCGGCCCTGCCCGGGCGGATGCAGGCTGACCGGAGGTGCAGCGGCGGCGGCGGCATGACCGGCCCCGTGAGAATCATGACCCATCATCCGGCGGAGTGCCGGATCGAGCAACCTCCTCCATTGTTGCAGGGAATGGGGGCGATCTTTTGGAAAACGCGCAAGCCCGGCATCGACGGCCCTCAGGAATTCCTCCGGGAATTGCGGGAGGCTGGACCGGAATTCAATCAAGGGAACGACAGGATCCATCTTCACCTCCGCCCTTGCCACGGCATCCGGGAGCTTCCCACCGGTGAGACAGCGATATAGCACGGCGGAGAACTGATAGATGTCCGTCCATGGGCCCACTTCGCCGTGGCGCGGAAAAACCTGCTCGATGGCTGAGTAGTGCATGGAATAGGTTCTTTCCGATGATCTGGCGGCTCCGGCAGGCACGCAGGCGGAGCCGAGATCGATCAGAATGGGCTCAAAGCCTATGCCGAGGAAGATGTTGTCCGGCTTGATGTCAGAGTGGATGATGCCATGGCCGTGAATGCACTCCAAAGCAGAAAGCATGCCCTGGCATAGACGCGCCATGGTGGCCGGGTTCACCTTGAAACTGCCCTGCTTTTCACGCAGGGACTCCTGAAGATTGCGGCCTGAAACATAGGCCATTACGAGATACGCCGTACGGTGCTGCTGCAGGCACTCGATGCCGCGCACCAAGTGAGGGTGCTGCAGGGTGCAAATGACTTCTGCTTCACGTGAAAACATAGCCAGCGCATCACGGACGGATTCCCAATCCGCGCCCGGGACTTCCACAACATCTCCATCGCTCCTCCGGCGGCAGAAACCACGGGGAAACCATTCCTTGATGGCCACCATTTCACCGCGTTGCCCGATCACACGCGCGGCATAGGTGATGCCAAAGCCGCCCCGCCCGAGCACTCGCAATATCTCATAAGAACCCACGCGGGCTCCGGCTGGCAGGGCGTCGATGGGATGTTCGAGGGCCATGGCTGTCAGACAAGGACGTCGAACATAAGCTCCACTTCGCCTAGCTTGATGCGGTCGCCGGATTTGAGTGGGGCTGGGGGCGAACCAAGGTTGAGAATCTTGCCATTGAGAATGGTGCCATTGCCTGAATTACGATCTTCAATGCAGAGGGATCCATTCGTGAACAGGAGGGCCGCATGCTGGCGTGACACGCTGTCATGCGGCAGGTGAAGCTGGCAGAGATTACGCTTTCTGCCCACGATGAGCCGCCCGCCGCTCCGCCGCAATGTTTCCGCGTCGAACTCGAGCTTGAAGGAATGGCCTTCGAGGTCACGGCCCCGCAGGATCATGCGCCCGCTACGCGGTGTTGCGGGCATAGGCGTTGGCGTGTGTGCGTTGCTACCCGGACGCGTGAGGCGGGAAATGCCATCCACCAGCGCCTCGCGGGGCTTGCGCAAAACCATAAGGAAGGTGACAAGCGATAGCCCGACCACGGCGGCAATGAGGAGCGTCTGGCTGGAGTCAGCAGATCCCGCACTGGATGGCCTGGAAGTCGCCACTGTGACCGGGATCGAGAACGTCTTACATAAATCAATGACCTCCGACGCATGGATAGAGTAGGCGTAATCGATTTTCGATCCTCTACTCCTAGAACCCCCAACATTCACACCCACAAGGCGTCCATCAAGATCGATGAGCGGGCCGCCACTGTTGCCTTCACTAATCTTGGCGTCATGAGCTATCGCCCTGAAATCGCCGCCGAAGCCCGAATCGATGGTCATCTCCTTGCCGACGCTTCCAGCGAAGGTAGCAGGAGTGAAGTAGTTCAACGCCTCGTCGTTCAGGCTGAACTCGTTCTTCTTGCCCGTTGCTGTTAACCCGGATTTCCATGAATCCTTGAACCGGTCGTCAAGCACCCCGGGGAATCCGACCGCCATCACAACTTGTCCTCCGGTGGCAGCGCGGGAAACCAAGGGGAAGGCAGTCACTTTGAATGGAAAGTTGCAGCGCAGGATGGCCAGATCCTTTTCGGGCCTTTTGGCGACGAGGAATGCATCAGTGATGACAGCAAGCCTACCCTTGACGAACATCACAAGGAATTTGTCCGCGCCTTCAACCACGTGATAATTCGTCACCACATGACCGTCGTTGTTGATGGCAAATCCCGTGCCCGAGCCATGCCCCACAGCCTCGACTCGAAAAGTAGAGGCCATCGCCGTGTTGACCACATCCTCCGAAAAATCAGCCGCTCCGAGATTTAGCGAGAGAAACGCTCCAAGGCATAGACAAACAATGTGGATCGGGCGCATGAACTTTATTTCTTGGGGGTGGCTGGCTGGTTGTCCTCTGATGGAACGCGAATCATCTGATGACGGGACGGGGATTGGAATTTTTGCTTCAACTCCCTAAACTTCTGCCGCATCGGGCCGAAGGCCGCAAATATGGCAACAACGGCCGCAGCTACTAGCACGCAGAGCAAACTCCTCCAGCAGCTATTCATTATGGATGACTCCTGCTCAATTCCACCTGGGAATATCATAATCACGCTCGCATTGTCACTCTTGCCGCCGCCGCGTTTGACCGCGAGCTGAAGGGTCTTTTCAAGCATTTTAGCCCGGAGCTTCTGCGGGGTGGCAACTAGGCCTTCAAGCTCCTCTAGCTTCAAACGCTCCCAAAAACCATCGGAGCACAACAAAAGGACATCCTCTGGTTCGAGGTTGGCACTACCACGGCGGGGGCGCGGAGGCTCGCTGCCGCCAATGGCCTGCAGCAGCCGGTTTTGATCCTCATGAGTCCCCATCTCCTCCTCAGTAATCTCACCCTTCTCAAACAAAACCTGAACAACGGAATCATCACGAGTCCGCGTGAGCATTCTCCCTTTCCTAAAATGGTAGAGTCGGCAGTCGCCGGCATGCCCCCAGTCTGCTTGATTTCCATGCAGTAGAAGCGCCACGGCCACGGTCCGGGCGTCGGCATGCTGGTGCCTCACCGAGAGGTTGACGGCATCATGTGCCTTGCGCATCCAATCGGCCAGAAACTCAGATGCGTTCCCATCTGCCTTCCATTTCGTCCAGCACTTTCCAGCCTCGGCTACGGCTGCGTTTGAAGCTTCGGCTCCACCACCATGCCCACCCGCTCCATCCGCCACAACGGCGAACAACGCGCCGCCATCCTTCGACTGCCAAAATGCGGCCGCATCCTCCTGGCGCTCACGCTTGCCGACATGCATGGCCTTCAGCGCGGACCATGTCGGCGCTGGAATTAGAGGTGTTTGCGGGTCAGGTTTCATCGCACAATAATGAGGTCGAGGATGCTTCCGATCAAATCTGACTGCTTTTCGAGGTAACTGCCTTTTCCCTCCCTGGCCAATTGCTTGAAGTAGGGAGAGGTGGCAGCGCTTTCAGGGTAGTTGATCAAATCTGTGGTGTTACCTGTGTTCACAATCGAGATGCTGCGCCGCGATGAGGAACCGACCCAGCGCCGGGCGAGAGCGCAAGAAGGCTCCACATTTTCGGGATGCGTTGCGGCGTCACCGATGACCACAATCATCTGGCGCTGGTTAGAAGCTTCGGCACCCAAAAAGAGGGAAGATGCCTTTTGAAGTCCACCAAACACATCCTCAGGCCAGTCTGAGTTGCCCGCCAGTTCGACTCCATCCACGATTTTCTGCAAACGCTCCATATTTGCATCACCCTTTGCCCCTCGGTTCACCGGCAGGAGCGGTGATGACGTTAGGACTTCACGATCAATGTAAGCCACAAAGCCCACCCTAGCATCGTCTGACACCCGGCGCAGCACTTGAACAATGGAGCGCAATCCATTCCTCACAGCCTCAAGTTCATCCTGCATGCTCATGGTGGCATCCATGACAAAGACCAAGTCAATATCCTCCACCTGGATGGCGCTAGACTTCTGCGGCGCCTTGACATCGGCAACGGGGGATGGCTCGGGTGGCGACTTCTTCTTGTAGTAAGGCATCAGAAGCACCATCAGCACCATGATCGCCCCCATCCCCGAGCAGAACAGATCAATCGCGGAGAGGTTGAAAACGGTGATCTCGCGATTCCTGCGCTGCATGATCCAAAGGTAATTCAGTGAAGTTCAACGCCAGTGGATAACAACCACAGTGGTGTTGTCTTGTCGGGGAAGATGATGCGATTCCACAGCTTGCAAGAGCGCGTCAGCATGGGCGGCGGCGGTTGCCGGAGGTTCGCTCTTGAGACATGCAAGGAGTTCGCTTTCCGACAGGGTGTTCAGCCCGTCACTGGCCAGAATCAAAAGGTCTCCTCCAACTAGGGGGAATGGATCGGCATCATCCACCTCGAAGAGCTTTTCACCAATGATCGCGGAGGCCAGGACCACGTGATGGGGCGCCACCACAGGCTCTGCGAGGCCTTCGGGAAAATCGACATGAAGCTTGTTCAGCCTTCGAATTGTTCCGTCTCGGAGCAAATAAAGCGGCGAATCCCCGACACTGATCCAGCGGATCGTGTCATTGCGGAATAACGCCGCGACCATCGTAGTGCCCATGCCGCGAAGGGTTGGCCGTTTGGCGGCCACCTCTCGAATGCGTTGGTTGGCCAGTTCCAGGCCGGCCCACAGGCGACTGCCATCTTCGGAATTGGTATCATTAAAGAATCCATCAACGAACGCTTGAAGCGCCGTTTCGCTGGCAATTTCTCCCGCTGCATGTCCGCCCATTCCATCCGCAACGATGACCATCAAGTTTCGGCCACCATCCAAATCTCCAGGAGGCACGACGCCATAGGCGTCCTGTTGATTGGCTCGCATGCCCATTGACTGGCGGCCGGCAAAGTCCACCTCTGCCTTAAGCCCCAAAGTGTCCTCCATTACAGTCACCGAAATGTGGTTGTCATTGGATGTTTCTAACTCTCCTCCCAAGTGAATTCGCCTCCGCATAATGGCACGAAACGTAACTCTGTTTTGTCACCGAGACGAATGGTTTCCCCCCCTTCCAGCAGTGTTGGGGCAAGCACGGGCATCTCTCCCACATAACTCAGATTACTTGAGTCACCATGCTGAATGTAGAATTTCCGACCACGGGGGTCGTAGGTGATGACGGCATGTTTTTTGCGTGAGATTTGCTCGTCATTGAAGGGTAGGGAGACGCGATTGTCAGCGTCCCGCCCAATTGGGTTCATGCCATACCCAAGACAAACCGAGCGACCTCGCCCAGGCCCCTTGACGACGACAAGCCATCCGACAACCGGACCGTCTTGTGAAAAATCATCGGAGGCAGGGGCCACGCCACCCGGCGATGAAGAGGGCTTGGGGGTTCTCGATCCGGGGCGCACAAGGACGGTATGGCCATCGGAACCGGGCGGTGGAGACGAAGGTGGCTGCGGTGTGCCACCACGCTGGACAATACGTGTTCCATCGTCCGAGACCGTGGCTCCCCCCGCCTGAACATAGACCGTGCCCTCGTCATCCACCGGTGAAGGCGGCGGCAGGCCTGCCTGCTGGAATGAACTGGATGACCTGCGAACCATGCGGGTTTTGTCGTCGTCAGATGTGCTCATGATAGGGTGTTTTGTGCTGTGGTTTCGTGTTTCTGGTTTGAAGAAATTGCGCCTATGGAATCTTAGCGATGCATGTTTAGATGTTCAGGCTCGGCGAGTCGAATTACGAGGTTGTCGAGGCAATATTGCCCGGCCTCGTTGAGCACCTGTTCATCAGTCGCCTGAATCAGATTAAGACCTAGCATGAGGATGCCGCTTTGAATGAGCGCAAGAAGTGTCGTGTAAAAAGCGACGCCAAGCTTCATCGTGGTAGGTGTTAGAAGTTCGTCCACCGGTGCCTGACCGCTGCCTACAAACGCCAGCGCATCGGCATACCCGCCCATATCTTTGGCAACCGGCCCTTTTGGCGCATACAACACACTCAGCGGGCCAACCTGGCGGCGCAAAAGTTGAAGCATGGCCCTGGGGTTGCCTTGTTCATCGTCCAGCCGCCACCGCTCCGGGCGCCATCCCCAGCGGCTTTTTAGCTCGCCCCAGGCCCAGCTTTGCAGCACATGCGGATGGGGCAATTGGCAGAGCGCGGCATCCCACTCTGCCGGCCCCTGCAGCTCGGTTTTGACGTGCGGGCCGATGCGGGCGGCGGCGTCGACCATGCCCTGGTAGCACCAGTTAAAGAACTCGGAGCCTTTCAGGAAGACTACCATGCCGTACAGTTCCTCGGCGGCGGCGGGTGCTTCCGGAGCGGCTACTTCGCCTTCTTTCGCGGTAGCGGCCTGTACCACCCGATAATCTGCTGACTGCAAGGTAATATCGAGCAATCTTCGAATAGCCGCTTCATCGTCTA
>CALMTT010000583.1 GCA_937872615.1 uncultured Verrucomicrobiaceae bacterium | reverse complement strand
GGATTATCGAACGCGCTCGTGCTGCCGCATGTGCTGGCTTTCAACGCGCCGGCGGCGCGCGCCGCCTACGCGGAGCTTGCGCCGCTCGTATTTCCGCAATTGCAGGACAAGGGTATGAGCGAGCGATGCGACGGGTTCATCATTGGGCTCGCTGCGCTATCGTCCGAACTCGGTCTGCCGCAGAAGCTGCGCGACGTGAAAATTCCGCGCGATGCGATCGGGCTGCTGGCGACGGATGCGATGAAACAGACGCGGCTGCTCGTCAACAATCCGCGGCCGCTGCACGAAGAGGACGCGCGCGCGATTTATGAAAAAGCCTGGTGACGGTTCGAACGATCGCGACATAGAGGCTGGAATGACCTTCGAAAAGCCAAGGCCGCATTCGCGCGATCGCTACGCCGCTTTTCGCGCGATCACCACGCGCTTCCTCGACAATGACGTCTACGGCCATATCAACAACGCCGTCTATTATTCCTACTTCGATACGACGGTGAGCGGCTGGCTGCTCGAACAGGATCTCGTCGTTCCCCAGAGATCCGAGATCATCGGTCTCGCAGTGAATTCATCCTGCGACTATTTCGACAGCCTCGCATTTCCGGACGCGTTGGAGGCGGGTCTCCGCGTAGCGCGGATCGGCAATTCCTCGGTGCAATACGGCGTCGGGATCTTCAAACAGGGCGCCTCACAGGCTGCCGCGCAAGGTCTCTTCACCCATGTTTATGTCGACGCGCGCTCCAATCGACCCGTCGCTCTGCCCGATCGCCTGCGGCAGGGATTGCAATCGCTCTTGCGGTTCTGATCCGCGCTGCGGAATCGAGGCTGTCGCCAGCATATCGACGCCTGGCGCCGGCTCGCGCAGCAACGCGACGGCGACGCGTTCAAAGGCCTGATTGGCGAGATCGGGACGGTTGGCTGCAAAGGCCAGCAGCGCGAGCGCAATCGCGCTCAGGCCCAACATCATCTCCGGCGCCTTGCTGCTTTTCTTGCGCTCGGGCTTGGACGCGGTTCGCGCAGACGCGGCGCGCTGGAGCGCCGCGCGAAAGCGATCGTCAGTCTGGCTACGCATACGCGACTCCACCATACGCTTTGTTGCGCCGCCCGGACAGCCGCAACGAATTTCATCGCCGACGCCGCGCCATCAGCCACAGGATTGCGACGGAAAATCGGCCCCGAAAGACTTTGCGCTAAAGCGCGCTGATCAAATGCGGAATCAAGGGCTCGTCGGCAGGCGGCATGGGATAGTCGCGCAATTTGTTGGCGCGGACCCATTTCAACGCCTGACCTTCGCGGCTGGTCACCGTCCCTTCCCATCGCCGGCAAATATAAAGCGGCATGAGCAGATGAAAATCGGGATAGGCGTGACTGGCGAACGTCAAAGGCGCAAGACACGCCTCCTTTACGTCGATCCCCAACTCCTCCTTCAATTCGCGAATGAGAGATTCTTCGGGTCGCTCGCCCGGCTCGAGCTTGCCGCCCGGAAACTCCCAGAGACCCGCCAGATTTTTGCCTTCGGGCCGTTGCGCGATCAGGACGCGATTGTCCGCGTCCACGAGCGCGACGGCGACGACAAGCAAGATTTTCATACCGGAGCCCGACGCCATCCTGGCAGATATCGTTAGAGATTCATTAAATGGTTGAGGCGCGATTGAACGACAGAGTTAATTCAGCGTTAAGCGACTGCCGCGGCGGCCGCCGCCGCGCATTTCCCGCGCGTTCGACGATGCCCCGTCAGCTGCGATAGTCGCCGTTGATCTCGACGTAGGCCTTCGTCAGATCGCAGGTCCACACCCGCGCCTCGCCCTTGCCCAGGCCAATATCGGCGGTGACGGTGATCTCGTCATTCTTCATGTAGGCCGTTGTCGCCGCCTCGTCATAGGACGGATCGCGCAGGCCTTTGTGCGCGACGCGAATGTCGCCGAAGCTGATTGACAACTTATCGCGATCGGCCGGTTCGCCGGCTTTGCCGACGGCCATGACGACGCGGCCCCAATTCGCGTCCTCGCCGGCGACGGCGGTTTTGACGAGCGGCGAATTGGCGATCGACATGGCGATGCGATGCGCCGACTTGGCGGTCTTGGCGCCTTTGACGCGCACTTCGACGAATTTGCGCGCGCCTTCGCCGTCGCGCGCCACGAGCTGCGCCAGTTCGATCAGCAAATCGTCGAGCGCCGCCTTGAACTCCTTCAGTCGCCTGTCGCCGGCGGTTGCGATCTTCGGCGCGCCGCGCTCGGCTGCGGCGCCGGTGGCGAAGATCATCAGCGTATCCGATGTGGAGGTGTCGCCGTCGATCGTCAGGCAGTTGAAGCTCGATTTCGCGCCTGACGAAATCATCGCCTGCAGCGCCGGCGCCTTGATCGGCGCATCGGTGAACACGAAAGACAGCATCGTCGCCATGTCGGGCGCGATCATGCCGGCGCCTTTGGCGATGCCAACGACAACGACGTCGACGCCGCCGATCGACACGGTGCGCGATGCGACTTTCGGGAATGTGTCCGTCGTCATGATGGCGCGGGCCGCGTCGAGCCACGGCCCATTTTGCGCGCGCGCGACGCAATCATTGAGCACGCCCTCGAACTTGCTGGCGTCCGACGCAGTGGCACCCAGCCCGGCCAGACCGGCCAGCCGGTTATACCAGTTGCCGTATTCCTGCGACGCCAGCCCGGCCGCCGTGCGGGTCAACGCATTCGCGCGCGCCTACTCACGTGAGGATGCTGGCGCGATGCAGCAGCTGCTGAGCGTGGACGTGCAACGCGCAGCGCCCGATGCGCGGCAGAGTGGCCGGCCGGCCGTGCTGGCGGAGAGCCCATGCCGGCATTCGTTGACGACGCCGAGTCCGCCGGCCATGACGCTCTTGATTTGAGCATGCGCGGTCGGTTTGTAGTTCGTGGCGAGGTTTTCATTCACCGTCGGCGGCAGCGGAATGGGCGGTGTGGTGGGCGTGAGCCACGAGGCATCGTAACCGCCGACCTGCCACGGTTCCGGATTGCCCGCGCCGGGATAGGCCAGCACGTCGTGGGGATTCACGAGGGATACGATGAGGCAGAAAGGGCGTCCCGTGGGGTTCTGGATGCGGTTTTGCAGGAAGGCCTTCGCGTCATTGATGAAGCGGGCGTCATGATTGGCCGTGCCGCCGCCAAAGTTGTGCGCGGCGGTGTCGCCACCCGCATCGGGCGCGTCCCAGGCATCGAAGCCGTAGCGGCTGATATCATCCTCCATGTAGGTGCCGTCCACACCATCGATGCCGTGGCTCATGTGCCACTTGCCTTTGTAAATGACATCGTAACCCGCCTCCTTCAAGCAGGTGGCCATGTTTGGCAGCGAAGGATCGAGCTGCGGCTCCAGCGGCGTCTGCTGGTAGTCCTCCGTGAGCGTCGAGTACGCATGATTCTGCGCGGGAAACAGGCCGGTGAAGAGTGCATTGCGCGAAGGCGTGCACATCGCCGTGGCGCAAAAGGCGTGCGTGAAGGTAAGCCCGTTGTTTTTCAGGCGCGTGGTGTTTGGCAAATTCGCCGCCTCCCAGCCTGCGGGAATCCACATCGGCGGACGCTCCTGATCGGTCATGATCAGCATCACATTCATCGGCGAGGCAAACTGTCCGCCCCGCGCCTCCTGGGTCACCAAGCCAAAAAACTGCGTGCCCGCCGCTGCGGCGGTGAGTTTGTGAAGGAAATCACGACGTGAGGTGGAGGCGATGGAGGCAGGCATGACGATGAGGTAAAGGGTTCATACGGCTCCCACACGGCCTGTTTGGCGTTGTTACATAGGTTTGGAAAAAATGTGGTGCAGCCGTCCCGGCTGCCTTTTTGAGTCCAGAGGACTCCACCACACTACTCTAGCCGCCACACATAAACGCCCTCGGCATCGGCCACGGTGAGCCGTTTCCCATCCGCCGAGACCGCCACGCAGCCAGGCGGGAGCGCATTGGTGAAGTTCGCGGCCAGCTTCACTGGCTGCCAGGTGCCTGACGGGGTCTTCACCAGTCGAAAAAGCGCCACCGGCTCATCCGTGGTCACATACAGCGTGTCCTTCGTCAAATCCGCGGCCACACCACGCAGCGGCGGCAACGGCTCGGTGAGCTTTAATGGCGTGAGTTGGCCGTTTTGGAGAATGGAGAGCGGATTCTCTCCTTTCGTCGCCACGATGATGTCATGCCGCGTGAAGGCGAGATCCACCATCGGCACCGCGCTCTCCAGCAGCACCTTCGGCGCGTGCACATCCGTGAGCGACACGGCATAAAGCTGCCGCTCATTCGCCACGAGCGCCGTTTGCGCCGTGATGGATGCCTCGCCGCTCCATTTCAACGGCGGCAGCTCGATGAGCCGCGCATCCCGCACCGGCAGCGCATGATCTCCCCACGGCGAATCAGCCGCCAGCGTCCGCGCCTCGCCCAGATCCCGCAGATCGACATGCGATACCAGGCCCGGATGCGTCCACGCCATGCGCGTGCCATCGCTGGTGAAGGCGAAGCCCTCCGCCGGCGTCTGCGTGATCCACGGCGCGGGCTGCTCACCGCGCTCCAGCCAGCCCACCGCATGCCCCACGGCCATCCACACGCGGTTCGGCCAGCGCGGATGAAACGCCACCGCCTTCGGCATCATGTCCGAGCCATCATCGAACTCGTTCACAAAGGCACGAAACACATCCGGCTCCGGCAATGTGCTCGCCAGCGCCCCCGCGCGGTTCTGGGAGAAGTCTTCGCCGTGCAATTCACCGCTGGGATTTGTCTGATCCGTCCGATCCGTCGGCTGTGACCGATCCCGCAAAAAATAAGCCCCCAAAGCCAAAACGGCCGCCGCAGCCCACCACCGGCCTTTTCCACGCACAGGCTTCGTGACCGCTGAAACCTTCGTCGTGGCCCATTTCCAATCCACCGGCTCCGCAGGCGGCATTTTCGTCCAAAGACCCTTCAAATCGTGCCCGGCGCAAAACGGCTCCAAAGCCTCCGCCACCTCGGCGCAGCTCGAAAAACGATCCGCAGGCACATGCGCTGTCATTTTCGCCAAAACCGCGGCCAGCGCCGCCGAAACGCCCGCGCACTGCTCCGCGATGTCACCCAGTGGCTGCTGCGCGATGCGATTGAGCCTTTTCAGCAGCGACGAATCCCGCTCCCGGTCCACACGCGGTGATTCACCCGCCAGCAGATGCCAAAGCGTGGCCCCGAGGCTGAAAACATCCACACGCAGGTCCGCCGTGCTCGGCGATTCCACCTGCTCCGGCGCGGCATAGTCCAGCGTGCCCACAAACTCGCCGCTCATCGTCAAACTCATGCCGCCAAGCCCCGCATCCGCCGCCGCGAACTGCGCCAGGCCGAAGTCCAGCAGCTTCACACCCTCCGCACCCACCATCACATTGCCGGGCTTCACATCCCGGTGCACCAGCCCGCGCTCATGCGCATGATGCAGCGCCAGCGCCGCCTGCCGCGCGATCTCGCACGCATCCGCCACTCGCAGCGCTCCGGTTTGCTCCAGCAG
>CALMTT010000582.1 GCA_937872615.1 uncultured Verrucomicrobiaceae bacterium | reverse complement strand
GTGGCTCGTCGTGCTCATGTCGTGGGGCATCGCGCTCTGCGAGTATGTGTTCATGGTGCCGGCCAACCGCATCGGCTACGCCAGCGGCCTCACCGGCTACCAGCTCAAGATCATCCAGGAGGTCATCACGCTGGTGGTGTTCGTGGGCTTCGCGTGGCTCGTGCTCGGGGAAAGGCTCACCTGGAACTACGCCGTGAGCTTCCTGCTGATTCTGGGCGCCGTGTATTTCGCGGTGGCCGTGAAACCCGGCGCGCCGACGGGGCATTGAAGGCCGCTTCAGCGCGTCGCGCGTCGACGCGGCATGATGGTGAGCTCGACCTCGAGGGTCGACCAGAACACCCCCTGTCGCGGAGGCGCACTGAAACTGATCCGTTGGATCGGCGGCTGCACCTCTCCCTTCATGAAATCGGCAAACTCGACATTGCTCGTGAGCACGGGTTGGAGCAGAAAACCGGGGTCCTCGGCCACGCGGGTCAGGATCCGCCACTCCTCGCGCCCGCGCACTTGTTCCTCCGTGTGCATGAACAAGGTCGCCGGCTTGTAGGCTAGTTTGCGCAGCCGACCCGGAAATGTCGGGGTCGCTTTCAATTTGAGCCATATGATGGCATCCGCAGCCGTCGTTGGCAGCTCCAGTGTCTCCCCCAGCCGCAGCGAGCGGCGCAAAAACGTGTGCTCGCCCGCGCTCCACAGGCGCGACTTCGCCTCCTTTTTCAGGAGGAGATAGTCTCCCATCGTCTCGTCTACGCGGTAGCGCTCCCACACGATCGGAAACAGCGAGGCGTCGTCCTGGCTGGGAAACCGCGCGTCAATTGTGCCCATCCGCCAAAGCACAAAGTCCGGCGCCCGATCCCCGGCGTAGTGCCGACGATTGAGTTCGCCCAGCCGAGGCGTGTAAACCGTGTAGCCCTGCGGCACCGGCCGCGGCCGGAAATTGAGCGACTGCAAGAGGGCGACGCCCTGATTGAAGTCATAGACATCCACGCTCCCGCGTCCGACAAGGCCAAGCCGTGCCGCAAGCGCCTCCCGGTCGCGCACGGTGGCCAGCTCAGCTTGCCACTTGGCCGTGAGGCCCGGGCCGCGCGCCAAGCCGGTGACATTCTCGCGCAGCCGGCGCGGCGTGCCCGACAAAAATTCCCAGCTCCCCAGCAGGCCTAGGCCAAGCGCCGCGAACCCCGCGACCCATGCGTAGTCGAGCCGGTGAAATTTTCCTTCCGGGGAAAAATACGCGGCCAGCGTCACGGTCAGGTAAACCAGCGTGATGGGCAGGCTGCCCATGTGGCCCGCACCCGCACGCGTGAAGGCGTGCTTCCACAGCATGAACCCCAAGGCCCCGAGAAAGACCACCGTCGCCAGCGTGCCAAGGTCGCGATTTTTTCTCAGGTGCGCGAGCAACACGAAGCCGCACCAGCCCACGAGCGCCGCGCCCGCCAGCGTTTTGCGGACGGGCTCGTCCAGCGCCATCATGTCATAGCCCTTGATGATCTCGAGGGCGTTGACGAGATAGGGCGGCAGGTTCGTCAACGCCTGCCCTGCCAGCAGCCAGAACCCCAGGAAGGCCAGCCCGTAGCCCGCACCGATCCCGAGAGCGACGGTCCAGCGCCGCCGGAGTGCGGCCACCAACACCGCAAGGCCCACCCCGGCCAGCCCCAGCACCGCAAACGAGAACTTCACGTGCGCGAAAAATGCCAGCGCTCCCGCCCACGCTCCGGAGCGCGCCGCCTCCTCCCCCGGAATCAGCCGCCGGACTACCACCAACGCGATAAACAGCAGATAAGGCCCGTCCGACCAATGCCGCGTGTGCAGCGCCGCCACCGCCAGCACCAACAGCACGCGCCGCCACAACGTGATGGCCCCGAGCAGCCAGATGATTGCGGCGGCAAAGACCAGCTGTCCGAAATACAACCCGAGCAGTCGCGCGACTGCGCCCTCCGCACCCAGATGGTAGTCGGTGACAAAAAAACCCAGCGGCCCGTAGGTAAACGCAAAGTCCGGCCCATACTGCCAGTTCTCGACCCATCCCCGCACCAGCATCTCCTGCCACGAGGGATCGAGCGCCGTCTCCGGCGGAGCCGGCATTCTCACGGTGGCGACCCAAAGCAGCACGGTGAGCGCGGCAAAGAGGCAGGCGTCTCGGCTTCTCAAGCAGCGCGCAGGCTGCCGGCCGTGCCGGTCACGAGCAATCCCCAAGGTTGCCCGAGCCTCCGTCATCACACCCATCCCGCCAAATCACCCTTGACGTGTTTATCTGAACACGTCTTCCTCTCGCTCACTGCTCCGCACTTGCTTCGTTCTCCGCGCGAGGCACACGCTGGCGCTCCACACCCTTTCAAAACCAACCACACACGCTACCCTCGCCCTCACATGTCCAAAGCCGCCCCCGCTCCCGCCAAGTCCGCCGCCAGCGCCGCGGTCGCCGCCGCCAACGCCGCGCGCGACAAGAACATCGAGCTCGCCCTCTCCTCCATCACCAAGCAGTTCGGCGAGGGCTCGATCATGCGCCTCGGCTCCAATGCCAAGATGAAGGTCGAGACCCTCACCACCGGCTCTCTCGCCGTCGATCTCGCCCTCGGCGTCGGCGGCCTGCCCAAGGGCCGCATCATCGAGATCTACGGGCCGGAATCCTCGGGCAAAACCACCTTCTGCCTGAGCGTGATCGCCGAGTCGCAAAAGCGCGGCGGGCTCGCGGCCTTCATCGATGTCGAGCATGCGCTCGACCCGAAATACGCGCGCGTCGTCGGCGTGAACCTCGACGACCTGCTCGTTTCCCAGCCCGACTCCGGCGAGGACGCGCTCAACATCATGGAGACGCTCATCCGCTCCAACTCCATCGACGTGATCGTGCTCGACTCCGTGGCGGCGCTGACGACCAAGGCCGAGCTCGACGGCCAGATGGGCGACGCGACCGTCGGCGCGCAGGCGCGCCTGATGAGCCAGGCGATGCGCCGCCTCACCGCCGTCGTCAGCAAGACGAACTGCGTGTGCATCTTCACCAACCAGATTCGCGAGAAGATCGGCGTGATGTTCGGCAACCCCGAGACCACCACCGGCGGCA
>CALMTT010000581.1 GCA_937872615.1 uncultured Verrucomicrobiaceae bacterium | reverse complement strand
CGAGGTGAAGCTCGAGCGCCGCGTCGCGTCGGCCTACGGCGAACTGCTGGTGCCGATCGTCGACGCGCTGCTTGGTGCAGTCGAGGAGCACCGCCTGATCGCCTGGCAGCCCGAGCTGGCGGAGCAGCAGCGGGATCTCCAGTCCGACAAGGGCACCGATGAGGAAGACGATGCTGTAAAGCGGGATGCGGAAGGACACACTCCAGCCAAAGAGCAGAAACAGCAGCGCCGCCGAGCATCCCCCGAGCAGCGCGATCATGAACTCAACGCGAATGAACGTGGCGATCAGGTTACCCGTGAAGAATCGCGAGAACCACGAACCCACGCCCATGGCAAAGAGATACACCCCAATCACCGTGGAGAACTGCGTCACCGAATCGCCGAGCAAATAACTGGCCAGCGTCCCCGCGATCAGCTCATACACCAACCCGCACGTCGCGATGGCGAAGACGGAGAGGAGGAGCAGCCAGGGCTTGGGCTGGGCGGGTGTCATAGGCGTGCGTGTCGATATGGCAGCGCCTTCAAATTACTGCTGCACGGCCCTGGTGTGTCCACCCAGAGCATGCGGGCGGCGATTTTGTCGTAGGCGCGGCGGTGGGCCACGGCGGCTTTGACGGCGACGACGCTCAGATGCTCCACCGCGATGCCCTGGCTGTGCCACTGGCCGAGGTCGAAGGGCGGTGTTTTCACGCTCGTGATGAGGATGGTCAGCCCGGCGTGCTTCACGACGGCGCAGCGGCCCATGTCAAAGACATCGCCGCACATGCTGGCGAGGTGGCTGTTCTTGTCTTCGAGCTCAAAGCGACCGTCTTGAAGGCTCACGAGTTCGACTTCGAGCTCGACGGGACCTTCATCGAGGCGTGAACCTTTACCACCGAGGCGGATGCGGCGTTCGCCTGCTTCGAGGTCACGCACCGATTCAGCATCGGCGATGCAGATGGCCGCATTTTCGATGCGATGACGCAAAAGCGCCCGCAGCAGGCCGGTGCAATCACCCGGCGCACCGCCGCCGATGTTGTCGGAGGGCTCGACGAGCACAGTGAGGCCGGAGGGCAGGGGATTCAGCCCGGCGAGCACTTCATCCGCTGGCGGATCGGTGACGAGGCCGAGGTGGTTCAGTTCGCGAGCTTTCGCTTCAAGTTGTGCGAGATGCGGATAGGCATTGCCTGTCGTGCAGGCGACGAAGCTCACGCCGGTGCCCGGTGTGTCGGCAAAGCTGAAGCCGGCGACCACATTCATCGCCCACAGCGTCTCATCTGCTGCCTCCAACTGCCGCGCGAGGGCTTCGAGGCTCTGCATTGGATCAGTCGCCGTGCCGGTGCCGGTGGGTGGCCAGATAAGGCCTGGCTGCCTGATCTGCATGCGGGGGCGCTGACCGCTGCTGAAGTAGCGCATCAGCAGTCGCGCGGCGATGAGCGCGGCCTCACGTGCATCGGTGTGCGGGTTCTCGCGATAGCCCACGAGGCAGTCGGCGAGCGCGGCCATCTTGGGTGAGAAGTTTGCGTGGAGGTCAAAGACACCAAAGATGGGCACATGCGTGATGGCGCGGATGCGCTGGAGCAGATCACCCTCGACATCGAGGATGGTCTGCGAGGTCATCGCGCCATGAAGGACGAGGTAAATGGCATCAAAGTGGTCTTTGCGGACCAGCGGAGCCAGATCGTTCCAAAAATGCTGGATCACCTCATCGGCCACGGTGGCGGAGGGTTGGGCGCGATAGTCCACACCCGGGATGATGTGCCAGTGATTGTCCGCGGCGAATTCGAGCACGCCGCCGAGTGGCGAGGCATCTCCTTTGCTGGCGAGCAGTTCTTCTCCGCGTCGAATCTGGAAGTCAGACAGCGTCGTGAGACCATCGAGGAAGGTGTGGGTCTCGTGGAAGAGCCCGGCGATGAGGATGCGTGGCATGGCGGGAGATTAACGCACGATGACCTTCGATCCTGGCCGGATGAGTGAAGGAAGGCGGATGGCATCCCAGTTGGCGAGGCGCACACAGCCTGCGCTGCGCGTGCGGCCGATCGTGCGCGGTAGCGCGGTGCCATGCAGGCCGATGCCGCTTTTGCTCAGGCCGCACCAGATGATGCCGATGGGACTGTTCGGGCCTGGCGGGAGTTGGTGGGCCTCCTCACCGCGCACACCTTCTTCGAGGAACTGCTTGTCATAGCGGAAGCTGGGCGTCGTCATCATCGTCTGCACCTTCCACGAGCCGACCGGGATGAATTGCGGCTTCCCCGGCGTGATGGGGAAGGCTGCCACCATCATCTCATCGGAGGTGTATACGGCCGCCATGCGCTCGGTGGTATCCACGACGATGATGTTCGAGCTCAGCGCCTTGTCCTCCTTGAAGGCCTGCATGGGCTTCACGTCCTCGATTTTGAAAGAACGAATGTTTGGCACCACGATCACATCGCCCGCTTTCATCGTGTCGATGTTCTTGCCGGGATTCATCTTCGCGAGGAAGGTCTCGTCGGTGTGAAAACGCTCGGCCACCAGCTCCGAGAGGCTGCGATAGGCCATGTAGGGGAACTCCGCCTGCTCGGCCGGATCTTCGGGCAGGTCCTTGTTGATGAACTTGAAGAGATCTTCGCGCACTTTGAAGGCCGCGAAGATCACCGGCACCTCCTTTTCAGCCTCGGCCTGCACGGCGGTCCAGTCGTAGAGATTGCTGTGACCGTGCGCGAAGTTGTAATTCACCACCGCCTTGTAAGTGAACTCGCCGATGGCTCCATCGAGCTTGCCGGGGCCGAAGAGGTTCTTGTCGAGGAAGATCTGGATGCGCAGGATCGTGTCGCGATCCTTCGGCACGGAGGGATCGTTCTTCGCCGGACCGGTGTCCTGGGCAAAGGCGAGCGTGGTGAGAAAGAGAAAGGCCAGAAGGCGCATGACGTGATGAAATTATTCTTCGCGGAGGGTCTGCATCCAGCGGTCGAGCTGCTGGATGAGCTCGGGCGGGCCGTCGTCGGGGAAGTTTTCGATCAACCAGCTCACGTCCTCGCGTGCCGCGGCCTTTTGACCGAGACGCTGGCGGAGCTGCGCACGCGTGAGACGCTCCGCGGCGGCTTTTGGATCAATCGCGAGCACGAGGTCGAGGTAGGGAAGGGATTCGCGGATGGAGCGTGTTTCATCAAAGGTGGTGCCGAGGAGGTTCCGCAGCATGCGCAGGAGGATGTCCCGCTTCGTGGCGGGGGCGAGCGAGTCCTCCGCGAACTCGCCGCTGTCCGTGAGTTGCAGGGCAGCCTGCTCGACGGTGAGCTCTTTGCCATTCTCGAAGACATCGAGGAGCTTCAACTCGCCCTCGGGGCTGTCGCGGAAGCCGACCATGAACTTCCCCGGCAGCGGCACGCCAAACACACCCGGCACACCGAGGCGCGAGGCGAGCTCGATGTAGAGCACGCTGAGGCTGATCGGCAGTCCTTCGCGATCATCGAGGACCTCGTTCATGTAGCTGTTGCTGCGGCTTTCGTAGTCGCCACGGCTGCCGTGAAAGCCGTTTTCTTCAAACAGGTAGCGATTGATGCGCTGAACGGCGGGAATGGTGCCTTCTTTGATCTGCGGATCGTCCTTCAAGTCGGCGATCATGAGCTTGAAGTCGTTCAAGTAGGAGCCGACCTCGATTTCAGGATTGTCGTGGCGGGAGAGGAGCAGCGTGCAGCGCAGCAGATTGATCTCCGGCTCCGGCTTTTCGAGCTCGGCGAGGATTTCTTTTGTCATCGCGCGGCGATGCAGCTCGCGATCAAGCTCGCGGAGCTTCGCGGCTTCTTCTTCGAGCTGTTTGCGCTGCTCCGCGATCACGCGGCGTGCGGCGGTGGGATTGTCGAGCAGCTTGTCGAGCGTCTCATTGCGGGTCGAGGTATCCGAAAGATGCGCTTCGAGCTCGTTGCGAAACTTTGAGGCCAGTTCCTGATCGATGGGCTTTTC
>CALMTT010000580.1 GCA_937872615.1 uncultured Verrucomicrobiaceae bacterium | reverse complement strand
AAAGATAGGTCGGGAAGTAGCTGTGGGCGTGGCGCTGGCAGTTGTAGCCGTAGAAATGGTCAAAACCGAGCTTCAGCGGGCTGCCCGTGGTGTCGAACATGCCCATGCCCCACTTGCCGCAGGCCGCGGTGGCATAGCCCGCGTCCTTCAAAATCTGCGCCACAGTGATCGTGCCTGCTGGCAGCGGTTTCTGACCTTCCGGCTGCACTTCGCGATTGGCACGAATCGGGCAATGACCGGTATGTAGCCCCGTCATGAGCACCGAACGGGAAGGAGCGCACACGGATGTGCCGGAATAGCCCTGCATGTAGCGCGTGCCTTCCTTCGCCATGCGGTCGAGGTTGGGCGTTTGAATGATCTTCTGCCCGTAGCAGCCGAGATCGCCCTGGGCCAGGTCGTCGCAGAGGATGAAGACGATGTTGGGCTTCGCGAAAGCGGAGGCAGCGGCGAACAGCGAGAGAGCAAGGATGCGGATCATGAGCGGGAACTTAACGAAGCCCCGCGCATGATCTGACACTCATTGCACACCCTTCATCAACCGGCTCAGCGGTCGCGAAAGGACCAGCAGCACCACGCCCGTGGCTCCTGCGAGATAGACGACCTGCATGAAGATATGCGGCATCTGCGCGGCAGCATCCCCGCTGACTTCGCCCGCCAGCAGACCGGCGAGAATGTTGCCCAACGAGCTGCCGAGGAACCAGATGCCCATCGTTTGACCCGCCAGCCTCTCGGGAGCCAGCTTGGACACGGCGCTGAGGCCGATGGGGCTGAGAAACAGCTCACCCAAGGTGTGCAGCAGGTAGATGCCAATCAGCCAGGTGGGCAGCACCGGCCCGGTGGCGAGGGCTCGTTGAGCAGCGAAAGCAGCCACGACAAAGCCCAGCGCCAGCGCGAAGAGTCCCCACGAGAACTTGGTGATCATCGCTGGCTCGGCCTTGCGTCGGGCGAGCCAGTTCCAAAGCATCGCGACGACTGGAGCGAGGCCGATGACCATCAATGAGTTCAGCGATTGAAACTGACCGGCCGGAATCGTGCCGAGCGAGCCCACGGTGCGGATCGTGTAGCGCTCTGCGAAGAGGCTGAACGATGAGCCCGCCTGCTCAAAGCCGGCGAAAAACAGCGCCGAGGCACCAAACAATACGACGATGAGCACCATGCGCTTTTTTTCCTCTGGCGTGAGCCCGGCGAGAATGAAGGCCCAGGCAAAAAACACCGCGGCGAGGCAGGAGATGATCGTGGCGGTCGCTTTCGCCAGCGCCACAGGATCGATCACGATGACACCGTTCACGCAGAGGATCACCAGCACGGCAATCGCGACGCAAGTCAGCAGGAGCAGGACCTTGTCACGCCGCATGTGAGCGACCGGATGCTCCGGCTGCACGCCGATGTTTGCGATGCGTTTCTTCGTGAGCTGAAACTGCACAAGGCCAATGATCATGCCCACCGCCGCGGCGGAGAAGCCCCAGCGCCAGCCATATTTCTGCGCCAGCCACGGGCACAAGATCATGCCGATGAAGGCGCCGATGTTGATGCCCATGTAAAAGAGCGTGTAGCCCGCGTCACGTCGTGCCCCGCCTTCGGGATAAAGCTGCGCCACCATGCTGCTCATGTTCGACTTCAGCAGTCCGGAGCCAATCGCGACGATCACCAGGCCCACATAAAACGCCTCGGGCTTTTCGATGCCGAGTGTGATGTGCCCGAGAGCGATTACGACTCCACCCCACCACACCGCTCGCTTCATGCCGAGCAGTCGATCACCCACCCAGCCACCGGGCAGCGCCATCACATACACAAGCGCCGTGTAGAGTCCGTAAATGGCCGTGGCCTGCTCATCGGAAAGTTTGGCTCCCTGCACCTGGTCCACCATGAACAGCACCAGCAGCGCACGCATGCCGTAGTAGCTCATGCGTTCCCACATCTCGGT
>CALMTT010000579.1 GCA_937872615.1 uncultured Verrucomicrobiaceae bacterium | reverse complement strand
GTAATAAGAGCTGGGTTTGACTCGCGCCAAGGCGCCGGGCGTGGTCACCACCCAATTGGGCCTGCGGACCGTCGAGCCGCTGTCGGGGGCCGCGATCAGCGTGCCGTCCTTTACGCTGCTGTTCCTGCTGGCGTCGCTCGGCCATGCGCCCGGGCTGTCTCGTGCTCGGTGCTGACACGCTCGTGTATGTCGATGGTGATCCACTCGCGAAGCCTGCGGACATGGATGAGGCACTGCGCATGGTGCGCAGGCTCTCCGGCCGCTCGCACGAGGTCTGCACGGGTGTCGTGCTCGCACGCGATGGCACGGTGGTGGAGTCCTTTCATGTCATCACGCATGTCACCTTCAAGCCACTGAGCGATGACACGATCCGCGACTACCATTCAAAGGTGAACCCGCTCGACAAAGCCGGTGCTTACGGCATCCAGGCGCATACCGACATGCTGCTCGAGCGCATGGACGGCTCATTCAGCAATGTCGTCGGCCTGCCTGTCGAGCGGCTCATGGAGGTGCTCGCGGCTCATTCAGTCGTTTGATGCCAGCATTGCGAATTTCGATTGGCTTGTGAGGGCGAGCACGGCTTCCATCCGGCCGTCATGAACGCCTCCCACCACCGCTGGCTGCACGATCAACTCCCGCAATGGGAGCGCGACGGCCTCGTCACGAATGAAAACGCCACCTCACTGCGCCAGCGGCATCCGGTGGATGACTCACAACCCGGCGTGGCCCAGCTCATCATGGGTGCGCTGGGTGCGCTGCTCATCGGCGCAGGCCTCATCGCCGTGATCGGTTACAACTGGGATGACTTCACGCGGCCCGTGCGGTTGCTGTTTGCCTTCCTGCCATTGCTGGCCTCGCAAGTCTTCAGCTTCATCGTGCTGCGCAAAGGCGACTCCGCTGCGGCGTGGGTGCGTGAAACCGCTGCAATGCTGCAAACGATGGCCATCGGTGCCTGCATCGCCCTTGTCTCGCAGATTTATCATCTCGGCGGCCAGTGGCCGGACTTCCTGTTTGCGTGGTTCCTGCTCAGCCTGCCGCTGGTGTGGCTGATGCGCTCCACCTCCGTGGCCATCTTTTACCTCATCGCCATCGCCGAATGGTCCATCCACCAATGTGATCTCGGCAAAGCATGGCATCACAGCCCGCTCATCTATCCGTTGCTGCTGCTCGGGCTGTTTCCTTTCTGGCCAGGCCTTCGTCTCGACAAGCCGTTCTCGGTCACGCTGCGCTGGATCATGGCTTTGAGCGCTGTTTTCGGTTTGGGAGCCGCGGCTTACTTTGCCACGCAGCAGCACTTTGATCGCAGTTGGGGGCATGAAGAGGCCTTCTTCGCTCTCGGTGCCTTCACCGCTGCCGCGATGGCTTTGTTCCCGCTGAGTCAAAACGCTCTCGCCGCACCTTCGCGACACAAACCGCAGATCGTGCTCGGTTTTCTCTACCTCTTCGTGTTTGGCATCACGAACACCTTCCTCAGCTCCGGCGCGGAGATTGTGAAAGGCTATGCCGCGGCCGCCAAGATGCCGTGGACATGGGTTTTGATCACCACTGCTGTTTTGTTCGCGCTTCACGCTCTTCGCACGCATCGCTGGGCCGTGCTCGCCGTGGCCTCGATCACGCTGACACCGCTCGTGGGCCTTGTTTTCGGTGCCAAAGCCTCGGCAGCCATCCCGTGGCTCATGACGCTGCATCTGCTCGTGCTCGGCATCACGCTCATCGTGCTCGAATTCAGCGGCCGACGCGGCGCTCCGAGGCTCGGCGCGGCCCTGCTCTCCATCCTGCTCATCGCCCGCATGTGCGAGAGTGATCTCTCGCTGCTCGCCAAAGGTCTCGCCTTCATCGGCATCGGCGTGGCCTTCCTCGTCTTCAACATCTTCATGGGCCGCTTGAAGGCCCGTCTCACTCCTCCGCAGCCATGAAATCACTCCCGCTCATCCTCTTTGCCCTCATCTCGCTCGCGCAGTGGGCCGCGCCGCTCTCGCAGATCTTCCGCTACGAGCAAACGCTGTCCAAAGGCACGCTCATCCGCCTCAAATGCTCTGCCCCCGATCCCTATGATCCGCTGCGCGGTCGCTACCTCGCCGTGCGACCGGACCAAGACGATGTGACCATCGCCAAAGGCGCCAAACTTCGCACCGGCCAGCATGCCTACGCCACACTGAAGACCGGCAGCGATGGTCTCACGCTCCTCGATGAGCTTCACGCCGAGCCACCCGCCCCCGGCGACTACGTTCGCGTCACTGTCCGATGGGAAGCGGAAGGCAAAGCGCACATCGAATGGCCCTTTGACCGCTTTTACCTGAACGAGGCCCTCGCTCCCGAAGCCGACAAATGGTTCGCCGAGAGCATTCGCAACAGCAAAGGCGTCGTCGCCGAGGTGCGCGTGCATCATGGCACGGCTGTGCTCGAAAACCTCACCTTCGACGGCACCTCCTTCCGCGAGCTTTTGAAGCAGCGGGTGAAGTAAAAGAGTGGTCCGCACAGTCCCCTGTGCGGCATCTGGAAATCTGGAGACGCTCGTTCCGCACAGAGGACTGTGCGGACCACTTTAAAGCTTCACATCCCACCCTTTGCGATAGCCACCCTCGCGGCCCCACAGCTTCTCCACGGCGGCGTTGTCAATGATCTTGCCGGTCTTCGGATCGCAACGCACCACCGTGTTCGTGCGGTAGGCCATGTTGCCGAGGTGACACATCATCGTGCTCTTCTGGCCTTCGTCGATGGGGCTGTTGAGCTTCGCCTCGCCGCGAATGGCATCGAGGAAATTGCCGACGTGGGACACATCACCCGTGCCAGCGGTGCTCGCCTTGCCCTTGCTGATCTCCACGCCCTTCGGATCAAAGATCGACCACGTGTCGCGTGAGATCGCCATCGTGCCTTTGTCGCCGTAGAAGACGACCTCGCCGATGTTTTTCTCCGCTGCACGTGGATGACAGGAGCTCTGCACCCACTCGCAGCCCGCGTGGCCGAAGTCATACACCGCTGTGCCCGTGTCCGGCGTCTCCTGCTCATCGTCGTAGAAGTAGCGACCGCCGTTGTAGGTCACCTTCAGCGGATACTCGCCCTTCAGGCCCCAGCGCAGGATGTCGAGCGAGTGGATGCCATTGTTGCCCAGCTCGCCATTGCCCCAGTGCCAGAACCAGTGCCAGTCGTAGTGCGCGATCTTCTTTGGATCATGCTTCGCATCATCCGGCACCGGGCCCTGCCACAAATCGAAGTCGAGATCGGCCGGCGCGGGCTTGTCATTCACAGCCACGGTCTTGCGGGTGTTGTAGTAAAAGCCGCGGGCAAAGCGGGTGGTGCCGATCGCGCCCTCATGCAGCGCGGTGATGGCATCCTTCATCCACGTGCGGCGCTGGTTGCCCATCTGCACGACGCGATCGTATTGCTTCGCCGCCGCCACGATCAGCTCGGCCTCGCCCGCGTTCTGGCTGCCGGGCTTCTCGACATACACATGCTTCCCCGCCTGCATGCACAGCAACGCGGCCGGTGTGTGCCAAAAATTCGGCGTGGCGATGAAGACCGCATCCAGCGTCTTGTCATCGAGGAAGCTGCGGAAGTCCTTCACGCCCTGGCAGGAGACCGCTTGGGTGGCGTTCACCATCTTCAGCCCGGCTTCGAGGCGCTTCGGGTCCACCTCCGCGAGGTAGGCGATCTCCACATTCGGAATCTTCAGCAACGCACCCACATGCCCCATGCCGCGACCCAGCGCGACAACGGCCACTTTGAGCTTCTTCTGCGCCGCATCCGCCGCGCGGAGTTTCGTGACAGTGGCAGCCGCGGCCAGCGCGGACGTTTGATGGAGGAAGGAGCGGCGGTTCATGGTGGTGTGCGCACAAATCGCCCGCGCGGGGAGCACTCTTGCGGGCGATAGCACCCGCGAGCTGAAGAAGTGAAAGCTGTTTCCAACACGAATCCAACCCCAATGACGATCCGAATGCCCGCGAATGGTCCGCCGCGATTCATTGGCGGTCATTCGGATCGCCATTCGTTTTCATTCGCGTTTCAATCGAAACAGCATCCCGCACCCGCACGCGAGGTTTGACGAAACCGGCGGCGGCTTTAAAGAGCGTCATGGCATTCCCTTTCCGTTCTCCTCGTGACACCGTCGGCGGCATCTGCGTCTTCGGCCGCATCCTCGACAAGATCCGCTACTTCGCCCGCGAGGGAAAATTGCCCGATGGCTACCACCTCGGCTTCATTGAGGGCAGCCGCACCTTTGATGATCGCGTCTGCCGCTTCCTCGGCGTGAGCTTTGAGGACCTCACCCAGCGCACGCTGGAAGGCGGAACCGATGAAGACGTGCTCGAATGGTGCTTTCAAAACGGCCGCCGCCCCGATGCCGAGCAGATCGAGATCTGGAACGGCTTCATGAACAAGCGCGGCTGGCGCGATGCCGCCTCCAACGGCCTGCAAAAGCAAAAAGAAGAAGCCGGCCTCGGCCACCGCGACGACATCGTCGTCTTCTTCGACCTCATGGACGTCGAAGAAGGCCGCATGCCGTAGCTTCGATGAACCGGCTTGGGCATGTTGTTCACGCTTTAGCGTGGGATTGGCTCCCAGAGGCACGCTAAAGCGTGAACAACGCACCTCTCAAAGCCCCCGTGGAGCCATCGAGTAGAGGCCGATGGTCACATCATAGGCATCCAAAGCACCCATGCGCTTCAGCTCGTGTCCGGCACCCCAGGAGTCGGTGAAGAGGATTTGCGTCACCAGGTTCTTCTCGAGCTTGTAGCCGATGATCATGCGCATGTGGCCGCCGCGAGTCTGGCCGCTGCCGGGCAGTGGCGGGTCTTCCTGCGCCTTGCCGAGCTCCAGCGCCCACAGCAGCGGCACGCCCTTGTTCACATAGTCCTTCACGAGGCTCATGAACTCCTTCTCCGACACGCGACGCTTGCCGCCGTTGTAGTACAGCTCCGGGTTCACGAGCGGCTTGAAGGCCACTTTGAAATGCTGGTCGATCTTCGCGAGGCTCTTCTGCATGCCGAAGACATTCGCGCCGCTGTCCGCGTCCACGCTGACGAGCTGCGCCATCTCATGCTGATCACAGGGGATGCGCATGTACTCAAAGAGACGCTGGCAGCTCGCCGCCACGCAGTAGCCTTTTTGACCCTGATCCACCATCGGCACACCGCTGATGTAAACTTCGCCATCGGGCTTTTTGGTCACGCGCTTAATGAGCTCCATGCTCTGCACGCCGGTGACCATCTTGCCCATCGTGTAATCGCTCTGCCCCGGCGCGGCCAGCTTGAGGCGCAGGAACTCCGGTTTGATCACCTTCCCCGGCACGTTGTACTCGTTGTATTCCAGCAAGGCGGTGGCCTGCGGGGAGGTCCACATCCAGCCGGCCACGGGCAGCGCGGCATTCGTCGAATTGAGCTGGCGCTTCGGCGCCACCTTCAGCACCTGGCCGAGGTTCTGGCCGATGGTCTTGAAGATGCGGTCAAAGTCCCGCACGTCGATGTCACCGCTGTCGCCCCGGTTGTAAAAGGAGATCGTCGTTTTGGCCACCTTGCCGTTCAGGAACTCCAGGATGGCCTCCTCCACCTTGATCGAGCCGCCGAACATCGTCAGCTTCGTCTCCACATTGGAGAACATGTGGCGGGAAAACCGGGCGCGGGACTTCTCCGCGTTCATCCACTCAAACTGCGGCGGCTTCTTCTGCGCCTTCGGGTCCTCCAGCCTCGGCGTGTAGAGCTGCTCCAGCCCGTCCGACGACGTCGCCCAGATCGTGGCCACCTTGATGAGCGCATCGAGATCCGCCGAAAGCTCCGGCACCCGCCGTTCCCGGCCCTCCTCCTGGCCCACGAGCGGCAAAGACATCCAGCCAAGGCTGGCGAGAGCGAGGACAAGCACGCGAGTTTTCATGCGTGGCTTTTAGCAGGCCGAGGAAGAGAGTGTCAATCTCAGGAGACGAAATCAAGATCGGCCAAGAAAGTAGGACAGGATTGCATCCTGTCGGCTCGTCAATGCCTGAACAGGTTGGAAAACCTGTTCCACGTTCCGGGAGGGCTTCACCGCGAGCGGTTTCCCGCTTACCCGACGAGCTTGAGGCCGATGATGCCGCTGAGGATGAGGCCCAGGCACACGAGCCGGGCGGCGGTGACGGGCTCGCCAAACCAGAGGATGCCGCCGAG
>CALMTT010000578.1 GCA_937872615.1 uncultured Verrucomicrobiaceae bacterium | reverse complement strand
TCCACGCGATTACTCGGGGCAGTATCTGCCTCAGCGCTGGCGCGGCTGGTGGGACTACGGCTGCGGTGGATTGGGCGACATCGGCTGCCACTGCCTCGACGCGCCGTTTTGGGCACTCCAGCTCGGTTTGCCGGAAAAAGTCGAAATCGTCGAGCAGCAGCCCGGTGCGCTGAAAGGCTACACGGCGAACAAGTCGCACATCATCTTCCATTTCGCCGCACGCGGTGCTTTGCCGCCCGTGCAGATCCATTGGTATGAAGGCGGATTGCAGCCCGAGCGCCTCCCTGGCATGGACAAGCCGCTGCCGAGCAACGGCATGATCATGAAGGGCAGCAAAGAAACGCTCTACTCCGACGGCATGCGCGTGCAAAGCCCGCAACTCTGGCCTCGCGAGCGCATGACGCCGCTCATCGACATCCTGCGCCGCAAGCCGCTCCCACGCTCCAAAGCAGGCGAGCCCATCGGCGAGCTCTTCGCCGCCATCCGCGGCGACATCCCGCATGCTGGCTCGCATTTCGATTACGCATGTCCCTTGACCGAACTCGTCAACGTCGGCGTCCTCGCCATCCGCAGCGGCAAAACCATCGAATGGGACGCCACCGCCATGAAAGTCAAAAACGCCCCCGAGTTCGACACCTGGATCAAAGAGCCCGTCCGCGATGGCTGGAGCTACGGCGAAGACCTTTGGAAAGCATGAGGACGCTCCTCCTCGCTTCATTTTTTATGTTGGCTTCGTCCTTATCAGCGAAGCCAAACATCCTCTTCATCGCCATCGACGATCTCGCGAACGACTGCACGCACACACCGCACATTGATCGCCTCGCGGCCAGCGGTGTGCGGTTTGAGCGGGCTTACAATCAAATCCCCCTCTGCAATCCCAGCCGTGCTTCCGTGCTAACCGGCCGCAGGCCGGATGCCACGCAGGTCTATGATCTCGACCGCCATTTCCGCGAGGCTTTGCCGGATGTGATCACGCTGCCGCAGCTCTTCCGGCAAAGCGGCTGGTTCACTGCCCGCGTCGGCAAGATCTACCACTACGACGTGCCGAATGGCATCGGCACCGACGGTCTGGATGACAAAGCCTCGTGGCAGCTCATCGTGAATCCCAAAGGTCGCGATGTGACCGATGAAAAGCTCATCACCAACCCCACACCGCAAAAGCCAGTGAGCGCTGCATTGAGCTGGCTTGCCGCCGAGGGCAGCGACGAAGAACAAACCGATGGCATGATCGCCACCGAGGCCGTTCGACTGCTCGAAAAGCATCGCGAAGAGCCGTTTTTCCTCGGTGTGGGCTTTTTCCGGCCGCACACGCCCTTCGTCGCGCCGAAGAAATACTTCGACCTGCATCCGCTCGACTCGATCCGCCTGCCCGAGGCCCCCGCCGATGACCGCGACGACATCCCCGTGGCCGCGTTCGCGCACAACAACCCCACGCCGAACTACGGCCTCGACGAGCTCACCTGCCGCAAGGCCCTGCAAGCCTACCGCGCGAGCGTTTCCTTCGTCGATGCACAAATCGGCCGCGTGCTCGATGCGCTCGACAAACTCCAACTCGCCGAAAACACCATCGTCGTGTTGTGGAGCGACCACGGTTACCACCTCGGCGAGCATCTCGGCATCTGGCAAAAGCGCACGCTCTTCGAGGAAAGTGCCCGCGCCCCACTCATCATCCGTGCCCCCGGTGCCAAAGGAAACGGCCGTGCTTGCCCGCGCATCGTCGAGTTTATCGACATCTATCCCACGCTCGCCGATCTCGCCTCGCTCAAAGCTCCTGTGCTCGACGGAAAGAGCCTTCGCCCGCTTTTGGATGATCCCGCGAAAACATGGGATCACTCAGCCATCACCCAAATCTTCCGTCCTGCCGACACTCGACTGCCAAACCCAGTCCTCGGCCGCACGATCCGCACCGAACGCTGGCGCTACACCGAATGGAACGAAGGCGCGGCAGGCCTCGAGCTTTACGACCATCAAAACGACCCGCACGAACTCAAAAACCTCGCCCGCATGCCCTCTGCGGAGGCTTCCGCCGCGATGAAGGCTCTCCATGCTCTGCTCGACAAAAAAGCTCGCGGCACGCCACCTGCATCGCTGGTGAATCCGAAACGGCTGTGAGTGATCGCTCACCCGAAATCATGTGACTTCACGCTCACGCGGCGGGTTTCGTCGTAGCGCCACGCGGTGATGGTTTGGGCGAGGACGGTGGTAGTGCCATCGGCGCGTTGGAGTTTGCCGGTGATCTTCAAAAAGGGTTCCTGGGTGATGGTGAGGCGGCGTTTTTCGAAGAGATCGCTCGGGACGAAGGCGTTCGCGATACCGGTCTCGTCTTCGAGGCTGATGAAGCAGTGGCCGTTCGCGGTGCCGGGGCGCTGGCGGCAGATGACCATGCCAATGATCGTCACGCGGCGACCATGCGGCAGCGTGGTCAAAACGCGAGCGCTGCTTGCTTTCGGGAGTTGCGGGCGCACGAGCGCCATCGGATGCGGGCCGACGGTGAGCGTGGTGGTGGCGTAATCACTCGCCAGCCGCTCCTGGGGGCTCATCATGGCCAGCGGAGCTTCGTGCGAGTCTTCCAGGCGGCTGAGCAAATCATCGTGCAACGGTGCCTCGACATCCCACAGGGCGCTGCGGCGGTGATGACCGAGCGCATTGAGTGCTCCGGCCTGCGCGAGCACGCGGCGCTCATCTTTGGCGAGAGTGCAGCGGCGCAAAAAGTCGCGCAGATCATGCCACGGGGCTTTTTGGCGTTCAGCGATGATTTGGACGAGGGCGGCATGGCTCACGCCTTTGAGCTGGTTCAGGCCGAGGCGCAGCGTGGCGTCATCGATGACCGTGCACTCGATGTCTGAGGCAGCCACGCACACGGGCAGCAGGCGCAGGCCGTGCTGCTTCGCATCGCGCACGAGCGTGGCGCTGGAGTAAAAGCCCATCGGCTGGCAGTTGAGCAGCGCGGCGTAGAATTCAGCGGCGCGATGCACCTTCAGCCACACGCTGGCATAGGCGAGCAGCGCGAAGCTGATGGCGTGGCTCTCGGGAAAGCCGTAAAGCGCGAAGCTGCGGATGCTTTTCACGATGCGATCCTGGATCGCGGGATCGACTCGTTTGCGAGTCATCGCGGCGGTGAGCTTGTCGAGCGCCTTCGTCATGCGCTCCTCGCTGCGGTGAAAGCTCATCGCGCGGCGCAGCTCCTCCGCCTCGCTGCCGGTGAAGTCGGCGATGATCATGGCCATCTTCAGCACCTGCTCTTGAAACAAGGGCACACCGAGCGTGCGAGCCAGCACGGGCTCGAAATCGAGATGGATGCAATCGATGGGCTCCTTGCCGTTCCGGCGATTGAGATACGGATGCACCATTCTGCCGACGATGGGCCCGGGCCGGATGATGGCGACCTCGACGACGACATCGTAAAAGCACGTGGGCTTCATGCGCGGCAGCGTGGCCATCTGCGCACGGCTTTCGATTTGGAAAACGCCCACGGTATCGGCCCGCTGCATGAGATCGAAGCAGGCGGGATCATCTTTGGGCAGTTGCGCGAGATCGACCGGCCTGCCACGCGCGGCGCTGACCTCGAGGGTCTTTTCAATCGCCGCCATCATGCCAAGGCCGAGCAGATCGACCTTGATGATGCCGAGGTCCTCGCAGTCGTCCTTGTCCCACTGCACGACGACACGTCCTGGCATGCTCGCGGGCTCCAGCGGCACGATTTTATCGAGACCGGCAGTGCACAGCACCATGCCGCCGCTGTGCTGGCCGAGGTGGCGCGGTAATCCGTAGGCGAGGTGATAAAGTTTGATCAAGGCGGGCAATCGCGGATGGCCCTGCGGCAATCCGGCGCGGCGAATTTGCTCGTCGAGCTGCAGCGTGTGCGGGAAGTCGCCATTCGCGTAGAGATCGCTGAAGCGCTCGATGACGTCCTGCGGCAGGTGCAGCACCTTGCCCATCTCGCGCATGGCGCTGCGGCCGCGGTAGGTGATGACGTTCGCGGTCATCGCGGCACCATGCGGCGCGAAGCGTCGATACACCTCCTGGACCACGCGTTCGCGCTGCGTGCCGCTCGGCAGATCGAGGTCGATGTCCGGCCAGGTGTTGCGGCCCTCGCTCAAGAAACGCTCAAACAGCAGGCGCTGCGCGATGGGATCGACATTCGTGATGCCGAGGCTGTAGCACACGGCGCTGTTCGCCGCGCTGCCGCGACCCTGCACGAGGATGCCGCTCTGCTTTGCCCAGCGCACGATGTCCCACACGACGAGGAAGTAGCCGCTAAAGCCGAGTTTTGAGATCAGCCGCAGTTCATGATCGAGCTGCTGGCGCACCTCCGGCGTGATCTCGCGGTAGCGCTCGCGAGCTCCGATGTCCGTCCTCTCGCGTAAAAAGCTGTCCTGCGAGTGCTCCGCAGGCACGGGATACTGCGGAAACTCGTAGCCGAGGTTTTCGAGTCCGAATTCGACGCTCTCGACGATGCGTTGCGTGCTCTTCAAGGCCTCCGGCAGATCGTGAAACAGCTCGCGCATCTGCGCGGCGGATTTCAGGCAGCGCTCGGCATTCGGCGCGAGCCGCAGGCCTGCTTCATCGAGCGTCGTGTGATGCCGCAGCGCAGTGAAGGCATCCTGCAGCATGCGTCCCTCCGGCCGCGCATACAGCGGTGCATTCGACGCGATGAGCGGCAGCTTCGCAGCCAAAGCGAGATCGCAGCAGCGGCGCACGCGCTCATTTTCACGCAGCACGCGGTGGCGATGGATTTCGACGAAAACATGCTCGCGACCGAAAATGCGTTTCAAGCACTCCAGTGCCTTCAAAGGCTCGTTTTGGCACAAAACGCCGTCTTCATCGCCGGTGAGCACGGTGAGGCCTTCCGCGAAATTTTCGAGCGCGGCCCATGAAACGCGGCTTTCACCCTTCGCCGCCTGCAAATGGGCCTGCGTGAGCATCTGGCAGAGGTTTTGATAGCCGCGACGCGTGCGCACGATCACCGGCAGCACGCAGCCGCACTCCATCGTGAGCTCGCAGCCCGTGATCGCACGCAGACCGAGTTCCTTCGCCTTGTGATGCGCTCGTGCGGAGCCGTAAACACCATCGCGATCCGTGAGCGCGATGCTTTGCATGCCCAGCTCCGCCGCCCGCGTGACCATCTCCTCCGGCGAGGAAGCACCACGAAGGAATGAGAACGCGCTGCGGGCGTGCAGCTCGGTGAAGTCATCCATAGCGCCCCTCCACACGCCACACTTCATGCTCGCGCACGAGACGGTAGAGCGCGCCGTCATCGGTGGCGGCGTCCCAGATTTCATGCTGCCAGGCCTGCTGCGTGTCCCACCACTCGCCGGAGAGAAACCACGGGCCGCTCGCCGAGATGAGCGGCTTCGTTTCACGATCCAGATGCAGCGCCACCGGTCGCCAGCCCTGCCACACGAGCCGCGCTGGACGCGGCGGGCGAAAGCGCTGCAAGGGCGGGCCGCCCGCGGTGTGCTCGATGGATGGTGCGGGCGCGTCGAGGAAGTTCACCACGCGAAACGCATCCACGCGACGCGAGGGCAGCAGCTCCGCGCGACCGACGCGACCTTTGCCCAGCAATGCTTCGAGCGCGGAGAGCGTCTCGGCGAAGCGGTTCGGATCGCGCAGGCCTTGATCAAAAAGCCCCGCCTGGCTCGCCGCGGCACGCACGGGCACGATTTCGAGCGAGACGAAGATGATGGGCGCGGAGGCTTTCACGCCTTCCAGCGCCGCTTCGAGCACGCGACCCAGCACCGCCTCATCACGCGTGGGCTCCGCGACACGCAGATCACGCTCGTGCATGCTGCGATCGTCAAAACGCAGCGCCAGCATCAGCCTGCCTGCCACACGCCATGCCTCCGCCAGCCTCGCGCACAAACGGCCGAGCATGCCGCGCAGCAGATGCATGAGCGGCTCCAGGCACTCGATGGGCGCCTCGAGCTCGCGTTCCTCGCGGAAGAGACAAACGGGCCGCACCAGCCGCAGCAGCCGCTCTTTGCCACCGCGTGCGAGATCGTGCAGCGCGATCCCCTCCGCGCCGAGCCGCCGCGCGATCTCCGCCCGCGGCAGCGCATTGAATTGCCCCAGCGTGCGCACGCCCCACAGATGCAGCAACTGCAGCAGCTCCGCGTTGCGGCACAAAACGGTCATCGGCAGCTCACGCAGCGCTTCCTTGCCATCGCGGATCACGCGCACTGGCTCGGCGACATGCGCGGCGAGCACCGCGAGGTCGGCCTTGTCCGCCAATCCGATGCGCATCTCCATCGCGAGCGCCGCCGACTCGCGATGCATGAGCACGCCGAGATCATGCCACGGCTCGTTCATGCGCCGGCGGGACAAATCCAGCACGCACAAGCCGGGCTGCGTGGCCTCATAATCCGGCGTCCAGCTCTCCGCCGCGTGCAGCAGCCGCCGTTGCAGTTCCTGCTCCGCTTTTTCATCGCGATACAGCAGGCGCAATCGCGGGCATCGCGCCTGCGCCTGCGAGGCCGTCATGCCCGCCTGCACGCCCTCGCGCTCCGCGTTTTCAGAGGCGCACAGCAGCCGCGCGTCCTCCGCCTTCATCGCCTGCGACTCCAGCACGGCCACGCGATCCCGCGTCAGGACTCGCAGAGCTTGCAAAACGAAACGTGGAAGCCACCAGGCAGCAAACATGCATCATCACGGGTGAAGGTTTCATCAAGCCGCGAGCGTGAGCGGCGATGTCTGCGGCGCGGCCCAGCGTCCCGCCGCGCAGGCAACCACCTGGCAGGGGGAAAACACCGCCACCGCCGCGCCACCACGCTCCGCCAGCAGGCGCAGCCGGTGCCACACACTCGAGGGCAGCGCGAAAAGCTCCCGCACCGGCCGCAGCCGCAGATCGATCAACACCACGCGCAGGTTTCCATCCCGCAGCAGCAAATCCGCCGCCCGCATCGCCTCGCTGGCCTTTTGACATCGCACCCAAAGCAGATGCCGCAGCGCACTCGCCTCGAGCCCGCCCGGCTCAAACGCATCCGCCGCATCGATCAGCGCACAGGGCTGCGCCGCGATGAATCGATGCAGCAACAGGCCCGAGTCCGGCCCGGTGATCTCGACCAGTTTTCCCTGCTGAAGTGTCGGCTGCACGATCTGGAGCCGACGCGAGTCCGACGAGGCGGCCATGGCCTCAGGAAAGCGATCGCGGAGGAGGTTTTGGAGTTCAAACAGGGCCGTTTTCATATAGTGTTCACTAGAACATATAAACGACCAAATCAAGCCCCGCCTCGATTTTCGTCTCGCTCCACGTTTCACCTCGCCACGACCTGCGATAGACCACCGGTTCGCCCACGTTGACGCCCCACCCCCATGCTTCGATCTGCCCCTCTTGCGCTCTTTGGGTTCCTTTGCGGCCATTCGTTCGCGGCTGTCCCTATCGCAGCTTTCCTCGAAAAGCACTGCGTCGAGTGCCACGACGCGGATGTCCAGAAAGGTGATCTGGATCTCACGGCTCTGAAGTTTGACCTGAAGCAGCCGCTGAACTTCCTTGAGTGGGCGCGGGTGCATGACCGGGTGAAGGCGGGAGAGATGCCGCCGCCGAAGAAGGCAAGGCCTGAAGCGGGTGATCTGGAGGGTTTCCTCGGCGGGTTGAGATCACAGTTGGTGGAGGCGGATTCTCAGCGGCAGGCGATTGAAGGACGCACGGAGCTGCGGCGGCTGAACCGTGTGGAGTATGAAAATACGTTGCGCGATCTGCTGAAGCTCCCGGCTCTCTCGGTGAAGGATGTTTTGCCTGCGGACGGTGAGGCCTTTGGTTTTGCGAAGGCATCGGTGGCGTTGGATTTTTCCCATGTGCAGGTGGGGCGCTTCATGGAGGCGGCGGATGTGGCGCTGCATGCGGCGATGGCTGCGAGCTTCGAGCCGCCGCCTCGGGAGAAGGTGCGCGTGCTCTCGCGTGAGATGAATCTGCTCATGGTGCAGATCCAACAGCGAAAGGCGCTGCCGCTGATTCAGGGCAAGCTGGACCCGACCTGGAAAGTGCAGTCGGGAAACTTCAAGGCACGGCAGCAAGGGTGGACCTACGACCCACCTCCTCACTTTGACGCAGTTGGCACCTTTATGAATCGCTCGGAGCGGATCAATGGCCTGATGGCACGTTACTCCGGCTGGCATTTCCTCCGTGTTCGGGCCTATGGCATTCGATGGAACTTTGGCCGCGTGGAGCCGGGCACGCAGCCGGAAGCGGTCTCGCTTTACACGGATGAGGGGCTGCTTGGCACCTTGGAAATCCCGGCCAATGCGCCGACGACTCGCGAGATGAAAGTTTGGCTCAATGCCGGTGATCGCATCAGCTTTAGCGTGGCTTCGGCGTGGCATCACAACTTCAACCGCATCGCGATGAGCCGGAAGACGGGAGAATCTCGCTTTGAAGGCAATGGCGTGGGACTCGAGTGGATCGAGATGGAAGGTCCGATCCACGAGCAATGGCCGCCGACGAGTCATGAGGTGCTCTTTGGTGATGCCCAGATGAGCCGTCTGGCGGACACCAAGGAAATGGTCAAAGCCCGCGCCGAGCGTTTGCGTGCGCAGCCACGCAGACGTCCGAAGGACTTGTCATGGACGGAAAAGCTCGTGAAGCCACTGCCGCCGGACCCGCAGAACATCGTGAACGCACGCTCCTTTCCACAGGATGGACCGGTGCCAAACACGCCGCGTGATTACACGCTCGTCGTGCCGCAGCCGGAAGCTCAGGCGCGGCGGTTGTTGCAGCGCTTTGCGGATCGCGCCTGCCAGCAAGGTGCTGATCTCGCACCCGCGATGGCGGCGGTGCGCTCGCAGTTGCAGCGCGGTGGTGACTTCGTCGAAGCCATGCTCGATGGCTATCGTGCGCTGCTGTGCTCGCCGGATTTCCTCACGCTGCGAGAGGAGGTCGGCGTGCTGAATGATCGTGCGCTGGCAGGTCGGTTGTCACGTTTTCTCATCAACAGCGGCCCCGATGACGAGCTGCGTGCTCTGGCGGATCAAAACAAGCTGCACGATGCCGAGACGCTGCGTCAGCAAACCGAGCGGCTCATCAATGATCCGCGTTCCCAGCGCTTTCATGAGCACTTTCTCGATTACTGGCTGCGTTTGAAGGACATCACCCTGACCGAGCCGGATGAGAAACTTTACCCGGAGTTCAGCCAACTGCTGCTGGAGTCGATGGTGAAGGAAACGCGCCATTACTTCGCCGAGATGCTGCGGCGCGACCTGGGTGCGAGCCACGTCGTTGCGTCTGACTTTTCCATGCTGAATCTGCCGCTGGCGAAACTCTACGGCGTGCCGGGAGCTGTGGGCTATGAGCTTGCGCCCGTGAAGCTGCCGCAGGCTTCCCATCGCGGTGGTTTCATCACGCAGGCCAGCGTGCTCAAGGTCACGGCCAATGGCACCACGACCTCGCCCGTGACTCGCGGCACCTGGCTGCTCACGCACATCCTTGGCACACCGCCGCCACCTCCGCCGCCGAGTGTTCCCGCCATCGAGCCGGACCTCAGCGGCGTGACGACCGTGCGCGAGCAACTCACCAAGCATCGCGAAATGGAAAGCTGCGCCGCCTGTCACAAGCTGATCGACCCACCGGGCTTCGCCTTCGAGAACTTCGATGTCATGGGCGGCTGGCGTGAGCGATACCGCGCCATCGACAAAGGTGAACCCGCGACCGGCAGCAAAGACGGCCAGGCGCTCGAATACAAAATCGCGCTGCCCGTCGAGGCCGCCTCCGAAACGAAGGACGGAGCCAAGTTTGCCAACATCGACGACTTCCGTGCCCTGCTGCTGAAGGATGAAGAAGCCATCGCCCGCAACCTCCTCCGCCAGCTCGTCATCTACGCCACCGGTGCCGATGTCGGCTTCGCTGACAGTGCCAAGCTTGATGAAATGATGTCGCGGCTGAAATCAAAAGGCTACGGCGTGCGCTCGATGATTCACGAAATCGTGCAGAGCCCGCTATTCCGAAACAAATGACCGCCATGAAGCCCTTCCACGTTTCCACTCAACCACGGCTCTCACGGCGTCATTTCCTGCGAGCCGCTGGCGTCAGTCTTTCCCTGCCGATGCTCGAGGCAATGACACCCGCCTTTGCCAAAGGCAGCGATGCGACACCACGCCGCATGATCGCCATCTGCACCGACCTCGGAATGATGCCAGACATGTTCTTTCCGAAGGAAACCGGGAAGGACTACACGCTCTCGCCCTACCTCGATCTACTGAAAGACCATCGCAGCGACTTCACCGTCTTCTCCGGCGTCTCGCATCCCGAGGTGGATGGTGCTCATGCCGCCGATAAATGCTTCCTCACCGCTGCACCGCATCCCACACGCGGCGGCTTTCGCAACACGATCTCGCTCGATCAGCTCGCCGCGCAGCAGATCGGCCACCTCACTCGCTTTCCGAGCCTCACGCTCGTCGTCGGCCCTGCGAACACCTCCCTTTCCTGGACCTCCGACGGCGTGCAGATCCCCGGCGAGAACCGCGCCTCGAAGCTCTTTGAGCGTCTTTTCTTCCAAGGCAGCAAAGCCGAGGTCGAAGCCCAGATTCAGCGCCTCAAAGAAGGCCGCAGCCTCATGGACGCCGTCGCCGACCGCACACGATCCCTGCAACGTGACCTCGGACCACGCGACAAAGAACGGCTCGATCAATACTTCACCGCCGTGCGTGACTTTGAGAAGCGTCTCGCCCAATCCGAAGCCTGGGAAACCCAACCGAAGCCCCAAGTGTCCACCAAGGCCCCCGCCGATCATCTGGAGCCCGATGCCTTGATCCCGCGCACGCGAGCCATGTTTGAAGTCGTCCGCCTCGCGTTGGAGACCGACAGCACACGCTTGATCACCGTCCTCATCAGCCAGGGGTTCAATCCCAAGGTCGATCTTCCCGGCGTTACGCTCCCGCATCACGCGCTGACGCACCAAGGCGGCGCAGGCGACTCCCGCACCCAGCTCCGCACTATCGAGGAAGCTCAACTCAAAGAACTCAAAACCCTCATCACAGGCCTCAAGAGCGTCAAAGAACAAGGCGCAACCCTCCTCGACCGCACCATGCTCCTTTACGGCAGCAACCTCGGCAACGCCGCCACCCACGCCACCACCAACCTGCCCGCCCTCCTCGCCGGCGGCGGCTTCAAACACGGCCAGCACCTCGCCTTCGACCCCAAGAACAACACCCCGCTCTGCAATCTCTACATCACCATGCTCCAACGCCTCGGCATCGAAACCGACCGCTTCGGCAGTGGCACCAGGACATTGAGCGGGCTGGAGTTGGTGTAATGAGCGATAAATGCGCGGTCTGTGCACGTTGTCGCACATCCCCCCTCATGCTTCGATTCGTCTCTCTTTCGCTCTTTGCGTTCCTTTGCGGCCATTCCTATGCCGCCGTGCCTGTCGCGGCGTTTTTGGAGCAGCACTGTGTCGAGTGCCATGACGCCGATGTGAAGAAAGGCGGGCTCGATTTGACCGATTTGAGCTTCGACAAGCTCGAAGCTGCCTCGGTCAAAACCTGGCAGCACATCTTTGAGCGTGTGCGCGATGGCGAGATGCCGCCGAAAAAGAAGCCGCAGCCGGAGAAGAACGAAAAAGACCTCTTCCTCGCCAATTTGAAGCAGCCGCTGCTCGAAGTCGATGCCGCTGACATCGCCGCGAACGGTCGTGTGCGCAGTCGCCGGCTCACGCGGGTCGAGTATGAGCACACGCTGCACGATTTGCTCGGCATCGACATCCCGCTGAAGACGTTGCTGCCGGAGGATCGAGCCTCGCATGGCTTTGAAACCGTCGCGGACGGCCAGCAGCTCTCGCATCATCAGCTCGCTCGTTACCTTGATGTGGCCGATTTGGCTCTCGATGATGCTTTTGACCGTGCGGAGAAAGGCGACGCGAAATACGCAAAGCATCACACGCCCGAGATGCTCATCAAAAACCGCGGCGGCAACTACCGCGGCCCTGATTTGAAGAACGGCGAAAGCATCACCTGGCCCATCGGACTGCAATTCTTCGGCCGCACGCCCACCTGGGCACCGGAGAGCGGCTGGTATCGCGTCACGCTGCACGGCGTACGCGGCATCAATCCCACCGCCGATGGCGCGGTGTGGGGCACGCTGCGCTCCGGTCACTGCGAATCAAATGCACCGCTGCTCTTCATGATCGGCCTCGTCGAAGCCACCGCGACGCCGCGCGACATGACTTTCGAAGCCTGGATCGAAAAAGACCATCGCATCGAGCTGCGACCCAACGACGGCACGCACAAACGCGCTCCCACCGGCGCGAAAGGCGGCAATGTGAGCTTCAAAGGCCGCAACCTCGAAAAACAAGGCTTCCCCGGCATCGCGCATCGCGGCATCGACATCGAGCGCATCTATCCCATCGCCAATGATGAAGGCGTGCGGAAAAAACTCTTCGGCGGCACCGGCCTCGAAGCGCTGAAAGCCGAAAACATCGACAAACTCGTGAGTCGCTTCGCCACGCGTGCTTTTCGTCGTCCCGTCACCGATGAGCAAAGCGCCCCGTATCGCCAAATCGCCGCCAAATCGCTCCAAGAAGGCGATTCGGTGCTCGAAGCCCTCCGCGCCGCCTATCGCGCTATCTTGTGCTCGCCACGCTTTTTGACCTTCATCGAGTCTCCAGGCCCTCTCGACGATCACGCCATCGCCACACGGCTCAGTTACGCCCTCTGGTGCTCCATGCCCGATCAAGAGCTGCTCGACCTCGCCGCCCAAAACAAGCTCCACCAGTCCGAAACGCTCTCCGCCCAAGTCGAGCGCCTACTTTCTCATTCCAAAGCCAAACGCTTCATCGCCAGCTTCACCGATCAGTGGCTCAAGCTGAACCAAATCGACTTCACCACGCCCGACACACGCCTCTTCCGCGACTTCGATCCCGTCGTGCAGGAGTCCATGCTCCAGGAAACCCGCGCCTACATCACCGAACTGCTGCGCCGTGATTTGAGCATCACCCACCTCGTCGATTCGGATTTCGCCTTCCTCAATGGACGCCTCGCGAGGCACTATGCTGGGGACAATCAGACAGGGAGACAATCAGACAAGGAGAAGAGGCGAAAGGGGGAGATTCTCCCTGTCTCATGGTCTGAAAGTCTCACTGTCTCCGCCCCGAAGCCCGGTGATGGCCTTCAAAAGATCCCGCTCGCTACGCAGTCAAAACGCGGAGGCCTCATCACACAGGGTTCCATCCTCAAAGTCACCGCCGACGGCACCAGCACCTCGCCCGTCGTGCGCGGCGTCTTCATCAACGAACGCATCCTCGGCAACCACATCCCGCCGCCACCACCCGGCGTGCCCGCCATCGAGCCCGACATCCGCGGAGCCACGAGCATCCGCGATCAGCTCGACAAACATCGCAACAACGAAAGCTGCGCCAGTTGCCATCAAACCATCGACCCACCCGGCTTCGCCCTCGAAAACTACGACGCCGTCGGCATCTGGCGCAAAGGCTACGGCCGAGACGGCAAAGGCGCCCAAGTCGATCCCAGCGGCCGCACCCCCGAAGGTGACACTTTCACCGACCTCGCCACCTGGCAGCAAATCCAGACGAAACGCCCCCAAAACCTCGCCCGCGGCTTCGCCACCCACTTCCTCACCTACGCCACCGGCGCCCCACCGCGCTTCAGCGATGAATCCAAGCTCGATGCCATCGCCAACAAGACCACCAACCTCCGCTCCATCATCCGCGAGGTGGTTTTGAGCGACATTTTCCGAACGAAGTGAAACGACAACCCGACAATCGGACCATGAGACAATCAGACAGTCAGAACAGGAAGTCGAAGGTGGTGAGGCACACAGATCTGGAAGTGTATCAGCGTGCCTTCAAAGCGGCGATGGACATCTTTGAGGCCAGCAAGACGTTTCCGTCTGAAGAGAAGTATTCACTGACAGATCAGATCCGCAGGGCGTCACGGTCCGTGGCCGCGAACGTTGCAGAAGGCTGGCGGAAGAGGCGTTACGCAGCCTCCTTTGTCAGCAAACTCAATGACAGTGAAGGCGAAGCCAGTGAAACCCAGTGCTGGCTTCAATTCGCGGTCGAGTGTGGCTATCTGAAAGCTGGAACGGCGCGTGCTTTGTATCGCGCCTACGACGAGATCATCGGCATGCTCGTGAACATGCAAAATCACCCTGACAAATGGTCGATCACCAAACGTTGAAGCCCCTTGTCTCCCCATCTCCCTGTCCGATTGTCTGATTGTCCCATTATGAGCACCTTCACTTTCCAAAAACACCTCTCCCGTCGTGCCATGCTGCGCGGGGCGGGGATCACGCTCGGACTTCCTTTGCTGGAGGCGATGACGCCGGCCTTCGCGGGGGTGAAGGAGACAAAACAGGCGAAGCGCTTCGTCGGCATGAGTTTGGCGTTGGGGCTGCACAACCCGAATCTGGTGCCGGAAGGCTCGGGCCGGGCTTACAAGCCCTCGCGCTACCTCGCGGGCATTCAGGATCTGCGGGAGGATTTCACGGTGGTGTCGGGGTCGTCGCATCCGGGCGTCACGGGAGGTCACACGGCGGAAGGAAGCATCTTTTCGGCTTGTCCGAATGCGCGGGGCTCGACGACGCGGAACACGATCTCGCTCGATCAGCTCATGGCGAAGCATCTAGGGCATGAGACGCGCTTCCCATCGCTCGTTTTGAACACGAACTCGCAGACGAGCCCGAGCTACACGGAGAATGGCACCATGATCCCGGCGGAGAACAGCGCGATGAAGCTGTTCACGCGGCTTTTTGTGAATGACACGCCGGCGGAGCAAGAGCGGCAGGCCGAATTGATCCGCCAGGGACGCAGCGTGATGGATGTCGTCGGTGCGGAGGCCAAATCCCTCCAGCGTGAGCTCGGCTCTGGAGATCGCGACAAGCTGGACGCATGGTTCACGAGCGTGCGCGAGTTGGAGCAGCGCCTCGCCGCCAATGAGGCTTGGACGCACAAACCGAAGCCGAAGGTCGCCTTGAAACCGCCGACGCAGATCCCGCGCGACAACGAGGTGGAGGTGGACCGCATCTTTTTGGACATCGTTCACATGGCGCTGGTCACGGACAGCACGCGCTTCATCACGCTGCACGTCACGGGCAATAACGTGCAGGGCATCGAAGGTGTCGATGAGAGTTACCACACCCTCAGTCACCACGGCATGGACGCTGACAAGCTGGAGCAGCTCGCTCTCGTCGAGCAGGGCGTGATCAACACCTGGGCCGCCTTCCTGCGCAAACTGAAGACCGACAAGCTCCTCGATGACACGATGGTGCTGCTGACCTCCAACCTCGGCAACGCCAGCAGCCACGACAACAAAAACATGCCCGTCCTCTTCGCCGGCGGCGGCTTCAAACACGGCCAGCACCTGGCCTTCGACCAAAAGGACAATTACCCGCTGCCAAATCTATACCTCAGCATGCTTCATCGCCTCGGGATGCAGGATGAGAGTTTCGCGACGAGCACAGGCGAGATGGTTTGATTACTTGCCGGCTTTGATGGCGGCTTTTTCTGCCGCAAGGATGGCGAGAGAGGCGGCCTGACGGGCACGCATCTTGGCCTCCTGCTCGGCACGGGCCTTGGCGAGAGCGGCTTCGCGACGGGCGCGGGCTTCTTCATCTGCCGCTGGGATCCCTTCGTCGGCCTCTACCGACTGGGGCACAGCTACGGCATGTTGCTCGCCGGCGCCGCGATCCTGCTCGCCGTCATCTT
>CALMTT010000577.1 GCA_937872615.1 uncultured Verrucomicrobiaceae bacterium | reverse complement strand
GGGTTGAGTTTGCCTTGGCCGCATCCGGGTTTGGTGTAACACCTACACCGAATGACGCGGTCGGTGGAAATGCCGGCGAATTGGTTTTGTCCTCGTCGGCAAATGGTTTTTGCGTGCCGCCGATGGCGGCCTCGCTTCGGTCAATCGTCTGGAGGACGTAGAGGTAGAATTGCTTTCCACTGGGCACGCGGACGTAGAAGCCGTCGCGCTGAATCGCGTCGTAAATCCGTTGTGCATAGACGGAGAGGACTTTCTGCGCGCCTTCAAACGGCGCGTTGTTCAGCGAACGGCTGTTGACCGTGCCGAACACGGTCTGCTCCTTTTCCGTGAGCGAGTCGGCAGCCCCGGAGAGGAATGTGGCGGCGAACAACTTGATCTCCGCCATGTCGTCGGACTTGATGATGCGTCCGCGCAGGCCGGCGCTGCCGTCCGTGATACCCCAGCCTTCCTGGTCACCGGAGAATTCGCGGTCCAGTGCGATGGCTTTCAGCCGGAGTTCCTCGCCGCCCTGCCAGACGAGTGTCCAACTGCCGCCGCTGGCGATCCGTTCACGATGCCGGTCGGTTTGCGCCGTGCCGTGAACCTCAGTGCCGGCGGGAATCACCAGCTTGCCCGCGTGATAAATGTTCTCCGTGATGAGGCCAACGATGGGCGTCTGAATTGAAGCTGAGTCCACCGTAATGACGGTCTCGCACGGAATCAGCCGGCCAAAAGGCGCGTAAATCGAGCCGAGCGTCTTCGGTTCGGGGACACCGGCGGTTGCGTCAGCGAACAAGCTGATTGCCGGGAGTTGCACCGGGGGCGGCTCTTGCTTCGGTTTCTCAGCAACCACCTTTGGCGGCTCGTTGGTCTTCGCTGGTGGCGGCGGTGGTTCGGGCTTCGGTGCTGGCGGTCGGAATGCCTGCATTGGTCGCTCAATGCTTTGCACGACCTGCGGCTTGTCGGTTGCGTTTGTCGTCAGCCCCGTGACGCGAATCTCGTCCGTGCTGGAATTATTGCGCAGCGAGCTGAAGATGAGCAGGCCACCACCGAACACGACGGCAAACAACACGAACTTGCCGCTACGGGTTTTGAAGAAGTTCAGGAAGTCGCGAGGTTTCATGGCTGTCCTTGGGCTTTGGGTGACCGGAACGGTTGCACAACCTTTGCCGGTGCATTGGTGGAAGTGTCCAGGGGCGGTAACGGCGAAGTGCGCGTCACCAACACCGTGAAGTCATTCTTCAACGAGAGTTCATTCCGTCCGCCATCCGGTGCGCCGGTGACAGCGAAATACACTGTGCTCGTTGCGCACGCAGGCAGAAATCCGGGCGCGTCGCTGATGGATTGGTGATAGAGCCGATTGCCGACGCGCACGCAGAAGCTTTCCGGCAAATAGCGAATGTCCCGGTCCGACTTGTTCCGCAACGTGACGTGAAAGACGAGGGTGTCCTCCGGGTCAAAACGAAACACCTCGTGGATGCTGATTTCGTAATCGTTGAAGTCGGTAACCTGTGGCTCATCGCCGAACGTCCTAGCCTCCGCGCCAGCCACGGCGTCAGGCTGCTGCTTCTTGAGCAACGGGAACGCCTTGGCCTTGTCGAGCAAGGCCAGCAACCGCGTTGGCGTGACTTGTGGCACTGGTTGAACCGCTTCCGTCGCCGCTCGATCTTCGAGATTGAGCGCGAGCACGGGATTTTCGCTCTCGACTAACTCGAAGACATAGGTGCGCTTGTTCCAGCGGATGTTCAGGTTCGTCGCCGCCTTGCGCGCAAGCGCGCGGACAGACACAAACGACGAACCTTTCGTGTGCGCGAGTTGAAACTGGCCTGGTGTCTTGCCGTCAGCGGTCACGCCTACGGCGTCAATTGCCGCAATCGGTCCGGGCAAACTGATGGTGGTTACTCGGTTTGTTGCGACTGGCACGGTGACAACCACACGCTCGTCGAGCGTGATGCGCTGGATGCTTTCGGGTGGTCCAGCCAACGCGACACTTGCAACGAGAAGGAGGATGCTAATTTGTGATTTCATATTTGAAGTCACCGACAGCGGTGGGGAAACGACCGTTGGCGGCCATGTTGGGGTTGCGGATGAAACGGAGACTCAGTTTGAAATTGAACGCCTCGTTGAAAACCTTCTCCTGAAATATCCCTGTGCGGATCACCTGGCCATACACTGCGACCAGCACCTCGTTTTCGCGGGTAGCGAGGATTTCAATCTTCGCAATCTCCGGCTTCTGGTGGAGTTGCTTCGCACGAAACTCCACTGCCTCGCGCGTGCGATGCTCCCGGGCCTTCTCCAAAGCCGACTTCAGGAACATCTGCCGGAGCAGATCGGGGTGATCAAAATCCTTTGGGTTGCGTTGGAGAAAGGTGACAGTCGCAAGCTCGGCTTGCTGTGCGTGCAAATCCCTCGCTTCCGAAAACTGAAGCAGCGGACTGACGTAGTAGGTCTGCGCCGGGTCAATTATGACGACGCGCTCGCGTTGCTTGAATTGATTGATGATGTGGTAACGGTCGAGCGCTGCCGCCACGGACACGACGACGGCCACGAAGAACCAGAACCACGGCAGCCGGTCGCGCTGTGCAAAGAGTTGCGTCGGGTCGAATTTCTTGCGGGCGAGGCGCGCGGGAGTCGTGCCGTTGCCGGTGGAAGTTTCACGAGGGCTGATTTCGGTGGGTTGCATAGGTTCAGTAGTAATGGCCTTTGGTCTTGGCAATGAGTTCGCGCACAGCTTTGTCACCGGTGATGTCGTCGCCAGGACGACCGCGAGCCGAGCGCGGTGGCAGGCCCGAACCGGCGATGATGATTGCGCCGGCGCTGCCGTGTCCGGCGGCGCTGGACAACGTGCTGAGGATTGCGGCCATGCCCGCCGTGCCGGCGGTCACGACGGGCATACCGATGGGAGCGGCCACGGCGGCAGCGCCCGCGGTGGTGGCAGCGGTTTGCAGGAAACTGCTAAAAGCACCGCCGATGAGTTGTCCGCCCGCGAGTTCGCCAGCCGCGATGACTTTCTGAATCACGAGCGGCGCGGCAATCGTGCTGAACACAATCCAGAACGCCACCACGGCCAGCCCGAATGTCGCCTGCAACGAATAGAGCTGCGCGGTCGGGTCAAAGAACCGGATGGATTGGTCCGTCATGAAATCCAAGATGCCCTGGGTGATGAGCGCGGCGACGGCCCAGCCGAGCGGCCAAAGCAACACGCCGACGATGTGCATCAGGTAACGGCTGCCGATGGAGCGGAGCGGTCGGATAGCCATGAAGCCGATGAGGAGCGGCGAAAGAGCGTAAGCCGAGAACAGGATGAATTTCTGAATGATGTAGGCCCAGAAAAGGAGCAGTGCCGCGAAGTATCCAATCAACCAAAGAATCCCGGAGATCAGCAATTCGACGGTGAAGGCATTCAGGTCGCCCAGGATGTCCCACCACGACCGGTCACTGCCGGTGTCGCGGCGCACTTCGAGCAAGTGGCTGTATTGCTCCTGCACCTGGGATGGATCAACGCCGAGGCCGTCGAGGATGGAGGTTTGAAGGATTCGCTGCGCTTCATTGCCCCACTGCGGAAGCATAACGAGCAACGCGGTCAGCACGAACAGCCGCACCATGTGCAGGATGAGCGTCTTGCCGGTGAAGCCGTGCAAGACCTGAAGAATCGTCCCGACGATGAACAACATGAACGCGACGATGCGCAGCAACTCGTGCAGTTCGGCGCACTTCTGGAGGAACGTCGGGAAGAGCTGTTCAAAGGTTGCCATACGTCGGGACGATTTGAGGTTGGGGTTACGGAGTCGGGAACGCGGTGGGCGCGTTCATCAGGCGGAACGTCTGGCCGTATTTCGCCACAGCTTCGGTGAACTCGGCGTGCTGCTGCTCCTTCTTCGCCTCCGCCTGGCGTTGGGCTTCGTTGCGGTTGGCGATGTCCTGCACCAAAGCCGCCGTGGTCGCCTGACTGATTTCGTATTCCGTGTTGTTGAGCGCGGCGGACAGACCTGTTAGCACTCCCTGCAACTTCTGCACCTCGGCGTCGGTGGTTGCGCTCTTGAGCGCCTCGGTGGTCCGGGCGATTTCCGCTTTCAACGCAATCCGTCGGGCACTCGTGTCAGCGGCGACGGCGAGGTAGTTGTCCGTCGTTTTTTGAACAGCGGCGACCGGCAGATACGGAGCTTCGCGGCGATTGACTGTCGCTCCATTCGGCGTGGTGAATGTCGTGCCGATGCTGGAGAACAGGCCATTGGCGTCATAGAGCATCGCCTGGCCGGCGTTCACCGCGCCTTCGAGTGCGGTCAACGTCTGGCCGAGTTCCGTCTTGCGCAGATCGGTGACGAGCGGTTGAACCGTGGTAAGCAGAACCGCCTTGGGGTCGCCAAAGAGGCTCTCGTAGTGTTTGAACTCGTTGAGTTGATCGGTGAGCGTTTGAATCTGCTGCACCTGGTTCTGGATCATCTGGATGTATTTCGCGATGTTCTGCGCCTGCGCCATGATCTGCTGCATGTTCATGGTCGGGTCATAGACGATCCACTGCGCGCGGGCGGAGAATGTGACTCCGAGCGTGACAAGTGTGAGTGCGATGAGTCTTTTCATGGTGTGCCTTTCGTTATGTTGTCGCTGGACGGCGGCAACACGCCGCCAATCACGGGAGAGGATTTACCACGAAGCAGAAAAGCGGCGGTGTATCAGCCACACAAGATGCAGCGAAGTCCGTTGAGCGGGAAAAGAGCGGACGCAGTGGCATCCAAAACACGTCCGCGAGTTGAACCATCTTTGGTCGAGGCAAGGATTGGCAAGAGCGAACGATTACGACATGCTCACGCCATGCCGGAAGCGAAGAACAACGCGTGGTTACACGGACCGACACGCTTTAAGCCATTCCGGTTTCCAAGTGGAATGGATTTCGTGGAGGGGCTTCTGCCGATGCCTGTCGTTATCAACCTGGAAGTTGGGCAAGAAGTAGTTCTTTTCCTAAAAGACAAGACGCCATTCATTAACACCTTGGCGAAGACTCACCCGTTTAAGCTGCGAGTCCACGGCGGGGTTGCTCGAAACCAGTTCGGATGTTTGGGATTTTTTGTGTTTTGGATACCGTCTCCGTTCAACGAGCGCGTTCCGATTGCTACCTACGACCTCTACGTGAATCTCCGAGATGAGAAAATCCTCGGCATGTGGCGCGAACTCGCATTCCAAACTCATTGGCATGTGCTGGTGCTGGATCGGAAAAACGAGCAGCGCAACTTTCTTGAATTCACAAACACATTCCGCATTTCCGATTTCTTGAAGGAAATGGAGGAGTATTGCAGGGGGATTCCGGTCGTGGATTTCGAGAAAACAAAATCCCAATTCATGGCGGAAAAATCCGTGGACGACCTTTTTCAGGCAGGTCCAAGCTCGTCCCCGCATTCGGCCAGCGGCCTCTCGGTGTACGATAACCGGTTCGCGATTCCTCAAGCTTCTGACAGTTCCAATCCGCTGAGAGCGGCACGGTTTGAGTCGGTTTTTAGAGAGTCTGCGAAACGACACGCTGGTGTTGGGAATCTTCCTGCAGCAACACACCTCGACCACAAATTGCGGGCGCTCAAAACTGAGGTGGCCGAGAAGAAGATGATCTACCTCGACGTGTGCCATTGGATAAACCTTCGACACGTCTGGCTACAAAGCCGACTCGCTCTCCCCGTATATGAGCAAATTGTGGATCGCTTGAATCGTTTGGCGGAACGGAAACTCGTGCTGTGTCCACTCAGTGTTCCGATTTTTGAGGAACTGATGAAACAAATCGACCCTCGATCAAGGACAGCGACGGCAAACCTGATGGACATTTTCAGCCTGGGTATCTCGGTGATGAGGTTCGAGGAGGCGTTTGCCGAACAGTGCGGCAGCGCATTAGATGGCAAAGGACATGATGTCCCCATTAAGAGTGGTTCTGTTTCCAAGGTTGGTTTGTGGTTTGGTGACGACCAGGTAAAACCCGCTTGGTGGTCGCCTGAAATCTCCGAAGCGTGGGACAACGTCAGCATAGATCTGCGCTGGGAACTGACGGTGAGTGACTGCCAAAAGCTTACCGCTCAAGGATTCATTCCTCGCCAGGAGAGGAAGAATGTCTTTGCGAAGTGGGCGGATTTGCCGGCCCAGCAAAGGGCAACCCCAAAGCCCTTTTGGGAGTTGTCGAAGAAGTGCAGAAGTGACGTGGTTGAAGATTATGCTGCGGAAGTCATTTCTCAGATGAAGTCGATCCTTGGCGGGGAAAATCAGGATGAGATTCGTGAAAGCATCATCAAAGTCACCGGTGCTATGATTGAGGCCAAGGACTACGGCCGAATTCCGTGCTGTGAAGTCCTAGCTGGGATGTGCGCCGCCCGAGTTCTTGGAGGTGGCAAGATTCGTCCAAATGATATTCTCGACTTCCTGCATGCGAGCGCGGGAATTCCATCCAGTGAAGCCTATTTCTGTGACGGCCCGATGGAACATCTTGTCCGGAGCAAGGACTTGAAACTCGATCAGCACTTCGGGGTAAGAGTTCACAGCAAGCCGGAAGACCTGTTGAGCTACCTCGAATCCATCTCACAGCCCTGCTGAATAGGATTTGCGAGACAGGGGCTTGAAAGGCGCTCGCCCTACTCCTCGATCCGTAAAAGCTTTGTTGACGGCTGGAATGTTACCCCGTCAATCCGTTGTTCCGGCAGTTGCACGGGGTAGAGGCGGACGCTGCTGACCTGGTTGCGCTGCTTCTGCATCGAGACATAAAGCCAATACTGCTGCTTTACGGCATCGCTCTTGCCTTTGTCGTAGCCGGTTGCGTAAGCCTTCTCGGACTGCTTCTTCGCAGCGTAATGGAGCGTTTCGCTGACGATGACGCCGCCCGCCGCGCCAGCGGCGGTGGCAAGTGGATCGCCGTTGGAAAGTTCGTGGCCGAGATATGCCCCGCCTGCGCCGAGGGCGACGTCGCTGATGGGGCGCGTGGCGGCGCAACCGGCAAACAAGCCGGCAACGAGTGGCAGCAGAAGGAGTTTGGATGCGGTCGTGATGGGTTTGGCTTTCATGGTATTCAATGGTTCTTGGTTTCGCCGTCATTGCGGCGGTTGGCGTGGTGGATGATTCCTTCGACGACACTCGGGCTCTGGCGCAGCTCGCGCGCGCGCCGGTCGAAGTGTTCACCGCTCGAACTGGAGCAGTAGAGCATCTCCGGTGACGCGACGTTGTGGACCGTGCCGCACAGATTCCGCGCGGAGTCCGTGTGCAGGTAGGTGAACGGCGAATACTTCT
>CALMTT010000576.1 GCA_937872615.1 uncultured Verrucomicrobiaceae bacterium | reverse complement strand
GATAACCTCCTAGAGGGCTGCGCTTGCCCCACCCAAACTTACCGAAACAATGGCCGAAACCACAGCCACCCATACCTCCGCCACGGCACCCGAGAAACAGGCCCGCAGCAAATACTCCTGCGTTGCCTGCGGCGGTGAGGCGGTCTGGAACCCGGCGAAGCAAAAGCTGATCTGCGCGTTTTGCGGCACCGAGGCACCGATGCCGAAGGAATCGGACGCCATGCCCGGCATCCAGTCCACCGACATCGTTGAACACGATCTAGTCGCCGCATTGCGCGACATGCAAGGCGAAGCGCGCGGCTGGGCGCGCACCACGCGCATGATCAAGTGCCGGCAATGTCAGGCGATCAGCGTCTTTGATCCGTCCAAGCAGGCCAAATCCTGCGAGTTTTGCGGTGCCTCGGCCATCGTCGACTACGACGAGGTCCCCACCCGGACCGAGCATCACATCCTGAAGAACCTGTTCACCAACGACAATGATCACGAGGGAATTCCGGCCCTGTACGCTCCAGGCCGGTTGATGCATGTGACCGAGGGCTCGTACTGGAGTTGGCCGCGCGGGTGGAGAGCTATGAGCTGGCTTTCCGCATGCAATCGGCCGCCACGGATGCCTTTGATGTGAATCTCGAGCCGCAAAAAGTGCGCGAGATGTATGGCACGAGCCATTTCTCCAATGGCTGCCTCATGGCGCGGCGGCTCGTCGAGCGCGGTGTGCGCTTCGTGCAGGTCTATTATGGCAATGGACAGCCATGGGACACACACTCTAACCACGAAACCTCGACGCGAAAGCTCGCCGCGGACATCGACCGGCCCATTGCCGCGCTCATCGCTGATTTGAAGCAACGCGGCATGTTGGACGACACGCTCATTGTGTGGGGTGGAGAGTTTGGCCGCACGCCGGTGAGTGAGAATGGCAACGGTCGCGATCACAACCCGCATGGCTTCTGCATGTTCTTCGCCGGTGGCGGAGCCCGCGGTGGCACCGCGTATGGCCAGAGCGATGATTTCGGCTTCAAGGCCGCCGTGGATAAAATGCACATCCACGACATCCACGCGACGATCCTCCATCTCCTCGGCATCGATCACGAAAAGCTCACCTACCGCTATGCGGGTCGTGACTACCGCCTGACCGATGTGCACGGCCGCGTGCCGCGTGCCATCGTGGGTTGAGATCAGCCATGGGAGCGCACTGGCTCCTCAGCTCAAAAACGCCCTCGCATTGTCCACCGTCAATGCCGTCAATAACGTCCCGCTCAGCTCGGATTCCACGAGTTTGAGCAACGAGGACTCAGGATAGAAAAACGGCGCGTGCGTGCCGAGGCAGAGCTTTTCGGCCTGCCAGGCCTTCAGTGTGTTTTCGAGTCCGCCGACGCCTTCAACCATGGCGCAGTCGAGCCACAAGGTCGTGCAGCCACGCAGCGCGGTGGTGATCATGGCGGCGTTTGCATTCAAAACCATCACGCGAGCCTTCGGGCGGGCTTTGAGCAGATCGTGCAGCGGCTTGAGATCGACGGGAGCGGCCTGCACGAGCGGGTGCTGCGTGCGCTGATCCTCCATCTGGGCCACAATTTGCACGGCGAGACCGGCTTCGGTGATCGCATCGAGCATTTCGGCAAAGATGGGATCGGCGAGCGTGTAGCCGTGGTAGTTCGGATGCAGACGGATGACCTTCATTCCATGCTCATCGCGGCACCGACGCAGGTCCTCACGCCATGCGGGGAGCAGCGGATGCAGCGTGCCAGCAGGGAGCAGGAGGCCTGCGCTTTTCGCACATGCTTCAGCAAGCCGGGCATTTACAGCGGCGATGTCACGCGTGAGCAAGGCCTCGAGCGATCCGGTGATGGCTTGGGTGATGCCACGCTGCTTCAAGGAGTCGCCATCGAGCTTGGGCAGATCGCGGAAAGGCCACGGGCCGATGGCGAAGTTCACGTCCACACGTTCGGCCACCTGTTCGAGAGCCAGCAATGGCGTCGCAGCCGCCGCGGCGGTGCTTTGGATGAAGAGTCGGCGGTTCATACGTGAATACCTTTCTCTTTGAGGATGGGATTCATGAGGCTGCGCAGGGTGCCGTGGAAGATCTGCTGCTTCTGGGCATCGGTGATGGCGGCTCCATGCACTTTGGCGAGCTGGCTCGCGAAACTGCGACCGCCGCAGTCGCTGCCATAGATGACGCGCTCCGCGCCCATCTCCCGCACGGCCATCTCGGTGATGCCCGCGGTGGGATCGGAGCCGGCGAGATCGGCGAAAAGGTTCTTTTGATCACGAATGGCGCGGATGCCCAGCTCCCAGGTGCCGCCGGTGTGGCCGCAGATGATGGGAACCTTCGGGAAACGCTTCGCCAAGGCCACGAGGTCATCGGGCGTGGACTCGCCGGGGTAGTTCGCCGTCGTTTTGAACCAGGTGTGCTGGAAGATGACGGCTTTCAGCTCGGCCGCGCGGGCGATCAGCGGGTCGATTTCCGGTCCATCGCAGCGTTTTGCCACCCACAGCTTCACACCGACCATCGGCCCGTTCGCCACGCAGCGTTCCAGCTCGGCGAGAGATTCGGGCACATGCTTCGGATTGAGCGTGACGAAGCCAAAGGCGCGGTCGGGATGCTTCGCGATGGCTCGCAGCACCTCGTCGTTCTGTTTTCGAAAATCATCCGGTGAAGGGTCCTGCGACCATTTCATGCCCATGTACACACAGAGCCGCTCGATGCCCACGCGGTCGGCATAGCGCAGGAGCTGTCCCAGCCGCTCCTCGGGCGTGAGGCCGGGCACGCCGGAAAGGTGGCAGTGCAGGTCCCAGATGCGGAATTTCGGATTCATGTGCGTTTGCATACGCGGCAGCGGGCCAATCGCTTGCCTGCATCGGAGTTTCCTGCCAGAGAAAGGTCATGACCTCCCCCAAAGCCTACCTTTTTGACCTCGACGGCACGCTCATCGACTCGCTGGCCGACAT
>CALMTT010000575.1 GCA_937872615.1 uncultured Verrucomicrobiaceae bacterium | reverse complement strand
GCCTCGTCCAGCACCAGCACCACGGGCTTTTGCTCGCTCCAGCCACGCAGCTCCTCCTCACGAAGCGCCGCGTCCGCGTGCGCCAGGTGATGCAGCGTCGGAACGCGGGCATGCTGGTAAAAATCTGCCATGTGCCGCTCCGTTTAACGCAAGCGACGATTCTGTGAAGTGAATTTCATCAGAATCACACGCCGCGGCGGTCCGCGTCGAGCAGTCGCGCCGCATCCATCTCGTCCTCGCTGCCGGAAAGCGCGGCATTTTCATCAATGTTGTCCGTGTCCGGCATTTCCGGCTCGATTTCGATCTCACGACGCCACTTCCGGCTCACCCACGGGCGGGCCAGGCCATAAACCAGATAGGTCACAAAAATCACCGAAGGCATCCATTGCCAGTTCATCACCGTGAAGGCGATCACGAAAATGCTCACCAGCACCCAGTGAAAGGAACGCTTCGTGCGCCAGTTCACCGCTTTGAAGCTCGGATACTCCAGGCTGCTCACCATCAGGTAGCTCAGCAAGCCCATCAAGACTGCCAGCGCATACTTCCAGTTGCCGATCTCACGCTCACTGCTGTCAAACCACAGCAGCATCAGCGTGAGGGACGAGATCACACCTGCCGCCGCGGGGATCGGGCAGCCGCGGAAGCTCTTGCTGCTGCATTTCACATCCGCAGCCGCGAGGCAGTTGAAGCGGGCCAGGCGCATCGCCCCGCACACCAGATACACGCACGAGATTAGCAGTCCCACCCCCTTCAACTCCTTCAAAACGATGTCATGCACCAGCAGGGCTGGAGCCGCGCCAAAGCTCACAATGTCAGCCAGCGAGTCCAGCTCGCGACCAAACGGGCTCTCGCTGCCACTCATGCGAGCCACGCGACCGTCCAGCGCATCGAAAACGCAGGCTGCCAGGATGAGCAGGATAGCGTAATGGTAGTGCAGGTTCTCATCGAGGTGACGCCCGTCAAAGATCTGCAGGATGGCGATGAAGCCGCAAAGGATGTTCCCTGCCGTCATGAGCGTGGGCAGGACAGGGATGCGGGGTTCGTGGTCGGTCGCCATGGCGGGAAAGATGGCTGACGAATGGCGAATGTCGAATGCCGAATCAGACCACCAAGTCGCCAATCGGCACCCGCAACTCGAGCTGGGCCTCAGGAGCCTCCCCGAAGATTTTTGTGCTGATGGCTTGGGTAGCCCAATCGATGTTCAAAAGCCCCACATTCGGCAAATGATAGGTTTTCGGCACGACGCGGTGCTTGTTCGATGTCGGCGTGCCGCGAGGATGCTTTTGCGTCATCGAACTGGAGGTGAAGTCGAAGACGCCGTTCTTCGAAAACTCGCACCAATGCCGGTCACCGCTCAAAACAAGGGCCTTTTGGCCTTTAAGCATGCTGACGAGGCGTTTTTGCTCGTGGGGAAAATTCGCCCAGCATTCGCCGCCGTGCGCTTCGGGAGCGAATTGAACGCTGGAGACGACGATTCGCAGTTCAGCAGGCTCCTGGAGCACTTTTTCGAGCCAGACCCATTGGGCTACACCGAGGATCGTCGTGCTTTCATCATCGGTAGGGACGCTGGTGCCGCCAAGCATCGCTTTCTCCTTCGGCACCTTCTTGAGCGGACTGCGGAAGTAGCGGGTATCGAGCAGGATGACCTGCACACGTTTTCCAGCCGGGCCGAAGCTCTGCGTGTGATACACGCCTTCTTGCTTTCGCCTTGGTGAATCCGCCGGTTCATCGAGCCAGTTCCAAAACTCGACCTGCGCCTCTTTTTTCTGCGGATACTCGCTGCCGCCGTCATTGAGGCCGAAGTCGTGATCGTCCCACGTCGCCAGGATCGGCTTGTCCTTCAATCCACGAAAGAAGCGGCTGTTTTCCAGCAGCGCATACTTCTCCTGCATCATCGGAATGCCGCCTTTGTCGGCATAAACGTTGTCGCCCATGAAGATGAACAGATCGCACGGCAGCGTGAGCGTGCGGTCGAGCATCGGATGGTCATGCGTGTCGAGGCAGGAGCCGAACAGGATATTTTCGAGCGGTTTGGCATCCTCGGCCTGCGCGGAAACAAGTCCGAAAGCGGGAAGCCCGGCAAGAAGACGGCGGCGGGTGGTGGTCATGGCTTTGCGAGTTTGGTGTCGATGGTGAGTTGGGCGCTGTCACGCTCGATGCAGGGGCCGCAAAGCGAAAGCAAGGCCTGCGCTTCAGGGACTGAACGGCCTGCAAGTATCCATTGTTCGACGGCGCGGGCGGCAAAGGCATCGCGGATGGGGCCAGCGGGAAGCTGAAGGGCCATGGCATGCAGTTCCGCGCCGCTTTTGACCGTGGCTCCGAGCTGGCTGCCGACGGTGTCCGCGGCTTTTTGCAGTTCAGGCCGCTCGGAGTGAGCACGCAGCCACTCAAAGGCCTCCAGCGGCTTGTCGTTCACGAAGCCGCTGAGCCATTCATCGCTTAAATGACTGCGCTCGGCATGCGTGGGCAGTTGCGACACGATTTCCAACCCGGCGGCGTGATCCACGCCGTCGCGATAGCAAAGCTTGGCCAGCAACTGATCCCGCAGCCGCTTCGGCTCCACGGTCGGCAGCGCCGCGAGCACACTTGCGACATCCTCGCTCATCCAACTGAGCCCGATCTGCGCCAGCACCTTCTCGCGAAGGAATGCGTCTTCGATTTGATCCGCCCACGCCGCGCTGGCGAGCGGGTCCTTGGCAGCTTTGCGGTAGAGCACGACTCCAATGCCCGCCTCTTGCAGCACGCTGTCGTCATGGAGTGTTCCCAGCCAGTTCAGGGCCGCATCGGCATCCGTTTTGACCCAAAGGTCGAGCACGGCACGCATGGCACTCTCTTTATCCTGCGGAGAGGAAAGGCCTCGCAGCGTGGTGAGCGCACCGTTGAGGTCCAGCGAGGCCCAGCGTTCAAACAGGAAGCGTAGCAAACGCCGCCGCACCTCCGGGAAAGGATTGCGCAACAGGCCCCGCAACATCGCCGGAAGCTCCTCGAGGCTCATCTGCGAGATGGGATGAATGGCCTCCGCCCAGTTTTCGTAGCTCAACACGGCTATGCCTGCCTCGGAGCCGATTTTGGGCAGCGGCTGGAAGGCATGCACATCAACGGCAACTTTCGATTTCGGACCTTCTGATGCAGCGGTGGTCTTTTCAGCCGATTCATGGGTCTCACCCGACGCGAGCGAAAAGCCCACAACCGCACAAAGCGCATGCAAAAGCACCCAAAGCACGAGTTTCATCGCGCTGCCTCCAATCCATAGCTCTTCAGCAGTTTCGTCCGCTGTTCAGCAGGCATGAACGCCGCTGACTCCCTGCCTTGCAGCCACGCCAGAGCGGTCGCGCGGTCGCTGGTGAGCCATTGCTCGACACGGAATGTGATCCGCTCCGCCCGTTCATCGGGTGCACTGGTCTGCGCCAGCAGCTCAAGACACCTTGCGGGCTCACGATCGCTGATCGCACTGGCGTAGCCATTGAT
>CALMTT010000574.1 GCA_937872615.1 uncultured Verrucomicrobiaceae bacterium | reverse complement strand
ATCTTCAACATGCGTGCCCGCACGCGTGAAGCACGTCTTCAGGTGGAGCTGGCACGCCTCGAATACTCCATCCCGCGCCTCACCCGCATGTGGGCGCACCTTGACCGCCAGGGCGGTGGTGCTGGTGGTGGCAAAGGCGGTGCTGGAGCAGCCCGTGGTGAAGGTGAAACGCAGCTCGAAACCGACCGCCGTCTCGCTCATCAGCGCCTCGACCGCGTGAAGGCGGAACTCGAGGACGTGCGCCGTGTGCGTGACACCATGCGCAAGGAACGCAGCCGCGTGCCCGTGGCCCACGCCGCCATCGTCGGCTACACGAACGCAGGCAAATCATCGCTTCTCAACAAGCTCACCTCCGCGGATGTGCTCGCGGAGAACAAGCTCTTTGCCACGCTGGACACCACCACTCGGCGCATGGAGTTGCCGGACGGCCAGTCCCTGCTCGTCACCGACACCGTCGGCTTTGTGCGAAACCTCCCGCATGACCTCGTGCAGTCCTTCCGCGCCACGCTGGAAGAGTCCGTGCTGGCCGATTTCCTCATTCACGTCGTCGACGCCAGTTCACACGAAGCGTTGAAGTTTTATCAAACGACCACCGAGGTGCTCGCCGAACTCGGCGCAGGTGACAAACGCGTCCTTCTCGTGCTCAACAAGGTCGATCTCGTCGATGACACCCGCATGAATGAGCTGCGGCGCGATTTTCCCGATGCCATCGCCATTTCCGTGAAGACCGGCCAGGGCATCGAAGACCTCTTCCATCGCCTGCACGACTTCATGATCGACCGCGTCGTGCGCCTCGATCTCGATCTCCCGCTCGACCGTATGGACCTCGTGGCCCTGGCGCATCAAGAAGGCAAAGTTCTCGCCGAAGACTACGAAACCGGCCGCGCCCGCGTGCAATGCGTGGTGCCAAAGCGGATCGAAAGCCGATACGCGGGCTTCATCGTGCATTGAGACGGCTGGCAGAATGATCATTGACCTAGGAACGGGCGACCTGTTACGCTCCGGCTCATCATGAAAATCATCGTGCTTTGCTTGGTGTGTCTGTTGGTCGGCCTCGCCGGAGGTTATGGCTTGAAAACGGCGACCCTGGAGGAGGCCGCGGTGGAGGTGAAAGCAAACGGCAAGGGATTGAGTGCATCCAACAATGCCGCGGTGGCGATGCAGACACCAAAAGCCGTCGTGAACATCGAAATGCTGATGAACGATCTACTGAAGGACTATGACTTTAAGTCCGCGCAGAAGGCCACGGCGGACTTGAGCGTGGAGCAGGTGAAGGCGGCGCTGGACCTGCTGGCGAAAAGGCCACAAAGCACCGAACGCGATAGTTTGAGGTCAGTTTTGTTTCAGGCTTGGGCGGTGAAAGACATGCCTGCCGCGTGGAAGGCCGTGCTGGCGGATGCATCGGACACTCGGGGCACCCTTGCTGGCGCGGTGGCGGCTGTTTTGGCGCGAAGCAATCCTCAGGCGGCGCTGGAGATGGTGCAGACACTGGGTATGGGCGGACGCCGCAGCGGTGCCTTTGGTGCGGTGATGAGCGCGTGGAGCAAAAAGGACGTCAAAGCCGCCATCGAGCATGCGCTGGCCCATCCCGAGGTGATGGGAAACTATGGCGTGAGCTTCAATAAAGACCTGACCAGTCTCGCGGAGAAGGATCCGATGCAGGCCGCGGGACTTGCGCTGCGCTTCAAAGAGGAGTCACGCCGCACCAGCATGCTCACGAGCCTGATGGATGGCTGGATCACACGTGACCCGAAAGCGGCCTTTGACTGGGCGATTGCCCAAACGAACCCGAAATTGCGTCAGGAGGCCGTGACGGCCGCGGTGGGTGCGTGGTCCAAAACCGATCCGAAGGCCGCGCTGGAGTATGTGGCAACCATTTCTGATGGCGATGTGCGCCAGCAGTCCTTCAAACGAGCCTGGGGTGATTGGTTCAAAAGCGATCCGCTGGCCGCCACGGACCATCTCAGCGGCATCAAGGACTCGCAGATGCTCGACGACGTGCGGTTTTACTTCTCCTACTTCACGGAGGGCTTCACGTCCGCGGAGCGCGGCCAGCTTCTTGCCCGGCTGAGCGATCCGGCCTTCAAAACCCGCGTCATGGACAGCATGAGCGACAACATGATCCGCAAGGGCAACTACAACGAGGCAATCAACCTGCTCAATGAGCTTCCTGATTCGACGAGCCGTGATCGCAATGTGTGCCAGCTCAGCGCGGAATGGGCCAAGAACGATCCAGCCGCGGTTGGCCAGTGGTTGAAGAATCTGCCAGACTCATCGGACAAGGATCTCGCCATTGCGGGTTATGCCCGCTCGCTGGCCAGCAGCGATCCCAACGCCGCCATCGCCGAGGTGATGAAGATTCCAGATGCCAAAGTGCGGGATGGCGCGCTGAACAACGTCGCGGCTGTGTGGATGCGACTGGACCCCACGGCGGCCACGGCATGGATGGCGACCCAGCCGGGCATCTCAGAGGGTGACCGTAAGATGATCGAAATGTATTCCCGCATGAGCAGCACGATCTCGATCGGTCTTCCCGTGATGGTGGGCAACCGCCGGTGATTGCGGTCTTGGCAGAACACAAAGATCGAGCATCATCCCGCATGCCGAAATCCTGGTCTGAAAAGTATGCTCATCCGCCGAAGGCGGTCGTGAAGAAGCTCGACAAGCCCTACGCGGGGCAGGAGCCGGGTGCGCGGATGCTGATTCCCACGCCGGCGGTCGTCGCGGCCTATGTCGAAAGCATTCCAGAAGGTGAATCACGCTCGATGCCGCGGCTGCGCGAGGACTTGGCGGCGGCTCACAAGGCTGATTTCACCTGTCCGCTCACGGCGGGCATCTTTCTGCGCATTGCGGCGGAGCGTGCGTGGGAGATGCATGAGGCTGGAAAGCCTTTGAAGGCCATCACGCCCTTCTGGCGTGTGGTGGACCTGAAGTCACCGATGGCGAAGAAGCTGGCCTGCGGGCTCGATTTCCTCGCGAAGCAACGCAAACGCGAAAAGCTCGACGGGGCAGGGGAGGCGGAGGTCAAGCCTCCTCGTCGCCGCTGACGCTGCCCATCTGCACGCGGACGTGGCCGGACTTCAGCGGCACGCCTTTGAAGTAAGGAGGCTCGACCTGCACGACCCGCGGAGTGCGGCTCGGCGGGATGTTGACGATCTGCAAAAGGTCCGCGGCCTCGGCATCGATCTCACGCAACAGCTCGCGGGCTTCGGGAGAACTCGGTGGCAGCAGCCCAAGCTGCGCGAGGCGGCGATCCTGAGCCTCCTTCCAATCGCGCAAAGGCCGCAGACGTGCCTCGAGCGTGGCGAGCTCGACTCGTGCCTTTTCAATGCGGCGGTGCAGATCATCGAGCGGGGCGTTGTTGGCTGCTTCGAGCTCGTCACGACGTGCGCGAAGCTCCTCGACCTGCTGTTTGCTGGACGCGAGATCTGCGCGGCAAGTCGTGAGGGCTGATTGAGCCTCCGCGAGGCTCGTTTCGACTTTGACCAGTGTTTGCTCCTGATGCGTCCGCTCCTGTTGAAGTCCGGCGATGGCGGTCTCGTGGGCTTTTTGACGCTTCTCAGCCTCGGCGATGCTGTTTTCCAAAGAAACGAGCTTTTGCTCCATCGGAGCCACTTCGGCGATCTGACTGCGCACCTTCGCATATTGCTCCTCGGCCTCGCGAAGCTGCTGCTGGCTGCTTTGAACCTTTGCCGCGACTTCTTCGTGCTCGCGACGCACCGCGGCGAGTTTGTCTTCTTCCGCACGCAGGCTGGTGGAGACGTTTTCGAGCTTGCTGGCCTCCTCACGCTGACGGCTGGTGAGCTCGGTGAGGCTGGTGGTCTTCTCCCCATGCTCGCGGTTGAGGCGTTCGATGGCGGCGAGCCATTCCTGATGCTTGGCCTCGGCCTGCTTTGCCGCTGTTTCGAGCAGGGCGAGGCGGTTTTCCGCGGCTCGCAGCTCCTCGCTCGGGATGGCCGATGGTGCGGGGGCGCTGACGGGCACGCGGCGGGTCTTGGTCGCGGGAGCAGGTGGAAGCTCGAGATCAAGCACGGCCTTCAGCGGGCCAAAGGCGAGCTGGTCACCATGGAGCAGTGTGTGGCTGACGACACGGTGGCCATTCACGAAGGTGCCTGCGGCGGACTTCAAATCGAAGACCTGCACGCTGCCATCGGCATTCATCAGCAGTTCGGCATGCTGCGGTGAGACTCGCTCGTCCTCGACGAAGACATCATTCTGATCCGTGCTGCCGATCGTGATACGCTCGGCCAGCGGGACGATGATTTCTTGTCCATCTTCGAGGATGAAAGTGAGTTTCGGCATGTGGGGGTGAAGGCCGGAACCCTCCGCAGGATCAGTGCCGGATGCAAGACGGCGTTCGCTCTCTTACTTCATCTCCTCGCGTTCCCGCCAGCGCTGCTCATGGCGGTGCATCTTGCGGAAGAACTCATTTTCCTCCTGCGGCAGGACGTTTGGGTCCAACGGCATGCGCAGGCGGATCTCCAGGCCGCGTGGCTCGAGCATGCGGGCCTCGGCATTGCCGCCGTGCAGGTGCATGGTCACGTAGATGGCCATCATGTTCACGCCAAAGTCGTCCGGACGGCGGCTGCGGGTGAAAAACGGGTCAAACAGGTTCGCCGTGCGGTCGTGGGCATGCCACAGGCCGGTATCGCGAAGGCAGACAACGAGGTGTGCACAGCCCGCGGCGTCCAGCTCCGTGGTGGCGCTGATTTGAATGCTGTCTCCCTCGGCCAGGTGCGTGATCTCCTCGACAAAGAGCAGCCGCCACATCTGGCGGAAACGCCCGCCGTGCACCATGAGGGGTGGCAGATTCGGATCGAGCTCGACATCGACGTGGAGGTTTTTTTCCACCAGTTGCTGGCCAAAGACATTCAGCATCTCCCCGAGCACGGCCTGGAGCGTGACCTCATCGGCCCGCATCAAGCGTTTTGCCTGCGAGGCGTCGGCCAGGCGGGAAAGCAGCGTCTGGATGCGGTCGATCTGCGTGGCGGCCTGGCTTTGAATGTCGAGCCAGAAGCTGCCATCGCGTGGCGGGGCGCCGTTGAGCTCCT
>CALMTT010000573.1 GCA_937872615.1 uncultured Verrucomicrobiaceae bacterium | reverse complement strand
TCAGCGTCAGGCCACTGGCGACCAGGAACAGCAGCAGGCCGTACTGGACGGCGTTCAGGCACTGGACGAGGAAGGTCGCGAGGTCCAAGGCGGTTCCCGGGTCACGGCACGCTAGCGCGGCGCGCCGCCGGTGATCAAGACCCGGATCAGCGACTGCCCGGCGCTGCTTGGCCAAGTCGCCATAACTTTAAGCATCGACAATTTAGTTGTCAACTATTTTCGATGCCGCCGACCCCCGGGGAAGCCAGCGGTCTGCGCCGTCCCGGCCGGCGCGGCGCCAGAACGTCGCAGCCGAAGCGGCCGCGCCGGTCGGGCCCGAAAAAGGTCGGCGTCTCGAAGTACAACACCGTCCGCCCGACCTGACGGAACACCCGTTCGCCGATGTCGCCGTTCACATAGGGCAGGGTGATCACGTCGTCGAAACCCATTTCGACACAGCTTTCGAGTTGCCGCCGCGACAATTGCGGGGCGAAATAGATCATGGGGGCAAAGCGCAGCCGCGGATTGGCGGCAAAGCGGATGGCGGCAGTCGCCGGCTTCAGTCGGCTCAGTCGCGGCACACCGGCAAACAGGAAGAAGACCAGCGGGGTCGACTCGAACTGGCGTTCGACGGCATCGAGCCCACGATAACGCGCCACGGACTGAAAGCCGATGGCCCGCGCCATGTCCAGCAGCGCGGCACCAGATCCGTCCCGCGGACCAACGATGAACGCACCAGCACGCATGCCGGGCTCCCGACCAATGCCGACATTCCCAGTCGGCATATGGCGCCGGCTGCGTCAACAAGTCGTTAACCAGCGCGGCGCGCTCAGTCGAACAGGCTGACCAGCTGGAACGTGTTGACGTCGACCAGTCCGATATCGGTGACCCGCAATTGCGGGATCACCGGCAAAGCGAGGAACATGTGCTGCATCACCGCATTGTTGAGCGTGCAGCCGCAGGCCGCCATCGCCGCCACCAGCTTTTCGGATTTCTCGGCGACAATCTCGGCCCGCTCCTCGCTCATCATGCCGGCGATGGGCAGTTCGATCAGCGCCAGTTCCTGGCCCTTCAGCGTGGCAAAATCCTCATTCTGCCCGCCGATCAAAGTGCCGCCGAGGCGAAAACCTTCCTCGATCTGAGCACCCGCGGCATGGAAGCGAAGGACGGCCTGTTTGAAGAAGGCCTCAACGGCCTCGCCTTCCATCCGAAGTTCAAGGACAACAGCCTCTTCTACCTCTGCTACACCATGCAGAAGCCAAAGCGCATCATCATCACCGAGATGAAGGCCAATGGCGATGTGGCCGACGAGAAGACCGAGCGTGTGATCCTGGAGATTCCGATGATCAATTGGAACCACCACGGCGGAAACATCCTCTTCGGCCCCGATGGCTACCTTTACATGGGCATGGGCGACAACTCGAAGCGCAACGGCGAGCTCAAGATGTCCCAGCTCAACGCCACGCTCTACGGCAAGATCCTCCGCCTCGATGTGAACAGCCGCGAGTATGCCAACGCCTACGGCATCCCCGCTGACAATCCCTTTGCCAACGGCGTGAACGCCCTCCCGCAGATCTACGCCACCGGCATCCGCAATCCCTGGGGCCTCAGCTTTGATGCCAAAGGCCACCTCTGGTGCGCCGATGTAGGCCAGGATCTCTACGAGGAGATCAACTGGATCACCAACGGCGGCAACTACGGCTGGCAGTTCCGCGAAGGTCCTGCACCCTTCATGCTGAACACCGACACGCCGCCTGCCGATGCCAAATTCATCGAGCCCATCCACAGCTACAACCACGGCGAAGGCCTCAGCATCACCGGTGGCTATGTTTACACCGGCACCGCCTTCCCCGAACTCACGGGTGCCTACATCTACGGTGACTTCATTCTCGGCAAAGTGTGGGCCTTGAAGACCGACGACAGCGGCAAGGTCCTCAGCAACGATCTCCTTTTCACCAGCCCGCAAACGCCTCCTGCTGATCCGAAGAAGAAGCCCACCGTGCTCATCAAGCCCACTGCCTTCTGCCCCGCCGCCAGCGGCGACATCCTCGTCCTCGACTGGAACGGCGGCATCTACAAGGTGGCGAAGTAATCCCGCCACCCCATGCCCGCCCACGCCGAGTCGTTTTCCATCACCACCCGCGGAAAAGGCACTTACGAGATCACCGAGCGCTGCCAGCAGATCATCGGCGCCAGCGGCATCCGCACGGGCAGCGCCACGATCATGGTGCAGCACACCAGCGCGAGCTTGGTGATCTTCGAAAACGCCGATCCCTCGGCCCGCACGGACTTGCATGCCTTCTTTGACCACCTCGTGCCGGAGGACACGCCTTACTTCGTGCATACCTACGAAGGTCCGGACGACATGCCCAGCCATCTCCGCATGGCACTCACCCGCACGTCGGAGGTCATTCCCGTGATGAACGGCCGTCTGGCGCTCGGTACATGGCAGGGCATTTTTCTGTTTGAGCATCGCCGGGCACCCCACACGCGGGAAATCGTCGTCAGCGTGGTGGGCGAGTAATAAAAAAGAGCCAAGGCAATGCCTTGGCTCTCGTGAATCGGATCAATCAAACGCAGGCTCACTCGCCCGGCAGCGGCTCCGTGGGCCAGGTCTCCACCCACGGCAGGCCGTAGGCATTCAAATCGGCCATGAAGGGATCGGGATTGAGCTGCTCGACATTCCAGACACCGGGCTGGCGGTATTCAGCGGGATTGGTGAGGAGCTGGCGGGCGGCGATCATCGCGGGGACGCCGGTGGTGTAGCTCACGCCTTGGCTGTTCGTCTCCTTGTAGCACTCCTGGTGGTCGCAGATGTTGTAAACGTAGTAGCGCTTGGGCTGGCCGTCCTTGCCGGTGCCTTCGATCCAGTTGCCGATGCAGGTCTTGCCCTTCGTGTCGGGGCCGAGCGTTCCGGGCTCCGGCAGCAGCGTCTTCAAAAACTCGATCGGGATGATGTCCACGCCCTTGTGCTTCACCGGATGGATGCCGGTCATGCCGACATTCACCAGCACCTCCATGTGCTTGATGTAGGCATCGCCGAAGGTCATCCAGAAACGCGCACGGCGCATCGGGATGTGCTTCGTGAGGCTCTCCAGCTCCTCGTGGTAGAGGCAGTAGATGTTCTTCGGGCCGATGCCGTCCGGGAAGGGGAAGCTGCGCTTGATCTCGAGCGGCTTCGTCTCCACCCACGCGCCATTTTCCCAGTAGCGACCGTTCGCGGTGACTTCGCGGAGGTTGATCTCGGGATTGAAATTGGTGGCGAAGGCCTTGCCGTGGTCGCCCGCGTTGCAGTCGAGGATGTCGAGGGTGTCGATCTTCGAGAAATGGTGCTTCAAGGCGTAGGCAGTGTACACATTCGTCACACCCGGATCAAAGCCGCAGCCAAGCAGCGCCGTAAGGCCAGCCGCTTTGAATTTCTCCTGATAAGCCCACTGCCAGTGGTATTCGAACTTCGCCACATCACGCGGCTCGTAGTTCGCAGTGTCGATGTAGTGCACGCCGGCCTCCAAGCAGGCATCCATGATGGTGAGGTCCTGGTAAGGCAGCGCCACATTGATGACGACCTCTGGCTTGAAGCTCTTCAGCAGCTTCACCAGCTCCGGCACGTTGTCCGCATCGACACCTGCGGTCTGGATGGGGCGCTTCAGCTCAGCGGCGATGCCATCGCACTTCGACTTCGTGCGGCTGGCCAGCATGATTTCACCGAAGACCTCGGGAAGCTGGGCGCATTTATGAACGACGACGCGGCCGACGCCGCCGGCTCCGATGATGAGGACTCGATGAGACATGATAAAAAGAAAAGAAGAGGGCCGCGGAGTCTAGCAGGCAGCCGGGGAATGCAAGCAACGGAAAAGACCGGCTTCAATAGTCCCGAAACGGTCCGCGAGGCTCGCTGGCATCCATTTCGGCCCGCCAGGCTTCAAAGCGCTGACGCATTTGTTTGGCGACTTCGGGCTTCTCGCGGCTCAAATCGTGTTTTTCACCCAAATCGGTGCTCAAATCATACAGGCCGCCGCCTTTGCCGGACTCGACCCACTTCCAATTCTCGAATCGAGCCGCCTTGTCGGCCCGGCGCTGCCAAAACATCTCGCGTCGTGGCGATTTCGCTTCGCCGCGCAGCACGGGCAGCATGTCGTGACCATCGAGCTTCACACCCTCGGGTGCCTTCGCACCGGTGGCGGCGAGCAGCGTGGGCAGAAGCTCCAGCGAGGTAAGGAATTCGTCCGTCACTTTCCCTGCCGGCACCTTGCCGGGCCAGCGAAGGATGAAGGGCACACGCAGGCCACCCTCCTCACCTCCCTGCCCCTCCGCGCCGTGACATTGAACACACCGGAAGAGCGTGGCGGAGAGACTGATGTCTGAACCCGCAAGACTGACGCGCAATTCTTCACCTACTTCCGTGCGTCCTTGATGATAGATGGTCCGCCCCAATCGTTCGTCAGGCGTGAGCGGGTCATCCCACGCCAGACCTACGGTTGCCATCACGACCAGGTTCATGAACGAGAATAGACCAATGGTGAGGGAAAGTGAAAAATATCCGGCAGGCAGCATCCTAGTATCGGTGTGCCATGGGCTCATTGACGGAGTCAATCATTTCCATGACTAGAGGAACAGAGGCGAGACCGTAGTGTCGTGTCCAATTCCCAGTTGCGTCATTTCCAATAAGAATGACTGAAGGATGATCCGCTCGTTGCGGTGACTTGGCATCGAAGGCGGATAACACGTGGGCAATATCAGGGGAAGACCCCGTCAGGAAATACCAGCCTGGCTTTGCACTGAATTTGTTCGCGACGGCTTTTAGCTGAGCCGGTCGATCAGTCACAGGATCGACGCTGATTGAAAGGAAAGTGACAGGGGGATAAGCATCGCCCTGAATTTTTTGCTGTACCGCACCGAACAGGCCCGTCATCGCTGGACAACTTGTCT
>CALMTT010000572.1 GCA_937872615.1 uncultured Verrucomicrobiaceae bacterium | reverse complement strand
GAATGACGACATCGGCGCGGGGCCGGATCAAGGCTCAGCGTACGTTTACGAACTGTCGAACGGACACTTCACGTTCAAACAGCAACTGTTCGTGTCGGGCGTGAACGTCCAACTGTTTGGCCGCGCGCTGGCAATGAGCAACACCTCCATCGCCATCGGCGCGCCTGGCGAAGACAACAAGGGCGCGGTGTACGTTTTCGTCAAAAACGGCGCGCTTTGGACACAGCAACAACGGCTGACGCCCTTTGGCGCGAGCAACGGCGATGAATTCGGCCTGAGCGTCAGTTTGGCGGGTGACACATTGGCCGTGGGCACGACGGAGACGGTCGGCTTCAACGCCGATCAAGGCTCGGTGTTCATCTTCACGCGCAACGGCGCGACCTGGAGCCAGCAAGCCAAGCTGTTGGCGGGCGATGGCGCGGCGGGTGACAACTTCGGCGCGAGCGTCGCGCTGAGCGGCGAGAACGTCCTGATTGGCGCACCCAACGACACGGTCGGCTTCAATGCCAACCAAGGTTCGGCTTACGTTTTCACGCGCAGCGGCACGGCGTGGAGCCAACAACAAAAGCTGAGCTTCTCCGGTGCCGAAGCGGACGATTACATCGGCCAGCGTGTGGCGTTGGACGGCGACACGGCGCTCATCGGCGCGTATGGCGACGACATCGGCTTCAACAACGATCAGGGCGCGGCCTACGTTTTCACGCGCAGTGGCGTGGTGTGGAGCCTGCAACAAAAGCTGATCGCCAACAATGGCGCGGCCCTTGATCATTTCGGCTGGGGCGTGGCGTTGCTGGGTGATCGCGCGCTGATCGGCGCGTTCAACAAAACGATCAACAACACGCAGTTTCAAGGCGCGGCCTTCGTCTTCGACCGCAACGGCACGGTCTGGACGGAGCAACAGGCACTGACACCCTTCGTCCCGCAAGCGGGCTATTTCGGCTACAGCGTGGCGCTGTCGGCGGACTCGCCGCTGGCGTCGGCCTTCATCGACGAAGCGCCGCGCTACCTGGCCACCATCGGCCCCGTCATCCACTTCCTGCAGGGCCGCGACAGCACGCTGGCACACCGCATTGCCAGCCGCGCCTTCACTCAGCGGCACCTTCCATGCGGACACGGAGCAAAGCCTCATCCGCTGGACCGGGCGCAATCTCTTCAACCATCACAGCGGCACCGTGCGCCTCGCCGAGGGCGAGATCACGCTGCGCGACAACGCGCTCGTCTCTGCCCGCTTCCGCATCGCGATGGACAGCATCGCCTGCGAGGACATCAGTGACTCCGCGATGAACCAAATGCTCATCGCCCATCTGCACAGCGATGACTTCTTCGATGTCGCCCATCATTCCGTGGCCGAGTTCATCGCCGAAAGCATCACGCCGCTCGCCACCTGCACCGACGGCACGCCGAATCACCTCTTGCGCGGCCAGTTCACGCTTCGTGGCATCACTCGCGAGATCGAGTTCCCCATCCTCGTCGCCACCGCCGATGGCCAGCGCCTCACCGCGCAGGGCGTGCTCGACCTCGACCGCACGCAGTTTGGCAGCGTTTACGGCTCCGGCCGACTCTTCCGCTTCCTCGGCAAACACATCGTCAACGACCATATCCACCTTCACATCAAGCTCCACGCCGACCTGAAATCATAAATCAAAAATCATACATCATAAATCCCATGCAGCTCCTCTCCCCACTCACCGCCGGTGCCCTCCATCTCCCCAACCGCGTCCTCATGGCCCCGCTCACGCGTTGTCGTGCCGATGCCGATCACAATCCCACGCCGCTCATGGCGGAATACTACGCGCAGCGTGCCAGCGCTGGTTTGATCATCGCCGAGGCCACAATGGTCATGGAGGGCAATTCCTCTTTCTGGATGGAACCCGGCATCTACTCCGACGCGCAAGTCCAAGGCTGGAAAGCCGTCACCGATGCTGTGCATGCGAAAGGCGGCCAGATCGTGCTCCAGCTCTGGCATGGCGGTCGTGCCTGCCATCCGCTGCTCAATGGCGGAGCCCAACCCGTCGCCCCGAGCGCCATTCCGATCACCGGCGATGAGGTTCACACGCCCGAAGGCAAGAAACCCTACGTCACGCCTCGCGAACTCCGCGACGACGAGATCCCCGGCATCGTCGCTGGTTTCAAAAAGGCTGCCGAGAATGCCCAAGCGGCCGGTTTTGACGGCGTGGAGGTCCATGGAGCCAATGGCTACCTCCTCGACGAATTCCTCCGCGACGGTGCCAACAAGCGCAGCGGTCCCTACGGCGGCCCGTTGGAAAATCGCGCCCGTTTGATGCTCGAAGTACTCGATGCCGTCATCAGCGTCTGGGGCGCGGACCGCGTCGGATTGCGCATCTCGCCGCTCAACAGCTATAACAGCATGATCGACAGCGATCCCGTCGGCCTCACCACCTACATCGCCCAGCAGTGCAGCACGCGTGGCATCGCCTACTTGCACATGATGCGAGCCGATTTCTTCCAAGCCCAGCAAGGCGATGTCATCACGCCCGCCCGCCAGCACTTCAACGGCGTGCTCATCAGCAACATGGGCTACAGCGCCGACGAAGCCGAACAAGCCATCACCGAGGGCAAACTCGACGCCGTCGCCTTTGGCACCAGCTTCCTCGCCAATCCCGATCTGCCCGCCCGCATCGCCGCGAAAGCCCCGCTCAATGCGCCGAACCCCGCGCGGTTCTACTCGCCCGGCGCCGAGGGCTACACCGACTACCCGGCGATGTCGTGAGCACGTCCATCCATCCCGGCGTCCGCATCGGCCACGTTCATCTGAAGGTGGCCGATCTGGAGCGCTCGCTCGCCTTTTACTGCGGCGTGCTCGGCTTTCAGCTCACCCAGCGCTACGGCCCCGGCGCGGCCTTTGTATCCGCCGGTGGCTACCATCACCACATCGGCCTCAACACCTGGGAAAGCCGTGGCGGCAAGCCTCCGCTGGCCGGCACCACCGGCCTCTATCACGTCGCCATCCTCTATCCCGATCGCCAAGCTCTCGCCGATGCTTTGCGACGCCTCATCGAGCATCAAATCCCGCTCGATGGCGCCGCCGACCACGGCGTCAGCGAAGCAATTTACCTCAGCGACCCCGACGGCAACGGCCTCGAACTCTACGTGGACCGCGATCCCGCCGATTGGCCGCGTGATGCGAAAGGTGAGCTCGCGATGACGACGGGGCCGCTCGATTTGGATGCGCTGCTGGCGGCTTAGCGCTTCAAATACTTCACCACGGCCTCAGTGCGGCTTTGGACGTGGAGTTTGCCGTAGATGGTGTGGAGGTGGGCGCGGACGGTGCTGGTGCTTATGGTGAGCTGCTCGGCGATTTCTTTGTATTGGAGGCCGTCGGCGAGGTGTTTGAGGATTTCGTGCTCGCGGGCAGTGAGGGATTCGAGTTCGGGGCTGCCGGGCTTTGGCGGAGCCTGGAAGTAGGTGACGACTTTTCGTGCGATGCTGGCGGACATGGGCGAGCCGCCTTCATGCACT
>CALMTT010000571.1 GCA_937872615.1 uncultured Verrucomicrobiaceae bacterium | reverse complement strand
CCGAGCCCGGCCCGCCGCCCGTCACAACACTCGGACGGAGGACCGGGACAGAAAGTGTATTACCCTTCGGCCTTGACTTGCGCGAGGCCCTTGGCGAACCGGCCGGCGTGGGCCTTCTCCGCCTTGGCGAGCGTTTTGCCGTCGTGGCCGTAGACGGCGGTCTGCGTCCAGTTGGCACTGATGTCGGTGAAAGTGCTGCTCACGAGATAGACATGGTTCTCGCAGGCTCGTGCGCGTGCCAGCATCGGATTGCAGCCCCACACCGGCCACGCGATCACCTCCGCGCCGCGGATCGTCAAGGCACGTGCCACCTCCGGGAAGAAGCCGTCGTAGCAGATCATCATGCCCACCTTGCCAAAGCTCGTCTCAAACACCGGAAACTCGTGCCCCGGCGTGATACCTGCCTCGATCTCGCCGCGCGGCAGTGTCACTTTGCGATACTTGCCGATCAGGCTGCCATCCGGTCCGATCAGTGCCGAGGTGTTGTAGATGGTCTTGCCATCACGCTCCACCAGTCCGGCGACGATGTGGATGTGATGCTCCTTCGCCAGCTTGCCAAAGTAGGCCGTGCTCGGCCCCGGCACCGGCTCAGCACACTCGTGCATCTTTTTCCCCGTGCCGTAGTAGGTCAGCGTCTCGCCCAGCACGATGAGATCCGCTTTCTGCCGCGCTGCCTCGGCAATGAGCGGCGCATACTGCGGCGGCTTGTCGGAAGGCTCCTTGCCTTCACGCGGCAGCAGATGCGCCGTGGCCAGACGCACCTTTCGCGGCGCAGGCGGCGCGATGGCTGTCAAAGCGATGTCACTCCACTCCACGCGGGCATTCGCGGCCCATTGCAGGTAGAGCTCGATCTTCGCCTGCTTCGCTTCTGCGGGTGCCCGCAGCGTGCTTTCGACCTTCGACCACTGGTTTGGATCACCACCAGCATCATGCGGATACTCCGGCTCGGCACGCGGCACGGTGCCCTTCGCGTAGCCTTGCTTCGCGGGCTCCTCCCACTTCACCGGATTGCCTTTGTCATCTTCCCAAAGCACCCGCGCATACACGCTGCGGCGGGGCAGGGGCATCGCGCTCGCCTTCTTCCACGCGCTGAACTGGTAGTGCCTGCCTCCCTCCACTGGCAGCGTCTGCGTCCAGCAGCCGATCCAATGCTCTCCCTCGCCTGTTTCGAGCACGAGCAAGCCCTTCCCATCATGCCCGCCCGTCGTGCTCATTCGCCCCTCCGGCTTCGCTTCGTCACGCGGCGATACCAAGGTCCACTCCGCGGCCTGCGAGGCAGCCGCGAGAATCCAAAAGAAGGTGATCCATTTCATACCGCAACGATACGCACGGGTGTTCGACATCTTCCCAAACACATGCTAGCGCCTGCGGATGTCCCACGATGCCTCCACCACCCGCGCCATGCGCCTTTCGCTCGCCGTCGGGTTTCTCATGGTCGTGCTCAAGGTGGGTGCGTATGTGCTCACGGGATCGGCGTCCATCCTTGGCGACGCGGCAGAGTCGGTCGTGCATGTGGCAGCGGTCATGTTTGCGGCCTTCAGCCTCGGTTTGCTGAAAAAACCGGCGGATGACGATCATCCCTATGGCCATACCAAGATTGCCTTTTTTTCTGCCGGCATCGAAGGCGGCCTCATCATCCTCGCCGCGCTTTTCATCATCTACGAGGCGGTGCATCGCTGGATCAACCACCTGCCACCCGCGAATCTCGACCAGGGCTTGCTGCTCACCGCGCTGACGGTTGCGATCAATGCCGCGCTGGGCTGGTATCTGATCCGCACGGGGCGAAAGGCCGGATCGCTCATCGTCGAATCCAATGGCAAGCATGTGCTCACCGATGTGTGGACCAGTCTCGGCGCCATCATCGGCCTCGGGCTCGTGGCGCTCACGGGTTGGCATGGATGGGACTCCATTTGCGGTCTCGCCATGGCTGGAAACATCATCTGGACCGGCCTCGGCCTCATGCGACAGAGCGTCGGCGGCCTCATGGACACCGCGGATCCCAGGTTGAATGCCGCGCTCGATGCCGCGCTGCGTCGCGAGACCGAAAAACATGGCCTGTACTTCCACGCCCTGCGTCATCGCGATGCGGGCGAGATGCACTACGTCGAGGTACATCTGCTTTTTGACGATCACATCCTGCTGCGCGATGCCCACCGCATCTCCACCGAGATCGAGCACGCCGTGCAGGCCAGCGTGGACCGTCCCGTGCTCATCACCACGCATCTCGAATGCCAGGGCGATCACGACGAACTCCACCAGCACGGCGAGGCCAGCGATCCGAACACCCACCGCGCATGATCCAGCTCTCCGCCGATGCTTTGAACGACGACACGCTCCCGTGGCGCGTGCGTGTCTTTGACGAGCTCGGCTCCACCAGCGACTGGCTCAAGCAAAACGCCGCGCAGCTCGAAACCGGCTCCGTCGTCTTCACCGAGTCCCAAACCGCCGGACGTGGCCGCCGCGAAAACCGCTGGATTGCCCCACGTGGCAAGGATCTGATGTTTTCGCTGCTTTTGAAGCCAAACGCATCACTGGAGAAATGGCCGCGCATCACCACGCTCGCCGCGCTGGCCATCTGCAAGGCCATCGAGGCCGAATTGCCGCTCTCGCCGCGCATCAAGTGGCCGAACGACATTTACCTCGGCGATCTCAAAACGAGCGGCCTGCTCGCTGAGACCGTTACCACGCCTTCCGGCCTCGTTTTGGTCCTCGGCATCGGTTTGAACGTCAACACGCTCGATTTCCCGCCAGACCTCAGCGCCACCTCCTTGCTCCAAAAGCTCGCTTCGCCCGTTCTGCGTGAGATTAATCGCAACACGCTCGCCAAACGCCTGCTCGAATGCCTGCAAGCCGAGTTTCAGCGACTCGATGACGACTACAGCGCCGCAATCGCCGAGGTGCGTGAGCGCAGTTGGCTGCTCCATCGGCAGATTCGTGCTCAAACACCGCAGGGCGAGGTCTTCGGCCGCGTGATCGATCTCGATGAGGAAGGCCATCTCCTCATCCAACTCGCCGACGGCACCGTGCAAACGCTCGCGAGTGCCGATCATGTGCGGGCGGTGCATTGAAAGCGCTCGTCCGCGCCGTCCGTATGCCATCACGCTCATGCGTGGCCTTTTCACAGCTCTGATCATGCTCACCGCGTCCCTCCACGCGGAGCACTGGGCCTTTCAGCCGCTGAAGCCCGGCCAAGCAAAGAGCATCGATGCCTATCTCCAAACAAACGCATCCCGCGCCGATGCCCGCACGCTGATTCGCCGCGCTCACTTTGATCTCACCGGCCTCCCACCGCATGAGTCCCATCCGACTCATGAGACCTATGAAGCGCTCATTGATCGCCTTCTGGCCTCTCCCCACTACGGCGAACAATGGGCCCGCCATTGGCTGGATGTCGCCCGCTACTCGGACACGAAGGGCTACGTCTATGCCCGCGAAGAAAAGAACTGGGTTCACGCCTCCGCCTACCGTGATTGGGTCGTTCGTGCGTTGAACAACGACATGCCCTACGATCGCTTTTTGCTCCTGCAAATCGCCGCAGATCAGGTTGTGCCGCCAAAGTCGCCCGATCTCGCCGCGATGGGCTTTCTCACACTCGGGCGGCGCTTCCTCGGGGTCACGCACGACATCATCGACGACCGCATCGACGTCGTCATGCGTGGCACACAGGCGCTCACCGTCGCCTGCGCACGCTGCCACGATCACAAATTCGATCCCATCCCCACGCGCGATTACTACGCGCTCTACGGCGTCTTCCAAAGCTGCGCCGAGGCGCTCGTGCCGTGCGCGAGCGGCGAAAACGCCGAACTCGCCGCGCTGCTCCAAAAGAATCGCGAACTCATGACGAAACGCCGCGAGGAGCAGATGAAACGCACGCGGGACCGCGTTGCCGATTACCTCCAGGCAACGCGCGAACTCGAAAAGTATCCCGAAGAGGTCTTCGGGCAGATCCTCGACGCGAACGACCTCAATCCCTTCATCGTCCATCGCTTCGTCGCGTGGCTCGACAAGCATCCCGGCATCGAATTGACCGAAGAACGCCTCAAACAGCCCGATTCGCCCGCCTTCGTGCCCGACGAGCACATCGCGAACATCGAGATGTATTTCCCTACAGGTGTCACCACCGAGCTTTGGAAGGCGCAGGGCGATGTGGACCGCTTTCTCATCAAAACAAGCACCGCGCCGACTTACGCCACCATTTTAAAGGACCGCGCTCTGCCCAGCACGCCGCGCATCTTCAATCGCGGCAATCCGCTCACGAAAGGCGATGCCGTTCCGCGTCAGTTCCTGAGCCTCTTCGGCAACCAAACGCCGTTCACCAAAGGCAGCGGCCGACTCGAACTCGCGCAGGCCATCATCGACCCGCGCAATCCACTCACCGCCCGCGTCATGGTGAACCGCATTTGGCAGCACCATTTTGGCCGCGGCCTCGTCAGCACGCCGAGTGACTTCGGCAAGCAAGGCAGCCCTCCGAGTCATCCCGAACTCCTCGACTGGCTCGCCACCGAGTTCATCCGCAGCGGCTGGAGCATGAAGCACATGCATCGCCTGATCATGCTTTCGGAGGCGTATCGTAGAACGAGCTTCCAAGCTCGTTCCAAGGACGAACTTGGAAGTTCGTCCTACGTCCCGCACCGCCTCACCTTCGAAGAAGCCCGCGATGCTTGGCTCGCCGCCGCAGGTCGGCTCAATCTGCGCCTCGGTGGCCGTCCCGAGCCTCTTTTCGCGGTCAGCAACACCCGCCGCACGCTCTACGCCTTCGTCGATCGCGAAAACCTGCCCGCCGTGATGCGCACCTTCGACTTCGCGAACCCCGACCTCTCCATTCCGCAACGCACCGAGACCACCGTGCCGCAGCAGGCGCTTTTTGGCCTCAATCACCCGTTTCTCGTCCAGCAGGCCAAAGCGCTCGTGAAACGCGTTTCGACCGAAAAGTCGCCAGAAGCCCAAATTAGCCTGCTGTATCGCTATTTGTTCCAACGCAGCCCCAAAGCCGACGAACTGGCCTCCGCGCTATCCTTCGTCTCCGTCGATGAAAAGCCCGTCCTCGCCGAAAATGATCGCGCCAAGGCCTGGCAGCATGGTTTTGGCGAGTGGGATGAAAAAACCGGCCGCGTGAAGAGCTTCACGCCTCTGCCACACTTCAACGGCCACGCCTGGCAAGGCGACGAAGACTGGCCGAACGCCAAACTCGGCTGGGCGCAGCTCACCGCCGAAGGCGGCCATCCTGGCAATAACCGCCAGCACGCCGTCGTGCGTCGCTGGATCGCGCCTGCTGACGGCCGTTACGATCTGCGCTCCACCTTGATCCACGAACCAGAGGTCGGCGATGGCATCCGCGCCTTCGTCAGCCACTCCCGCCTCGGCAAATTGCTCGGCACCAAGCTCCATGGTTCCCAAGCTGACCTCAGCCTCACATCCATCGCCTTCCAGAAAGGTGACACGCTCGATTTCATCGTCGATATCGACATCGGCCTGAACAGTGACCAGTTCCTCTGGTCCCCGCAACTCAGCACGACTCAAGCGATTGCCGGTTCCGGCGGGGACACGCCCGCTGAAGTTTGGGACGCCAAAAAAGACTTCACCGCCTCACCGAAAACGACGCTCACCTCCTGGGAGCAACTCGCGCAGGTGCTGATGCTCTCGAACGAGTTTATGTTTGTGGATTGAGGCGTCAGCAAAGTAGCCATCTCGCTCCGCGAGATGAGCCGAGGGCGTCCTTGGCTTGATTACGCCCGCGCAATCGAAAGCGCTGAGTTCCTCTCGCGGAGCGAGAGGACTACTTTGCTTCGCGGTTTCGAGTGCCAGCAAGCAGGAAGGTCAGGTCAGCGTATCCCTCCCATGCCACTCCCACTCACCCGCCGAGACTTCCTCGCCCGCTCGGGCATGGGCTTGGCGGCGCTGGGTCTGGCGGACTTGCAGGCTGCCAAGCCGCACCACGCGCCAAAGGCGAAGCGCGTGATCCATTTCTTCCTCAACGGCGGGCCGTCGCATGTCGATACGTTTGATCCGAAGCCAGCGCTGGCGCGTTATGCGGGCAAACCGGTGCCGAGTCATCGCATCACGGAGCGGAAGACGGGCGCGGCGTTTCCTTCGCCGTTCAAATTCGAGCGGCGCGGGCAGAGCGGCATCGAAGTGAGCGAGTTGTTCGCGAAAACGGCGGCGCACATCGACGACATCGCGGTGATCCGCTCGATGCAGGCGCAGGTGCCGAACCATGAGCCGTCGCTGATGCTCATGAACTGCGGGGACTCGATCCAGCCGCGTCCGAGCCTCGGCGCGTGGCTGACCTATGGCCTCGGCAGCGAGAACTCGAACCTGCCGGGCTTCATCGCGATGTGTCCCGGCGGCATGCCGATCAAGGGCGCGGAGAACTGGCAGGCGGCGTTTTTGCCCGGCGCGTTTCAGGGCACGTATGTCGATTCAAAGCACGAGGCGGTGGACCGTTTGATCGAAAACATCCGCAGCCCGCACGCGGACACGAGTGTGCAGCTCCGCCAGCTCGAGCTGCTGCGTCGAATCAATGCCGCGCACAAGGCCGAGCGCAGCGATCCGCGGCTGGAGGCGCGCATACAGAGCTTCGAACTCGCTTTCCGCATGCAGATGGAGGCGGCTGACGCGTTTGATGTGTCGCAGGAGCCCGAGCACATCCGCAAGATGTATGGCGAGGGCGTTCACGCGCGGCAGACGCTCATCGCGCGTCGCCTGCTGGAGCGCGGCGTGCGCATGGTGCAGCTCTGGCATGGCGCGGGTCAGCCGTGGGACAATCACGACAACATCGAAACGAATCACCGCAAGCTCTCGAACGACATCGACCAGCCCATCGCGGCGCTTTTGAGCGATCTGAAGGCGCGTGGCATGCTCAAGGACACGCTCGTGGTGTGGGCGGGCGAGTTTGGCCGCACGCCGTATGCGCAAAGCGGTGATGGTCGTGATCATAACAACAAAGGCTACACGATCTGGATGGCCGGCGGCGGCGTGAAAGGCGGTCTGCGCTACGGCTCGACCGATGAAATCGGCTACCGCGCCGTCGAGAACCGTCTGCATATCCATGACTGGCACGCGACGATCCTCCACCTGCTCGGCCTCGATCACACGAAGCTGACCTACAACCACGGCGGCCGGAATTTCCGCCTCACCAACGTCGGCGGCGAGGTGGCGACGGGGATTTTGGCGTAAGCACCAGACGAGGCAGCGGAATGGTGCCGATCACCAAACGCGTGCATCTCCCCCGTCCGCAACTACTGTCACCTGTCAACGCGCAGCTCTTCCAGATGATGCTGACGGTATGCGGCTGGGGTCATTCCTGTCTGTGCGCGAAACACACGCGTAAACGCGCTCTGATCATAGAAACCGCATTCGAGGGCGATGGCTCCGGCGGTGTGGTCGGTGGTGATGAGGTCCTGGCAGGCGGCGCGGACGCGCTGGCGGATGAGGTAGCGCATGGGAGGCTCGCCGAGCAGCTTCTTGAAGAGCCGCGTGAACTGGCGCTCGGACAGATGGGTGAGCGCGGCGAGCTGCCTGGTCTCGATGACTTCGCGAAAGCGGGTGTGCAGATGGCGCAGCGCGGGTTCGAGCTGCTGAAAGGGCTGCGCGACGCCGCCGACTTCGTGCATGTCGTAGAGCACGAGGCCGACACCGCAGATCTGGCCTTCGGTGTCGCGCAGGGGTGACACGCAGACGACATACCAGTTCAGCGGCCCCTGGATGTCAGGCACCATCTGGGAGTAGTAGGTGTGCGTGCGGCCGCTGCGCATCACGCGACGGTCTTCATCGACGAAGCTGGCGGCGAGTTCCTGGGGGAAGAAGTCGCGGTCCATGCGTCCGAGCATCTGCCATTCATGCTCGAGATTGAAGATGCGCAGCGTGCGCGCGTTGGCGCGGACGAAGCGGCTGTGCCGGTCCTTTGCGAGGAAGGCGATCATGGGCAGCGTGTCGAACAGCGCGGAGAGCTGGAGGCCGCCGCCGATGCGGTTGAGGAAGGCCTTCTGAAAGCGCAGGGCGCCCTGCTGGGTGTGTTTCATGGCCGGAAAATACCAAAGGTTGACGGAACGCACCCATTATTTGGCATCGGACCCGGCGTTGAAGACTGGTGTATGAAACAGACCGCCGCCATCTTCGGAGCCAGTGGCAAACTCGGGCACCATGTGCTGTCGGTGCTGGCTCGACGAGGGATCGCGGCGCGGGCGCTCGTGCATCGCACGCCGGTGGAGGGCGCGGATGTGACTTGTGTGCATGGCAGCATCACAGATGCGAAAGCGGTCGATGAGACCGTGCGTGGAGCGGACATCGTGGTGCAACTGGCGACGACGAAGGAAGACGCGGTCACCTTCTTCGATGTGAGCGTGCGCGGCACTTTCAACATCCTGGAAGCCTGCCGTCGTCATGGCGTGAAGCAGTTCATTCTGTTCGGTGGCGACGCGGCGTTCGGCATCTGGTTTTATCCGCAGCGGATGCCCATCGACGAGAACCATCCGCTCACGGCCTATCCGGGCTACTATGCCTTCTCGAAGGTGATGGAGGAGACGATGGCGCGGCAATACGAGGTGCAATACGGCGTGCCGGTGACGGTGCTGCGGTCGTCGTGGGTGTTTGAGAAGGACGATCTGCTGAACCACTTCTCGCTGCTGCGCAATGTGAACCCTGCGGAGCCCGGGCATGGTTTTGGTCATGCCGGCGAGGACGTGCTGGAACTGGTGAAGGCCGGACAGGAGCGCATTCCCATCCTCACGGATGCGGGCGGTGCGCCGCTGCGCAGGCACATCGTGCATGTGGATGATGTGATGCAGGCGTTTGACCGCATGATCGGCAATCCCTCGGCCATCGGACAGAGCTTCAACATCGCCGGGCCGTCGGCCTTCGATTACCGCGTCGCGGCGGAGCATCTGTCGAAGAGGCTGGGGGTGCCTGTGATCGAGATTCCGAACCCGCAGTATCACTCGTTCGAGATCAACATCACCCGTGCGCGCACGGTGCTGGGCTATGAGCCGGAGAACGACTTCTTCCGCATGGCGGACCGCGCCATCGTCGGGGGCTCCGAGGCGAGCCTTTCGCCGGGCAC
>CALMTT010000570.1 GCA_937872615.1 uncultured Verrucomicrobiaceae bacterium | reverse complement strand
GGCCACGGGGTCGGTTTGTCCGGCTCGCCGACGCCGAGGGAGATGACATCGGTGCGGCCGATGACGAGTTCAAAGAAGTCGCGGATGCCGGAGCGTGGCAAATCACGAATCTGGGTACAGAGTTTGCTGTCGTAATCCATGGTTGGTGGTTCCTCGGCAAAAGATTAAGCACTCACGGGCAGACGAGCTTCGTCATCACCCGGATTCACGAGGAAACCGCCCTCCTTGTAGGCCTTGAGCTGGAAACGCGTGGCCGTGCTAAGCACGCCGCCGAGCGTCGAGAGCTTTTCGGCCACAAAATTCGCCACATCGAGCAAGTCTTTGCCCTCCACGATCACGGCGAGGTCATAGCCGCCGCTCATGAGGAAGCACTCACGCACCTGGTCGAACTTCGCGATGCGCTTCGCCAACCGGTCAAAGCCGCCGTCACGCTCCGGCGTGATGCGCACCTCGATGAGCGCGGTCACGCCGCGATGCCCCGCCTTCAAGCGATCCACGACAGCGCTGTAACCCAAGATCGTTCCATCCGCCTCGGCGGCGGCGATGCGGGCGGCGACTTCGGATTCGGTGATGCCGAGGAGACGAGCCAGCTCCGCAGGCGTGCGCCGGGAGTTGTTGTGGAGGAGTTCGATGAGTGGGTCCATAAGGATAGGGGCGCGGAGGATAGCAGGCAGCGAGCGAAGGGCAAGAGGCATGGGCTTTGGTGCCTGGAATCTGGCTCCGTTTCGTTCCACTGATGTGCGCCCCTCCAACGGATTTCCGATTCCAGATCTCAAATAGCTGACTTAGACTCGGCTCAATGAAACGCTCATTTCGCTGGTTCGTGACCTCTTTGGGGCTGCTGCCAATCACCGTTGGAGTTCTCTATTTTGGTCTGATGATGACCGGCGGCGGGCATGGAACGTATGGCTTGTGGTATTTGGGGCTGCTGCTTTCGCTGTTCTTGTGGTTCTCCTGCGGAATGTGCTGCATCACTGGCATCCGGGCACAGGTCAAAGAGAAGACAGTTGTTTGGTGGGTAATACCATCCGCCATGTTCTTCCTCTTACTCACCGGAATCGGCATTTGGGGATTGGGTGGATGAGTGTGGATCAGCCTCGAAGTGACTACCGCCCCCCCCTGCGACATTTGTCTGACAATTGCTGGCCGGGTTCCCGCGCACAGACGTTTCACACAGGTGATTTCAAGATCGAGGAAGAGGGCATTCGCTTCGAACACAAGCTACGCATCAGTGCCGAAGGCTACGAACCGCATGAGACGGCGCTTTTCACACCGAAGCAGCAAACCGAGACGCTGATGGTGAAGCTCCAGCCGCGGAAGTGAGGTCTTGCCAAAGAGCAGCCGGAGGCGCTAGAAGCCTGACATGAGCGCCAATCAACTGCGTGACACTCCGGGCCGCCTGTTGCTGGGCTGGGCGGTGTTGTTTTCGGCGCTTGTGGTGCTGGCGTGGCGGATTCATCTGCATCCGGCGGATTACGAATGGACGGAGTATCCCACCGCGCTGGGTGACACGGCGCTCTACACGCAGCTCGGGCCGGAGGATGATCGTTACGAGCCGAATTTGAAGTTCACAGGGCAGGAGAAAGGTCTGTTCAGACGCGTCGAGGACACGGTGGCCTTTGATGATGGGGTGATGTTCAAGATCGCGCAGGCGGCCGGAGCACAATGCTTCGTTTACAAGCCGGTCACGGCTTCGCGTGACACGGAGCCGCCGGTCTATCTGAAGGCAGGCGATGGTCGCTACGTGGAGTTTGGCGCGAAGAAATACTACAAGCCTTATGCGCCTCCGACACGTTGAGGACTTCGGTTGAGCATTGCGCGGCGGGCGGCTTTCCGGTAACAACAGCGCCATGGTCCGTCCTCGCAAAAAATACACCGTCCGCGATCTGCAACTGCTCAAAGGCAAACGCGTCCTCACGCACATCCATGTGAAATCACCGCAGGAGGCCGCGGCAGCAGAGGCGGCGGGCGTGGATTTGATGAGCTGCAGCTTTGATTCGCCGGAGGCACAGGCGCGATTGCCCCAGCTCGTGGCCGCCGCGCCGAACAGCTTCCTCTCCGGCTCCACGCCGCATGGCATGGCCACGCAGGAGGAGGCGATTCGCACGGGCTTCCGTGCGCTCGAGATGGGCGCAAGCTCGGTTTACTGCTCCGGCAGTCCGTTTCTCATCGAGGCGATGGCCCGCGAGGGCATCCCGGTCGTCGGACACATCGGCATGGTGCCGCGTCATGTGACGTGGACGAATTACCGCAGCATCGGCAAGACCGTCGAGGAAGCGAAGATGCTGCATCAAAAGATGAAGGAGCTCGAAAGCGCCGGCGCGTATGCCGCGGAGATCGAAATCGTGCCGCACAACCTCGCGAGCTGGCTCTCGAAGCAGACGAAGATGATCCTCATGTCCCTCGGCTCCGGCACGGGATGCGACACGCAGTTCCTTTTCTCCTGCGACATCCTCGGCGACTACGACGAACGCATCCCACGCCACGCGAAGTCCTACCGCAACTTCGCGGAGGAGCATCGTCGGCTGCAAAACGAGCGCATCGCCGCCTTCAGCGAGTATGTGGCGGATGTGAAGGAGGGCCGCTTCCCCGAGCGGAGTCACCTCACGGAGATGGACGCGTCCTTGCTCGACGAGGTCGTCCGCACGCTCACGCCTTGAGCCGAGCGATTCTTTGCAAACTCACGCGGACCGCGCAAACTGCCGTCCCATGAACGAAGAAGCCCTCCAAAAAGCCCTGAGCGAGACGCAAAACCTCGGCGAGATGCCCGATGCCGATGCCGTCGGCACCGTGGGCAGCCCTGACTGCGGTGACATGGTGCGCATGTGGATCAAATACCGCGAAAAGGACGGCAAGAAGGTCATCGACAAGGCCAGCTTCCAAAGCTTTGGCTGCCAGACAGCCATCGCCGTGGCCAGCATCGCCACCGAACTCATCCGCGGCAAGACGAAGGAAGAAGCACTGGCGATGAAAGCGGATGACCTGAGCCGTCCGCTCGGTGTGCTGCCGCCGATGAAGATCCACTGCGGTCAGATGGTCGAAGGTGCTCTCAAAGCCGCACTCGAAGCGGAAGCCGCGGAAAAGAAGGCCACGCCTCTCGAAGCCCCCAGCCAGGCTGGAACGCTCGCCGATGCTCTGAGCGCTGCTGGCAAGACCGCCGGCAAGGTGAAGATCGTGATGCAACCGCCGGCCGCAGCCAGCTAAGCACCAAGAACAAGGAACCAAGAACGTCTTCCGCCCATGTCCGAAGTCACCGCCATCAAGAAATTTGCCTGCCCGGCCTGCGGTGCTGAGGCGGTGTGGACCCCCTCGAAAAAGGCGCTGGTGTGCCCTTACTGCAGCACCGTTTCGCCTGCGGAATTGAAGGCCGATGGATCGCTCATTGAGGAAAACGATCTCGTTTCGGCTCTGCGATCCATTCCTGATGATCAGCGCGGCTGGGCTGCGGCGCGGAAGACGGTGAAATGCCAGAGTTGTCATGCGATCTCGGTGTTCGACGAGAAGCGTGTCTTTGCCACCGGGCCGATTCCCGG
>CALMTT010000569.1 GCA_937872615.1 uncultured Verrucomicrobiaceae bacterium | reverse complement strand
AGCCAATCTCAAAGGTCGGGCGCAGGACATGCTGAAGCTCACAGGCCTCGAATCGGCCGCAGATCGCCGCGTGGGCGGCTTTTCCAAAGGCATGCTGCAACGCCTCGGTCTGGCGCAGGCCCTGATTCACGATCCACGGCTGCTAGTGCTCGATGAGCCGACCGCGGGCGTCGACCCGGCGGGCTCGCGGAAAATCCGCGACCTCATCCTGGAAATGAAGCAGCGCGGCCTCACCGTTCTCGTCACCTCCCACCTATTGGAACAGATGCAGGAGGTCTGTGACCGCGTGGGCATCATGGCGCATGGTAAAATGGTCCGTGAAGGCCGCCTCGATGAGCTCACCGCGGTGGAGAGCCAAACAGAGATCACTTTGGAGAATGCCAATCCTGCGCTCCTCGCTCAAATCGAGCAACTCGTGAGGGCCAGCGGTGGCGGCGCGAAGCTCGTGGGCAGTGGCAAGCCGCGCACCACCCTCGAAAGACTCTTCCTTGAGGCCACGGAGGACAAATCATGAACGCTGTCGTCATCCAGTCCTCCGGTCTCGGATTGAAAATCGCCCGCGTGTGGACGCTGGCGCTCGCCACGGTCACGCAGCTCATCCGCATGAAGATCCTGTTCTTCCTGCTGCTTTTCTGTGTGCTGGTAGTCGGCGCGGGTTTTGCCTTCTCGGTGATCAATCCCGAGCAACAGCTCGGCCTCATCAAGACCGTGTCGCTCGGCACGCTGCAGATTTTCAGCCTCGTCATTGGCATCGTATCCACCGCGCTGCTGCTGCCGAAGGACATGGAAGACCGCACACTTTATACGATTCTGTCCAAGCCTGTGCCACGCTTCGAATACCTCGCCGGAAAGCTGGTTGGAGTGCTCCTGCTCATTGGCGGCGGCTTGTTGATCATGGATCTCGTGCTGAGCGCGGTGATTTACACGCGACAAGGCATGGTGATGCAGGACATGATGCGGGCGCTGGAGTTCGACGGCCAGGCCACTCCGGAGACTATCGAGCGTCTCAAGGGCATCATAGCCCGGCAGGGGCTCACTTGGGAGATGCATTGGGCGGTGTTGGCGATCTTTTTGAAAGCTGCTGTGGTCACCACGATGGCACTCGTGCTGGCCTGTATCGCCAGTTCGACGCTGTTCACCATCGTCGTGGCCTTCTGTGCCGTGATCATCGGCCACGGTGAGCACCTGCTGCGCGAGTTTTTCTTCCACCCCTACCTCAGCGGCCAGACGGAACGTCTCGCGGCACTGGCGCTGGCGGTCGTTTTTCCGGATCTGGCGCAGTTCGACGTCGTGGATGGCGTGGTCGCCGGCGAGGCGGTTCCTTGGGCCGCCGTGCTCGACATGGCTGGGATCGCCGCCATGTATGTGTGCGGTTACATGACCATCGCCCATCTGCTTTTCGTGGAGAAGGAGCTATGAGGCGGAAACTCCAAGCCCTGGGCGTCCTGCTAATTCTCGGCGTGGCAAAGCTGCCGCTGGAGCAGCGGGTCACGCGTGAGCTGCGTGACGCGAGGCTCATTGATGAACCGGTGCCAGTCGGTGCGGTGGAGAGCATGGGCCAGAGCGGCCTGGCGGCCATTCTCGGTGGCGTGCGCGGGCTGGTGGCCAGCATGCTGCAGCTTCGTGCTTACACTGAGTTCAAACGGGTGAACTGGGGCCAGGTGGATAGTCTCTATCGCATCGTCACGCGGCTGCAGCCGCGCAATGCCACCTACTGGGATGAGGCCGCATGGCACATGGCCTACAACGCCGCGGGCTTTTACCTTTTCAATCGCGACGGGAGCGAGGATCGAAACAACGAGATCCGCGGCCAGCTTTACCACGAGCACGTGCAACGTGGCATCGACATCCTGCTCGAAGGCCTGAAGTTCTCTCCGAACGAATCGCGCCTGTGGGAACGCCTGGCTGACATCTACTTCCGCCGCAGTTACGACATGGCAAAAGCTGGCGACGCTTACATGGAGGCTCGCAAGCACGGCGCTCCGCTCATCACGCTGCATCTCGCTGCCTTTGCGTATGCACAGGCACCTCAGAATCCTGAAGCCTATCGCAAGGCCTACGACATCCTGAAAAGGGAGTACGACCGTGGCATGAACACTCCCGGTGTGATCGAACACCTGAAGAACGTCGAAAGCTGGCTCGGCATACCGGCGGAAAAGCGCATTCGAGATGCCATGCCGGAGCCCAAGGTGCCGCAGAAGGTGCCCGGACCTCGGCGCGGATAGATTTTTTCAAGAACGCCAATTTCCGTTTGCGAAGTTGGAGGTCGCATCTAACATCGCGGCCCACCAAACGGTATGGAGCGGTAGTTCAGTTGGTTAGAACGCCAGCCTGTCACGTTGGAGGTCGCGGGTTCGAGCCCCGTCCGCTCCGCCACTTGGTGTTCCAACAATAAGAAAGCCGCCTCAAAGGCGGCTTTTTTGTGTCCGGGCAGTTCAATTGAAGACCCGATTATAAAGTATGCGCTCTTCAGGAAACATCCTGACCTGTGGATTGATCGCCTTCACCACGCCAAGAGCTTCGCCGCGGAAGCCATTGGAAGCCGCAATGGCGGCAAACACTGCCCGCTGTCCCTCAGTCAGCAAATTGAGATCCATATACTGGATGTAGTTCACCGACTGCTGCTTGTCGGCGAGCCGGTAGTAGGCCAGAGCGACCATGAGCTTGCGATGATTGTCCTTCGGCTGGTTCTGCAGGAGTTTTTGCGCCTTGCGCAGACTGGTCTCCATGTCGTTGCCAAGCAGGATGCTGATGTAGAGTGCCTTGTCGAGGAACTCGCTGTCTTCCGGAAAGCGGATCACGGCCTCCTGGGCGGCGTGGAAATAGGATTCGGAGTTTCCGTTGTTCAGGCTCGCCGAAAGCAGGCCGATCAGCGCGTCCCGCTCAATTCGTGGAGACATGGCGTTCGCATTGCGCCGGGCGGTGCGAATGGTCAGGCGGTAGGCGTCCTCGGCGATGTCGAAGTGGCCGCGGGCATCAGCATACTCAGCGATACGCTGCAGGGCAGGGAGCCTGCCTTCACTCTCGGCATAGCCCTTGGCGACGATCAGCCGGCCCCTAAGTTCCTCCGGGGCCATGTTGGAGACAAAGGCCAGATGTGCGCGAAACATGGCATGGGTGGTCTTGTCGAGGATCTTCTTCACCTCCTCGTCCTTTTCGACGAGTCGCTCGATCTGTTCGAAGCGTTTCAGCACCGTGAGTGCGGTGAGATAGTTCTCAAGCAGGCCCTGGTGCCGTTTGGCCTCGTCCTCGGAAACGATGGTGACGATTTCAAGCCACTGCTGCTCCTGTTTGAGCCAGGCGATGAATGGCACGAGCTTCTCGCGCTTCTTGTCTTTGAAGAGCGTGATCGCCGAGTCGATGATCGCCTTCTTGCGGTCCGGATAAAGAGCGGTCTCGCGCCGCAGGGATGCCACAAGGTGGCTTTCATTACCCATCGGGTGCGTCCTGAGGCGTTTGACGAGAGGAATGGAAATCTCCGATGGCAGGCTCTCGATGCCGTTGAGGAATTCGAGTGCTTTAAGTCCCGGCTCGTCATCTCCCTGGGCTATCTTCCACGCATTGTTGATGCCGTCGTTAAACTGGGAAGGAATGCCGGACTCCACCTGCACGCGGGCCAGCCGCAGCTGCGACTCGCGATCTTCGGGATTCTTGTCTGCCAGACCTCGCATGATGTTCAGCAGCGCGGTGTTCTGCTGTTTTTTGCCGTAGATTTCCTCGGCCAGCTTGGCCAGCGCGGCGCTGGTAGGCTCCTGCCGGAGCAGTGTGTCCAGCTCCTTTTCCGCCTCCTTGTCCCGGTTGAGATTTTTGAGCGCTTTCACTCGGCGCATTTTGTCTTCCAAGGTCTCAGCCCCCTTCTCGCGGAGCTTGTCCAGGAAGTAGATCGATTGCTCCCTCTTCATCAGCGTGAAGAACTCGCTGTTCAACCGGATGGCTTCGACATTGTGCGGAGCCTTGCTGTAGGCCTCCTGAGCTTTGAAGACCGCGTTGGCGATCTGGCCGTTCTCCATCATGTCACGTGCCTCCCGCACCATGCCCTCCGCCCGCGAGCTCTGCCACGAATCCTGGATCGGCTTCGCATAAAGAATGGCCCCGATGATCAACGAGACACAAAAGCTCGTGATCAATGCCAAGGCCACGTAGCGTGCCACCGGGCTCTGCCGGTCCTTCGCCGCCACCGAGGGCGGAAAGAGCCAGTGCCAGGCCTTCACAAACGGGCGAATGAGCACATGCCTGTTGTCTGGCGTGAACTGCCGTGTGGGGTCGATGGTCTGGTTGGTCAGCATGTGGGCTTGGCGGAATGACGATGATATGACGCCCCCCGGATGGCGTCACGTTGAAAATTTGCCACCTGGCCCCTCAAATAACGCGTGGAAGCACCTCGACCACATCGGCCAGAACGCGGCCGGAGCCGTGCCGCAGCTCGTTGCAGCGACCAAAAAGCATCTGGCCGCTCGTAGCCCCGAGCAGATCAGCGAGTCGCTGGTCCACCGAAACGCGGAAATAGCCCCGAGGATGGCTGGAATGCGGCACCGCATACTGCTCCAAAATCGCTCCAAACGGCACGCGGCCCTCCAAAACGAGCTTTTGCGCCTCCTCGGGCAAAAGACCTGCGACCAGCGACTTGTGAATAGAACAGGAGGACTCTATTGGGGTTCACAAGTCCGGTCAAGACGCCGGCGACCAGCGTCGGATTCCCAGGGTCGCGTTTTGCGCCGGCGCCGGCGTCAGAGTCGTGGTACAGAATAAATGCAGCCCTTCATTGGAGGCCCCATGCTCATCTCCGTGATCAACCTCAGCCAGCTCGCGGACGCCGAGGTTCAGAA
>CALMTT010000568.1 GCA_937872615.1 uncultured Verrucomicrobiaceae bacterium | reverse complement strand
ACATGCGCATGGATACCGACGCGGATCAAACCGCCGCCGATGTGATCAATACCGCCGCCGAGGAGGAGCTGGTGCGCATCTTTTTCGAGTATGGTGAGGAGTCCAATGCCCGCCGCATCGCCCGCGCCATCGTGAAGGCTCGCTCGTCACGTCTCATCCAGACGACGACGCAGCTTGCCGAGATCGTCGCCGCAGCCTCGCCGAAGCGTGGCAAGCGTCACCCGGCCACGCTCGTGTTTCAGGCGCTGCGCATCGCCGTGAATGACGAACTCGCCGCGCTGCGTGATTTTCTCGCGGCCGCGCCGAAGTGGCTGAAGCCCGGTGGACGCCTCGCGGTGATCACCTTCCACTCGCTGGAGGACCGCATCGTCAAACAGACCTTCGCGCACCTTTCCGCGCCCGAGCTGGACCGCCCCGAGTGGCCCGCGCCGCGGCCGAATCCGGACTGCGTGCTCAAATTGATCACGCGGAAGCCCATCGAAGCCTCCGAGGCCGAGCTCGAACTCAATCCCCGCGCCCGCAGCGCCCGCCTGCGTGTCGTCGAACGCCTGCCATCATGAAAGCCCGTCGCACCACCCGCTACCGGAACAGCCTCAGCCTGACCGCCATCACCGCGATCATCGTCGTGGTGGCCTCGCTCGCGCTCGCCGGGCTCGGCATCGTGGTGGGCAAAAACCGCGTCCGCGCCCTCGGCGAGGAGCAGCGGAAGGTGGAGGATGAAATCCGCCTGCTGCGCACGGAGATCGAAAAGCTCGCGCAGTTCAAAGAGAAGGCCTTCGCCTCGCAGCGAGTGCAGCCGCGCCTCACCAAGATCGCCACGATGCTGCGCCCGCTCGATGAGGGCCGCATCCTCGTCATGCCCGCTGCCGCTCCCGCGCCCACCGCCGTCGCTTTGAGCACGGATGAAGCGCCTGTCCCAGCCGCGATCCCCGTCGCCCGCGCCCTCGCGCAAAACACTCCCGCACCTTGAGCCAGCCCCTTCCAGATCACACTCAGCTCCGCCGCGACCGCCCGCTGTGCCGTCGCATGATGGGGTTGTTGTTCGTGCTGCTGGCGGGCTTTTCGATTGTGACGTGGAAGCTCGCGGTCATTCAGATCAAGGAGTCGCCTCGCCTCGCCGGTCTCGCCGCGAACAAATACCAGCGCCACATCACCCTGCCGGCGCATCGCGGCACCATCCGAGACTACAATGACGACTTCCTCGCCTTCGACGAGGCCTTCAGCGAGCTCTACACCGACCGCGCCCACCTGCGTGAGATCGTCACCGTGCGTCATCGCCTCGCCACGCTGCGCGGTGTGAAGGCCATCGAGATCCGCGAGACGATGACGGATGCCGAGACGCTTGCCGCGTATCACGATCACATCGCCACAAAGCTCGCTCCGGTGCTTTCTTTGCCGAAGGACGAGGTGCTGACAAAAATCACCGCCGACAAAGGCGAGGTCATTCTCGAAAAACTCATCGAAGACGAGCGTGCCGAAAGCATCGCCGAAGTGCTCAAAAAAGAGCGTCTCTTCGGCATCTATCTCCGCCCGGTCGTTGAGCGCACTTTTCCAGCAAAGGACCGCATCTCGCTCTTCATCGGCGACACGGACACGAAGACCAACCACGGCCTGTGGGGCGTCGAAAAGCTCATGGACGGCATGCTCTCGGGTGTGTCGGGCGAGCAGTTCATCGAGCGTGACCGCTCGGGCAACGAGCTGCCGGCCTACCGCGGCAAGGTTGTCGAGCCGCGCAACGGCCATGACATCCATCTCACCATCGACATGCAGCTCCAGGACATCGTTGAGGGCATCTGCGAGCGTGAGTGGAAGTCCCACCAGGCCAAACGCGTCGTCATTGTCGTCACGGATCCCTTCACCGGCTCGATCCTCGCCGCCGCCGCACGTCCGCATCGTGACAGCGAGAACCCGGATGAGTCCACCTGGACGAATCATGTGCACGGCGGCCTCTACGAGCCCGGCTCCACCTTCAAAATTGTCACGCTCGCTGCGGCGCTCGACATGAAAAAAGTCACGCCCACCGAGATCATCGACTGCGAGGACTGGCACTGGTTCGAGCCGAAGCTCAAAGTGTGGATCAACGATGACGAATCTAACGGCCGCCAGACGGTCAAAGGCGTGCTCGTTCACTCCAGCAACATCGGCACCTACAAGATCTTCAAGCGCATCGGTCGCGATTCGCTGCTCGACTACGCGAAGCGCTTCGGCTTCGGCCAGCGCACCGGCATCGGTCTCAGTGACGAGCAGCCCGGCATCCTGCCGATGGGCAAGTGGAGCAATCCCACGCAGAAGAACGTCTGCGTCGGCTACAACCTCAACACTACGCCGCTGCATGTCGCGCTGGCTTACGGAGCTGTGGCCAATGGTGGCACGCTGATGCAGGCGCGGATCATTGACCGCATCACCACGCCGGAAGGGAAGGTGGAGCATGTGCCGCCGCAGCCCGTCGGTCAGGCCTGCACCGCGGCTACCGCGGCGCATCTGCGAGATTTCCTCGAAGGTGTTGTGCTCGAAGGCACCGGCAAGCGTGCGTCACTCGCGCCGGAAATTCGCGTGGCGGGCAAGACGGGCACCTCGGTGCGTTACGACGACAAGCTCAACAAATACATCCCGAACCATTATGTGACCTCCTTCGCGGGTTTTGCGCCGGTGGAGAGTCCGAAGGTCACCTGCGTCGTGATGCTCGATGATCCGGTGGCAAAGGATCATCACGACATTCGCGGCGGCAAGGTCGCCAGTCCCATCTTTGCCGAGGTCGTGCGCGAGACGCTGCACCACCTCGCCACCCGCCACCAGAAGCGCATGAACCTCGCGCAAAAAGGAGGCGCCAAATAAAATGACTCTTCGCGATCTCATCCCTCATCTCGACAAGCCCATGACCAGCGGTTCGCTGGACACGGAGATCACCGACCTCGCTTACGATTCACGCAAAGCAGGGCCCGGCATCGCCTTCGTGGCGCTGCGTGGCAGCAGCGTGGACGGCCACACCTTCATCCCGAAGGCCATCGAGGCCGGTTGTGCCGCCATCATCGCGGAACAGGCTCCGCCGGATGGTTGCTCCACGCCGTGGATTCATGTGCGTCACTCACGCATCGCGCTCGCCGATGCCGCCGCGGCCTTGAACGGCCATCCGGCGAAAAACATGACGCTCATCGGCATCACCGGCACGAATGGCAAAACGACCACCGCCTTCCTCGCGCATCATTTGATGAATCTCGGCCAGATGCGCTGCGGATTGCTTGGCACCATTTTTTACGATCTTGGAGGCCAGCAGGTGCCTGCCACGCACACCACGCCGGAGTCGCTGGAGATTCAGAGTCTGCTCGCCCAGATGCGCGGCAATGGCTGCCGTGCCTGCGCCATGGAGGTCTCCTCGCATGCGCTCGATCAGCATCGCGCTCATGGCCTGCCGTTTGCATCCGCCATCTTCACAAACCTCACGCAGGACCATCTCGACTACCACGGCACGATGGAGAAGTATTTCGAGGCGAAGGTGAAGCTCTTCCAAATCGCCGCCGACACGCCGCGTGCGAGTTTGATCATCAATGGAGACGATCTTTGGGGTCGCAAATTGATCGAACGTTTCGCCAGCACCGGCCGCGTCATCAAATACGGATTCAGCGTCGGAAATGACTTCCGTGCGAACAACGTGCGCTATGACATGACGGGCACGCAGTTCGAACTCGATGCCAAAGGCCGCAGCTTCCTCGTGCGCACGCCGCTCATTGGCGATTTCAACGTTTACAACACGCTGGCTGCTCTCGCAGCCGTGAGCAGTTCCGGCCTGAATCTCCGCGAAGCCATCGCGAACATGCAAAAAGCGCCTCAGGTGCCCGGACGCCTCGAACGCGTGACCGATACCACGACACGCTTCCAGATCTTCGTGGACTATGCGCATACGCCCGATGGCATCGTGAATGCTTTGAAGACCGTTCGCGCCCTGCGCCCCGGCCGCATCATCACCGTCTTCGGTTGTGGTGGAGATCGTGATCGCACCAAACGCCCGAAAATGGCCTCCGCGGCCGAGCAGGGCAGTGACATCTGCGTGCTCACCTCCGACAATCCGCGCACGGAAGACCCGCAGGCCATCTTGAATGATGCGAAGGCCGGTTTTGCCCGCCCGAACAGCCACGCGGTGATCGCCGACCGCCGTCAGGCCATTCAGATTGCCATCGAGAATGCCCGTCCGGGCGACATCATCGTCATCGCGGGCAAAGGCCACGAAGACTACCAGGACATCCAAGGCAAAAAACATCCCTTCGACGACCGCAAGGTCGCCCGCCAGCTCCTCTTCCACACGAAAACCGCCCGCGCCCAAGAACGCGAAGAGCGCGAAGCCGAACGCGAAGCCATGCGTGGCGGCTTCGGCCCTCCACCTGACCGCCGATTCTAAGTCCCTTCCGTCCTTTTTGTCCTTTCAGTCCCTTCCATGACGCCCACGACACTCCAGACCCTCGCCGACTACGCGCACGCCACCGTGCACGGAGATGCTTCGCGTCTGGTCGAGAGCGTGAGCACGGACACGCGCAAAGTAGCCACGGGAGACCTGTTCTTTGCTCTCATCGGCGAAAAGTTCGACGCGCACACCTTTGTGCCACAAGCGGCCGCCGCAGGAGCTTCTGCGGTGGTGGTCAGCAAGATCGATCCAGCATGGGGAACGCTGCCGTGCCCCATTTTGGAGGTCGATGACACCTTGGTGGCGCTGCAGTTGATGGCCCGCGGGTATCGCCAGCAGCACAATCCGCTGATCGTCGGCCTCACCGGCTCGAATGGCAAAACCTCGACCAAGGATCTCACCGCGATCGTGATGTCGAAAAAGTTCGTCACGCGTGCCACACTTGGAAATCTCAACAACCACATCGGCGTGCCTTTGACGCTTCTCGCGCTCAAAACGGGCGAGCAGTGCTGCGTCACGGAGATGGGCATGAACCATCCCGGCGAGATCGAGGTGCTCACCGACATCGCCGATCCCGATGCAGGCATCGTCACGAACATCGGCATGGCGCACATCGAGTACATGGGCACGCAGGATGCCATCGCTTGGGAAAAAGCCACGCTTCCGGCGCAGGTGAAGCGCAGCGGCGTCGTCGTCCTGAATGCGAATGACAAGTACACGCCCGTCATCACCCGCCATTGCCAGGCCGTCGTCTCGACAGCCGGAGTCAACGCAGGCGATGTGAGTGCGATCAACCTTCGCGCTGACGGCACGGGCACCACGTTCACACTCGATTTCAGCGGTGAGAAGGTCGAGACGCGTCTGCCGATCCTTGGCGAGCACATGGTGGCCAATGCCGCTCTCGCGGCCTGCATGGGCTGGCGCCATGGCATCTCGCCTGCGGACATCGCAGATGCTTTGAGCAATGCAAAGCTCACCGGCGGTCGCGTGGAGCCAAAAGTGGTCCACGGCATCTGTTTCATCGACGACAGCTACAATGCGAATCCTGACAGCATGATCGCCGGACTGCGCACGCTGGCCACGTTGGACACCAAAGGCCGCCGTGTGGCCGTTTTGGGCCGCATGGGCGAGCTGGGCGACCTCGCCGAGGCCGAGCACAAGCGTGTGGGCGAGTTCGCTGCCTCGCTCGATCTCGACGCGCTCTGCACCGTCGGCGACAGTGATGCCGAATGGATCTCCGGTGCTGCCAAAGGCATGCGCACCCTTCACTTTCCCGATCACGCCGCCTGCGCCGCTCATCTGCGCGAGGTGCTGCGCGAGGGCGATCTCGTGCTGCTCAAAGGCAGCCGCAGCGCCGGCATGGAAAAAGTCCTCACCCACTTTCAAGCGTCATGATGTACTGGCTTTACGAACTGCGCGAATGGATGCTCGCCCATAACTGGATGAGCGACGACGCCGCGCTCTACAAGATCCTCAACCTCTTCAAATACCACACCTTCCGTGCGGGTGGTGCCGCCATCACGGCCTTCGTGCTCTCGCTCATGTATGGCGACAAGCTGATCTGCAAGCTCATCTCCCTCAAGATCGGCCAGCCCATCCGCACCGCCGACGAAGTGCACAAGCTCGCCGAGCTTCACGGCAAGAAAGCCGGCACGCCGACCATGGGCGGCATTCTCATTCTCGGCACGATCATCCTTTCCACGCTGCTGTGGGCCAAGTGGGACAACGTCATGGTGTGGATCGTCCTCTTCACCACCATCGGCCTCGGGGCGCTCGGCTTCCGCGATGACTACCTGAAGATCAGCAAGAAGAACTCCAAAGGAGTCTCCGCTCGCACCAAGCTCGTCTGGCAGACCAGCGTGGCCGTCATCGCGGGCTTCGCCTTCGCCTACCTCGTGCCTGCTGACAACGGCCACACGCTGCGTGCCCTTTACATTCCTTTCGTCAAAGACGCGGTCATCAGTGACATGGGCATCTTCGCCGTGGCGATGTTCTCGCTGATCATCGTCGGTGCTTCGAACGCCGTGAACCTCACCGATGGCCTCGACGGCCTCGCCACCGGCTGCTCGCTCACCACGGCGCTGGCCTACACCGGCTTTGGCTACATCTGCGGCAACGCGAAATACTCCGACTACCTCGGCGTCGCGCATCACAGCCTCGCCAACGAGCTTCCCATCATCGCGATGGCACTGGCGGGAGCCTGCTTGGGCTTCCTTTGGTTCAATGCCCATCCCGCGAAGATGTTCATGGGTGATACCGGTTCGCTCGCACTCGGCGGCTGCATTGCCGCGCTCGCCATCGGCTGCAAACAGGAGATCGTTCTCGCCCTCGTTGGCGGCGTCTTCGTCATGGAGGCCATGAGCGTGATCTTGCAGGTCTGGAGCTTCAAATCACGCGGCAAGCGCATCTTCCGCATGGCCCCGATCCATCATCATTTCGAGCTCGCAGGCTGGCACGAGAACCAGGTCATCGTGCGCTTCTGGATCATGAGCCTTCTCTTCGCCCTGCTCGGTCTCGCCACGCTCAAACTTCGCTAAACAACAATGTCTTTAACCACGAATGCTCACGAAGGATCACGAATGGCTCAATCCATTCGTGAAAATTCGTGCCCATTCGTGGTTCACCCAATCTTTTAGTCTCCATGTATCGTAACCAACGCTTTGCAGTCCTCGGTGCTGGTCGCAGCGGCCTCGGTGCCGCGCGTCTGGCACGTCTGCATGGCGCGGAGGTGACGATTTTCGACGAAGGCGACAAGGCGAAGCCGGTGGAAGACTTCAAATGCGTGCTCGGACAGGTCGCGCGTGACCTCGTGGTCAAAGCGGGTGACTTCGATCTCGTCATCATCAGCCCCGGACTCGATGAACACTGGCCCTTGCCGGCGAAATTCACCGCCGCGGGCGTGCCGCTCGTCGGTGAGACGGAGTTTGGCTTTAATCTGACTGACATGCCGATGGTTGCCATCACCGGCACGAACGGCAAAAGCACCTGCACGGAGCTCATTGCGGCGCTTTTCAATGGCTGCTGCATGAAGTCGATCCCGTGTGGCAATCACGGCATGTCCTTGAGCGAAGTCGTTGCCAGCGGCGTGAAATACGACGTGCTGGCGCTCGAGATCAGCAGCTTCCAACTGGAGACCATCCGCAAGTTCCGCGCGAAAGCCAGCCTGTGGCTCAACTTCGCCCCCGATCATCTCGACCGCTATCCGGGCATGCCGGAGTATTTTGCCGCGAAAGCCCGCATCTTCGAAAACTGCACCGAAAGCGATGTCGCCATCGTCAGGGCAGGGGAGAGCGTTTCGAGTGGCAATGCCCAACGCTGGACCTTCTCCGCTTATGGTGCAGAAGCCGATTACAGCTACGCGAACGGCAAATTTTATCACTCGGGCCATGAGATCGGCTCCGCAGCGAATCTCAAAGTGCGTGGCAAGCACAATATGGAGAACGTGTTGGCCGCTTTGATGGCTGGAAAGGTCTTCGGTCTCGAATTTGATGCCATGCTGAAGGCTTTGGCGGACTACGAAGTGCCTCGCCATCGCTGCGAACTCATTCGCACGCTCGCGGATCGCGAGTACATCAATGACTCCAAGGCCACGAACCTTCATGCGCTAGAAGCCTGCCTTCGCTCGCAAGAGCGGCCCATCGTGCTCATCGCCGGTGGCAAGGACAAGCAGCTCGACTACACGCCGCTGCGTGCCGAACTGAAGGGGCAGGTCCGCGCGATGGTCTTCATCGGCGAGATCGCATCGCAGCTCGAGCAGACCTTTGGCGACCTGCTGCCCTGCAAACGGGGCAAGGACATGGTGGAGGCTGTTTCGCTCGCCACGCAGCTCTCACAGCCCGGCGATGCCATCATCCTGAGCCCCGGCACGAGCAGTTTCGACATGTACACCGGCTACGGCCAGCGCGGCGATGCCTTCCGCGACGCCGCGAACGCCCTCACCTGATTTTTCTCAAGACAACAAACCGACCAACCCGAACCAAGCGCGCACCATGAAAACAAAACGAAGCAAAAAAGACTCGCTGATCATCAAGCTGATGGATGGCGACCGTCACAAGCATCGTGTGGCTCTCGTCACTGACGAAGGCGAGTGGAACCAGCACGAACCCAACACCGGCATGGCACGCATGTTCGTGGTCATGCTTTTGATTCACGTCGTCCTCATCGGTGGCATCATCGTATATGATTTCATGGGCGAGGAGGAGGCTCCGGTGCAGACGATCACCCAGGCCGCTCGTGCACAGACCAGCTCCTCCGGCCTGCCGCAGGCCAGCCAGGACATCATCAATGCCCAGGCAAACGCCGTGGCGAATCCCGATGAGCACACGGAGCAATACACCGTGGCCTCCGGCGATAGCATTCGCAGCATCGCCGAGAAGCACAGCACCACCGAGGACAAGATCATCGAGATGAACCGCCTCGACAAAGGCATTCAAATCGAGCCCGGCACGCTGCTCAACGTTCCCAAGCAAGACGTGCCCTCCGCCGTGCCGGTGGACCGTGACACTGCGCTCGCCATGACCCGCCAGTCTCCGCCTGCGACTCAAGGTGAGCCGGTGAAGCCCGAAAATGCGCCCGCGAGCATCTCGGCTTCCTCCGTGCCAATGTCCCTCCTCGTTCCCGGTGAGTCCGCTCCGATCGGCAACAGCCTCAGCGCCGCCGCCGAGGCTCCTGCCATCGCCGCGCTTGCCACGGATACCGCACCCGCGCAGCAGATCATCGGCCGCGTGAACCCCGAAGCCATGGCCGCGCTCGCCAACGCCACGGCCGAGACCGAAAAGGCCCTCGCCGTCGTCAACGACGCTCCTCCGGTCACCCAGGTGGAGCCCGAGGCCCCGCCCGCACCGAAGGTCGAGGCCAAGCCAGAACCGAAACCGGAGCCCAAGCCTGAGCCGAAGAAGGTCGTTGTGAAGCCCGAGCCCAAACCGCTCGCGAAGCCCAACCCCGTGCCCACACCCAGCCAGATGACCAAGCGTCTCGCCGAGGCTCCCCCAGCCCCGAAGACCACCACAGCGAAGAAATCCACCACCAAAGAAACCCCGCCGAAGCCTGCTGCGACGAAGTCCACAGCCAAGACGCACACCCTTGCCTCTGGTGAAACGCTTTACCGCCTCTCGACCAAGTATGGCGTCTCCGTCGCCGCCATCCAAAAAGCCAACAACATCAAAAACCCCAACGCCATGCGCGAAGGGATGAAGTTGGTCATTCCGGCCAAGTAAGTTCGTAGTTCGGGCTTCAGCCCGCTCAACGATCTCCAAACACGGGCTGAAGCCCGAACTACAAACATGTCCCGCCATTCCATCATCCTGCTGCTTGCCTCCGTCATCGGCCTCCTCGCGCTGGGGATCACGATGCTGGCGAGCACGACGTTTGAGGTCGCCCAGGAAGGGACGGAGGATTATGTGACGGTGTGGAAGCAGTTGAGCTGGCTGGGCATCTCGCTCGTGGCCTGTGGTGCGGCGGCGATGATTGATTTCAATGCCTGGCAGCGCTGGCGCTGGCACATCCTCATCGGCGCGGCGGTGCTGCTGGTGCTTTGCTACATCCCGGGCGTCGGTGTGAAGATCAATGGATCGCGTCGCTGGATCGGCATGGGCTCGTTTCGCATCCAGCCCTCGGAATTCGCGAAGATCGCCCTGCTCATCGCGCTCTCAGGATGGTTTGCGACGCATGAGACGTTGGTGCGCACCTTCCGCCGCGGCTTCTTGCTGCCCGGCTTGATCCTCATGGGCGTCGTCGGGTTGATTGGCTGCGAGTTTGACCTCGGCAGCGCCTTGCTCGCGTCGGTGGTGGGGCTCGGTGTGATGTTTGTGGCTGGAACGAAGCTGCGTTATCTCGCAGTCATCATCATGCTGGTGCTCGGCGGATTGGCCGCGGGTATCAAATTTCTCCCGAACCGCTTCGAGCGCGTGATGGTGCTCTTTGATCTCGAAGGCAACAAAGACAAGCTCGGCCTCCAGCAGTGGGTGTCGAAGCTCGCCTTCGGCTCCGGCGGCCTCGAAGGGCGTGGCCTTGGTGAAGGTCGCATGAAGCTCTCCTACCTTCCCGAAGCTCACACCGACTTCATCTTCCCGATGGTCGGCGAGGAACTCGGCCTCCGCGGCACCGCGGGCACGGTGCTTGGCTTTGCCGTGCTGGTGATGAGCGGCTTCATGGTGGCTGCGTATGCACCGAATCGCTTCGGCAAACTGCTCGGCAGCGGCCTGACCTTCCTGCTCGGCATGGAAGCCCTTCTCAACATGGGTGTCACGACGGCGCTGCTGCCCAACAAGGGCCTTCCACTGCCATTCGTGAGCTACGGCGGCTCCAGCCTGCTCGCCGCGATGATCGCCATCGGCATCCTCATCAACATCCACCGCCAAGGTGTACATCTCCGCCGCGAAGACCTTCCGGTCATTCGCCGCAAGCATCGCTGGACGCCGCAGTTGTGAGTCGAGGGATCAATTGATCGCGACAGGCGCTGGCGAGCAGTTCTGGGCCTTTTTGCATGGCTTCGGCCACGGGCATGGCTTCGGGCTTCACTTGGATGAGGTGATCAAAATGAGGCGCGAGGGCTTCGCGGGCTTCGATGAGGCCGGCGAGGGCGGCGACGGGCTTGCCGAGCTCGCGGGCGAGTCTCGCGACGCCCATCGGGCCTTTGCCGTGGAGGGTTTGAGCATCGATTCGGCCTTCGCCGGTGATGACGAGGTCAGCGGCGGCGACGCGTCGATGGAGGTCGATGATGTCGGCGATCAAATCGAAGCCGCTGGTGAGCTTTGCTCCGCAAAAGGCCATGAGGCCAAAGCCCAATCCACCGGCCGCACCGGCTCCGGGAGCCTCGGCGGGATTCACACCGAGATCACGTTCGATGATCTTGGCGAGCCGTGCGAGACGTGATTCGAAGTAAGCGAAGTCCTTCACGCCTTTTTGCGGGCCGTAAACGCGGGTGCAGCCTTCGGGGCCGAGGAGTGGATTGGTGACATCGCAGGCGACGAGGATCTCGATGGGCTCATTTTCCCGCATTCTGGCGAATGCGCCTACGGCGGGTGTTTCGATGCGATGGAGCTTGTCGAGGTCTCGCGGGAGGTCTTGGAGTTCGTGGCCGTTTTCGTCGAGGAAGCGAAAGCCGAGGGCACGGGCCATGCCGGTGCCGGCGTCGTTGGTGGCACTGCCGCCGATGCCGATGATGAGGCGCTTGGCCCCACGCTGGATGGCATCGAGCATCATCAAGCCGGTGCCGTGCGTGCTGGCGGTGGCGGGATCGAGCGGGAGATCGCTGACGATGGCGAGGCCGCTGGCGGAGCTCATTTCCATGATGGCTTCGCCTTCCACCTGGCCGTATTTCGCGGTCACAGACCGGTTTTGGGCATCGATGGTCTGGCATTCGACCCACGAGCCGTTTTTGGCGGTGATGATGGCCTCTGCGGTGCCTTCGCCACCATCGGCGATGGGGCAGAGATCGAGCACAAAGTCCTGCGAATGCTCGCGGAAGGCAGCGGCGATGGTTTGCGCCACGGTGGTGGCGGAGAGGCTGCCCTTGTATTTGTCCGGAGCGATGAGGATGCGCATGCGGCGACAATGAGACAAGTCGCCGGGGAGACAAGGAGAGGTGTGTTTTGAATTGAGCTTCGTGCCTGCCAGTGCTGCCAACGTCTGATTGTCCCCTTGTCTCCGGGCCGCGTTCGTCGTTAAGTACTGTTTGAACACGATGTCGGAGAGCCGTCCAGATTCGAACCAGGGCCGTTTTGCGCAGGAGCAGCAGGAGCTGAACCTGCGCAATGCGCGGATGGGCGCGTGGTTTGTGATGATCTTGGTGCCGCTGTGCTGGTTCCTGGACTGGATGGCCTATCCGGAGCGGAAGTGGGAGTTCCTCGTGCTGCGCCTGGCCTGCGCGGCATCGTGCGTGCCGCTGCTGCTGGCGCTGAATGGCTCGTGGGGGCAGCGGTGGTGCCGCGTGTATCCCATCGTGCTGCCGCTGCTGCCGGCGGTGATGATCGCGGCGATGATGTATCTGAGCGGTGATCCGGGCAGCGGCTACTACGCGGGCCTCACACTGTGCATCGTGGCCACGTCGTTTGTCTTCCATTGGACCTTCCGCGAGATCGGCATCACGCTGGCACTGGTGCTGGCGGCCTACTTTGCATCGACGCTGCCCAATTTGCTGCGCGGTGACGATCCGAAGGCGCTGGGCATCTTCGTGAACAACACGGGCTTCATCCTTCTCAATTGCGTGGTGCTCTACTTTGGCAGCCGCCAGCATCATGCGATCCGCCTGCGAGAGTTTGCCGCGCGGTGCAAGGTGGAGGACCAGCGCGAGGAGCTGGCTGCGCGAAACGAGGAGCTGACGGCGACGCTCAAGCGTCTGCGCGAGACGGAGCTGCAACTCGATCAAAGCGAGAAGCTGGCCTCGATCGGCCGGCTCAGCGCGGGCATCGTGCACGAGATCAACAACCCGCTGAACTATGTGAAGTCAGCGATCTTCCTGCTGAAGAAGAAGAGCAAAGGCCTGCCGGAGGACATGGCGGAGTCGGTGAACCGCATCGCGGCGGACATTGGTGAAGGGATTGACCGCGTGGCGGCCATCGTGAGCGATCTGCGCACCTTTGCCCATCCGGAGAACCGCGGCTCACGGCCGGTGAACCTGCATGAGATCACGCGGAAGGCGCTGCGCCTGCTGAACAAGGAGATCAGCGACCGCTCGGTGACGCTGGTGGACGAGGTGCCGGAGGGCTTGATCGCTCAAGGGGATGAAAACCATCTCATCCAGATTGTGCTGAACCTGGTGCAAAACAGTCTCGATGCGCTGCAAGGCCGCGCGGAGGCTCAGATCATGCTGAAAGCCTTCGAACAGGATTCTCGCGTGCTTTTGATCGTGCGTGACAACGGCTCCGGCATCCCACAGGCGAACCTGGCGAAGATTTTTGATCCTTTCTTCACGACGAAACCGGTGGGGCAGGGCATGGGGCTGGGCCTGAGCCTGTGCTACCGCATGATCCAAGGCATGGGCGGGGAGGTGAGCGTGGACACGGCGGAGGGCAGCCACACGCAATTCACGATCAGCCTGGCCCGACCGGGAGCCGCCCGGGCGGAAAGTTGACCAGCGTGTTTGCCTGTTTTCAAACACAGCCTAGCATCGGCGCGTGATCGCCATCTCAACAGCCAGTCAAAAAGGGGGCGTGGGTAAAACCACGCTCTGCATCAACCTCGCCTACTCGCTCGCCCGCCGCGGCTGGCGTGTGCTGCTGGTGGACACGGACCCGCAAGGCGGCGTTGGCCTGTCCTTGGCGAAAAGCGCGAAGAGCCGCGAGGGCTTTTATGAGTTCCTTTTGAAGCGTGGTGACCTGCCAAACCTCGTGATCACCACACGCCTGCCCGAACTCGAGGTGATGCCGGCTGGCCTGACGGACGCGAGTGCTCGCGTGACGGCCGTGATGCACGAGGCGCCGGGTCGCGTGGCCGATCTGCTGAGGGCGGCGGAGCTGCGCGGCATCGATTGTGTGCTGTTTGATACTGCGGCGGGCTTGAATGGCATGTCGGAGACGATTGTGAAGGCCTGTGACTATGTGATCCTGCCGCAGCAGGCTGAGCCACTGGCCGTGCGGAGCGTGCCGCACATGCTGGAGACGCTGGCGAGGTTCCGTGCGGAGGGTGCTGGCGTGAAGGTGGCTGGCATTTTGCTCACGATGGTGATGCGCGAGCACGAGATGAGCCTGCGTGTGGCCCGCGAGCTGCGTGAGATGCTGCCCGCGAACCTTCTTTTCCAACAGAGCATCCCACGCATGCCCTCTTTCCTCGATGCGAGCGCCCTCGGAGTGCCGGTGGCGCTGACGAAACGCAATCCGCCGCCGGAGGCGCTGATCTTTGATCAGATCGCCGCGGAGCTGGAGCAACGCGCCGGGATGTCCAAACAACGCGAAAAAACTCATGAACACGCGAGTCTCCTGGATTGACGAGACGCACCTGCACAGCCTTCTGGAGAGGCTGGAAGCACCGGCGGTTCTTGAAGAGGTCGCTGAGAGTGCGGAAATCGCCACGCTGCCGGAAACGGACGCGGAGGCACCGATGTCGTTTTTTATGGAAGAGGCCGCTCCGCACCCGGTGGAGGCCTTGCAGCCTGTTCGAGAGGAATTTCCTCCTTTGCCTCAAACGCGTGAAGAACCTGTTTTGCAGCCTGAGGCATCTGCAGAGCCCGAAGAGGCTCACGAAGAAGTTCACGACGATGCTCCAGTGGATACCACGCCTGTTCATGCCGAGGCGGAGGCGGCTCCGCCGCTGGATCGCATCCGCGAGCGGCTGCGCATGATCCGGCATCGCGCAGCGGAAGCGGGTATCTTGAGTCACTCGCTGCCGGTTGTTGAAGCTGCTGCACCCGTGGTCGAGACACCGGAGGCTCGCCTCGCGGCGTATGCGCGGCGTGCTTTGGAGGCGTTGCCCGCGGGTTCGCTCGTGACGATCCTCGATGCGGAAGGTGGCATTCTTTGGAACAACAATCCGAAGCCCGGTCTGGTGCTCTCGACCGTGATGGCGCTGAAAGCAGCGCAGCATGGCAGCATCGAGGCGATCGCAGGTCGCAATGAAGTGATCCGACAAGACCTGCCGCCGGAGCATTACCTGACCATTTTCTATGTCGTGTCGGCCTCAGGTCAGATCGAAGTGGCGATCAAGAGCCGACTGCCGGTGGGTGATGAGATGATCGAGTCGTGGCGGCAAACTTATTGAGGCCAAAAAGAAGCGCCGCGTGGTAGCCACGCGGCGCAACGGAGGGTTTTAAAGGGCTGCTTACTTCGTAGGAGCAGGTGCCGGTGCTGGGGCAGGTGCCGGAGCGGCAGCACCAGCGACTGGTGCATCGGGAGCTTTCGTGATGGGCTCGCCTTCCTTGTGATGGCTGAGGACGAAGGCGGTGACCTGGCTGACTTTTTGCACGCCGAGCACGGCTTCCCATGCGGCCATGCCCTTGGTGATGTCGGGTGAGCCTTTGCGGACGATCTTGAAGATCTCGGTGGGCTTGCCGCCATACTTCCATTCTTGATCGTGGAGCGGGAGGCCGGGGAGTTTGGCTCCGGCGAGCGTGCCGGTGAGGTCGGGGCCGTGGCAGGTGACGCACATGCCGGGGGTCATGAAGACCGCTTTGCCAGCCTCGACGGCCTGCGGATCGCGGGACATGGCCCAGAGCTGCTCGTCGGTGATGTTTTCGGTCTGCTTGTCACGGGCGGCTTTTTGCTCGGCGATGACTTTGTCCATCTCGTCCTGGTCGGAGCTGCCGATGCCGAGTTGGTAGTAGCAGAGCCAGTGGCCGATGAACCAGACGATGGTGATGTAGAGGGTGAAAAGCCACCAGTTCGGGAGCTTCTGGTCATACTCCTGGATGCCGTCATAGACGTGATCGCGGAGTTTCGGCTCGTTGGAGGAGGATGTGGGATGAGTGTCCATGGCTAAATTAGTCGTCGAGTGGCAGGTGGGACATGTGTTCGGACTTCTCTTTGCGCAGCAGCAGGCCGCGCACGGACATGACAGCGAAGACCACGCCGGTGGTGGCAAAGGCGATCAGAGGGATGATCGCGTGCCAGTTTTCGTAGATGATGCGCTTGTACATGGCGGAAGGGATGAGAGATGAGCGAACAGGTGTGAGCGATCAGGGGTTGACCATGGCGCTGCGGGCCTTGTCGGGATTCACCGGCGTGAGCGGGAAGGGGACTCCGCCGCCGCTCTTCTTGGTGAGAACCTCTTCGACGGCAGGCGTGTCATACTGGCCGAGCTTTTGCAGGTAGGCGATGATGGCGACCATCTCGCTGTCCGGGCGGACGACGATGTTGGCCTTCTTGAGGTCCTCGGCGATGGCAGCGCCTTGTTCGAGGGCCTTCATCTTGATGCTGGTGGCATCCATGGCGGGATAGGGCACACCGAGCTGGCGCATCACGGCGATCTTCTTCGGCAGGGCGTTTTGATCGAAGGGCTTGTCCTTCAGATGAGCGTAGGGCGGCATGTTGGACTGCGGGGACATGGAACGCGGGTCCATCATGTGCTCGTAGTGCCAGGAGTTCGGACGGGCACCGCCTTCGCGGGCGAGATCCGGACCGGTGCGCTTCGAGCCCCATTGATAAGGATGATCGTAGATGCTCTCGCCGAGGCGGGAGTAGTCACCGTAGCGCATCACATCGGGGACGAGCGTGC
>CALMTT010000567.1 GCA_937872615.1 uncultured Verrucomicrobiaceae bacterium | reverse complement strand
ACCGCGGCGATGCGCTCGGTGAGGCGGGGTTCGACGGCGTTGTTGCTGACCGGGGCATTCATGCAGTTCTCCAGGAAACAGGGCGGCGGGCAATTTTGTCGCAAACAGCCAACCGATGCTTACAGGTTTACTGCGTCATCACACGGGCAACGGCGCCACGGATGCCCGCTGCTTCGCGCCCCGGTTCGAAATACTTCGCCCGCTGCGCGCAGGCGCGTTGCAGACGATCGTAGAAGCGGCTGTCCGTCTCGGTCCGCCACATCATGGCGGCGCAAGCCACGGCATCGCCAAACGGGAACAGCCCCGGATAGTGCTCGCCCAGCATGCCGATGTTGCCGCTGATGTCGCTTGCAATCACCGGCACCCCGGCGGCGATGGCCTCGACGATGACATTGGCACCACCCTCCATGCGGCTGGCGATCACCAGCAGATGCGCACGCTTGATGCGCTGCCGCGTCATCGCATGCGCAAGCCCGCCGAGCCAGTGCAACCGGGGTTCATCGCGGGTCACGACGGCCATTGCATCGGAGTGCTGCACATCGAGTTTGAGCGTCTGAGCGAGCTGAAGTGTGTCAAAACCGGGCATCCATGCGCTGGACTCGGTGGTGAGGCCGAGGCGGGCTGTGCCATCCTGCGTGGGGGTCACTGCAATCCAGCCCGTGATGCCGAGCCGGCTCCATTCTGCCTGAAGAAGGCCCACACCATCCTCCGGCCACGGAATGCTCACACCCGCCCCCGTCATGCGGCTGTCATTGGATTGAATTCAAAATAGTTCACGAGGTGGGAACGCCCCCTGCCATGGCCTTTTTGCTCATCGTGAGCAATTCACGCAAAAGAGGCAAGACGGTCCGATAGCTGCTGATCAGGGACTTCATACACCCACGCAGCGGCCACGGATGCCAGAATGGCCTCCACATGCGCCGCAAAGTGCCCGTCATGCGGCAACGCCACGGATGACAGCGGGCACAAGGAGCGCTCCTCAGACGCTTCCGCGAGCCAGATGGCCTCTTCACGCACAAACACCGCACGACCGCCTGCCTCGCGATGCTTCACGAGCACCTCATTGCCTGCATCGCGGCTGAAAAACAGCACGCTGCCTTTGCAATACTCCGCCATGCCCGCGACGAGCGGATCATCCGCATTCAAGATGGCCGTGCCGGATGGCAGCACGACATCGACCACGCAGCGTTTCACCTTCGTCATCTGCTCCAGCGTGTCGATGTAGCCGAGCCCAAGGTGGTCGGGCCCGACATTCAGAACGATGCCCGTCTGGCAGCGATCATAGCCGATGCCTTCGAGGATGATGGATTCCGCGCTCGTCTCGCAGATCGCGATCTCCGTCCACGGATGCAGCAGCACGCCCTGGGCGCCAAAAAGGCGGTCGCCTTGCTTCGATGCGGCTTTGCGCTCGCCGAACTGCAACCCCTCGCTGTGGCAAACGCCGAGGAACTTACCCGTCGAGGCCAGCAGGTGCGCGAGAAGCTTCACCGTGGTCGTTTTGCCCTGCGTGCCGGTCACGCCGATGACCGGGATGCGGCCATCACCTTCGGGGAAGAGCATGTTCACGATGGCCTCGCCCACCGGGCGCACTTTGCCGACGGCAGGCTTCAGATGCATCAGCAGGCCGGGGCTGGCGTTGATCTCCACGATGGCACCGCCCTGCTCCTCGAGCGGTTTGGAAATGTCTTCGCACACGACGTCCACGCCGCAGATGTCGAGACCGGCCACCTTCGCGGCGATGATGACATGATCACGCACGGTGGGATGCACGTCGTCGGTGATGTCGATGGCCCAGTTCGCAAAGCGGGCCACCAGCACACGCTCGCCATCGTGCGGCACGGACTCGGGCGTGTGACCCTTGTTTTGCAGATCGGCGAGGATCACCGGGTCCCACTTCACCGTGTCGATCTTGTCCCAAGGGCAGGTTTCAAGCTCGCCGCGACGCGGGTCGGAGTTCAACTGGTCCTCGATGAGCTGCACGATGGTGCTTTTGCCATCTCCCACGACCACAGCGGGATCGCCACGGCTCGCGGCGACCATTTCGCTGCCGACGACGAGCAGGCGATGATCGACACCGGGGATGAATTTCTCCACCATGACGCCGCTGCCTTCATTCAGTGCTTGCAGATAGGCATCGGTGACTTGCTCCGCGGTCGTGAGGTCGATGAACACGCCACGGCCATGATTCGCATCCGTCGGCTTCACCACGATGGGCAGGCCGATGTCCTGCGCCGCCTCCCAGGCCTCCTCGGCACTACCCACGGTCTGGCCTTCCGGCACCGGCACGCCAGCCTGCTTCAAAAAGGTGCGCGTGAGGTCCTTGTCCTGCGCGATGTATTCCGCGATGGCACCCGTGCGATCCGTTTCCGCGGTCCAGATGCGGCGCTGTTTCGCTCCCTGGCCGAGCTGGATGAGGCTGCGCCCCTCCTGAAGCCGACGCCACGGGATGCCGCGCTCTTTGGCCGCATCGACGATGGCCTTCGTGCTCGGGCCGAGAGCATTACGATCCACCACGTCCTGCAGGCGTTTGACCTCCGCCGCGACATCAAAAGCGCCGCCCGTGTAGGCCGCGAGCAGCAGCTCACGTGCGGTGCGCAGGCACTCCTGCACCACGACCTCGTCATCGAAACGCACGATGACCTTGTAGAGTCCCTCGACGCAGGTCTCACGAGCCTTGCCAAAGCCCAGCGGATGCCCGGCCATCGTCTGAAGTTCCAGCGTCACATGCTCGAGGATGTGCGCCGGATAGGTGCCGCGGTCGAGCCGCTGAAAGAAGCCGCCGCGCTCGCCCACGCTGCATCGGTGCTCGATCATGCCGGGCAGCCAGGCCTTGAGTCGCTCGTTGAATCCGGGCACTTCATCCGAGCCCGTGTCCTTCAAGCTGCCGAGATCCACCCATGCCTCCATCACCGGATAATTCGCCCAGATGTTCGGGCCGCGGAGGATGTGGATTTCACGAATGTCGAGGTCGGGCATGGAGCGCGGATGTTACGCGACTCCTCGCGTCCGGCAAGGCGCGGATGCCTCGCTTGCCAGCGACGCTCTTTCGCGTAAAGGCGGCCAGCATGAACGCGCCTGCTTTTCCCCTTCCCGCAATCACGCTGCCCGGCACGGGCAAGGTCTTCTCCGCTCTCGGAGACGAGGTCACGGTGCTGCTCAGCGGCGAGCAGACCGGCGGTGCCTTCACGATGGTGCAAGTGGTGACGCCGCCCGGTGGCGGACCGCCGCCGCACTGGCACACGAAGGAAGACGAATGGTTCCTCATCCTCGAAGGCCGCGTCGAATTCTGGACCGATGGCGTGTGGAAGGAAGTCCCGGCAGGCACCGCGGCCTATCTGCCGAAAAACTCCCGTCACACCTACCGCAACTGCGGCGACACACCGGCCCGCATGATCGTCCACGCCGCGCCCGCCGGCTTTGAAGTCTTCTTCGAACGCATCGCCGAAGCCTTCAACCAACCCGGCGGCCCCGACATGCCCCGCATCATCGAAATCAGCGCCGAACACGGCATCTACTTCGTGCCGCCGGAAGGGGATTGAGACCACAGTTTCCATGCGCCGATGGCTGATAGGGTCAAAGCGATGATTTGATAGCCGCTGATGCCGAGCAGCATCGCGGGCGTGTCGCGCATGAATTCATGCAGGAAGCGAAAGAGACCGTAAGCCACGAAATAGAGGAAAATCAGCCGGTCACGCAGCAAGCCGCGTCTTCGCAGCTCAAACAGCAGCACGAGCATCGTCAGTTGAAACACGCCCTCGACCATCGGCGCGGGCCAGCGGCCTTCACGCGTGGCGAAAACGCCAGCGTAACCACTTCTTCCGACGCAGCATCCGTGGAAAAAACATCCCACTCGACCCAGCGCGAGTCCGAACGGCACGATGAGAGCGAATCCATCGCCCGTGGAGCTTTTGTGACCGACGAGCTTCTTCGCCAGTTCGACGCCCGCATAGCCGCCGAGCAGGCCGCCGAGCACGGACTTGCCCGTGGCGAGACGCAGCCAGCGATCTGGGCGCGGCCAGTCGAGCCAGCCTTCGGCAAAGAGGTAGGCGAGTTTTGCTCCTGCAAACGCTCCCACGAGCGCACCGATGTAGATGACGAGCATTTCAGGCTTTCCACGATGCCGCCGATGCCACGCCATCGCGCCGATGAGGATGCCAGCGCTCATCGCCAGCGCATAGGCGAGGCTGCCGGGGATCAGCGTGTGTTGGGGAGCGTTCACAGCGCGGCCTGGGTATCGGGAAAGCCAGAGTAGTAGCGGCAGAATGAATCCAGCTTTCCATCCGGGCGGATCACATGCGTGCAGCAACGATCAATTCGATCCTCGTCCCAGGTCCACGCATCCATGAAGGGCTTCACGACAAGGCGGAAGGCCATGCTGCGCGTTGCTTCCAGTGTCTTGAGCAGCTCGCCAAGTGGCTGATTCTCACAGCCGCACTTCGCGAGATCCTCCAGCGTGTAATGAATCTTGTCCTGGAGGAAGCCCTGGAGCTGCGTGAAGTCGAGGAAGTCGCTCACGGGCCAAACTTTGCCCTCGCGACGAATGAGGTAGCCAATCGTCGCGCAATTCGGATCTCCGCAAGGCAAGGGCGTGAAGTCCTCGAAGCGAAGTTGCCCCGTGCTCTGCTCCACCGCCGCGAGAAGGATGTCCGCCGTGTTCAGACGCGTGCGCGGCGTGGCGGAGTGCCTGCGACCACTCCAGAACTCCGGCTGGAAGGTGATGCCGTGGATGTTTTCATCACCGAGGCCGAAACGGATCACTTCGCCGATCTGCGTGATGTTTTGAGGCGTCACGGTCATCGCCAGCGTCACGGGAATATTGGCCGCAGCGAGGTTTTGCAGCGCTTTGGCCTTCATCTCACGCAAATCGCCTCCGCGCAGCTCCTGCTGTCCTTCCGCCTGCGTGCCATCGAACTGCAAATAGACCTGCAAACCGCCCGTGCGGAAGATTTCGCCGAGTTCGCGGCTCAATTCGGGCTCCTTGGCCAAACGCACGCCATTCGTGTTCAGTAGCAGGAAGTCGATTTGAGCATGGTTTTTCGCCCAGCGGCACAAATCGGCCAGTTGCGGGTGCAGCGTCGGTTCACCGCCGGAGAGTTGCAGGATCTCGATCTTGCCTTTGCGTGCGATCACGCCCTCCACACGCTTTTGCACCTCTTCCAGTGGCACAAAGTCCAGCTTCGCGCCCGTGCCGACCGGCGCGTCCGCATAACACGTCGGGCAGGCGAGATTGCACGAGTTCACGATCTCGATCAGCGCGAGGCAGGTGGAGAGCGTTTCGAGCGGATTCGCGCCGCGTCCGCTCGCGTTTTTGCCAAGCGTGCCCGCGGCCGTGCCTTCCGCATCACAGCACGCCCCGCCCGCGCAGCAGCGATTTTCCTCCTTGCCGGTCGCCAGCCAGTAAAACCGCGCATCACTCGCGATGCAGACGGAGTGGCTGCCCTTCCTGCATTTCCTGTTCACCCAGTCGCGCACCATCAGGCCCCAGGCCGCCAGGGGCGCGCTATCCCCATTGTCGATTTACTACGATGTTGAGACGGCCGCGGATTAGCGCGGCCACCCCGCAATCCGGCCTGACCTTAGATGGCTCGGGCAAGCCATCGACACCTGCTCACGTCCCAGAGCCGGCCCTCATGCCCCAATGAGGGCGGCCCGCAC
>CALMTT010000566.1 GCA_937872615.1 uncultured Verrucomicrobiaceae bacterium | reverse complement strand
CGGACCATTTCGTGGTCGCCCACACGGGCAACATCGGCCTCAAGCAGGACCTGGGCAACGTCGTCGAGGCCGGTCGACTGCTGCGGAGCACCACCGACCTGAAGCTGCTGATCATCGGTGACGGCAGTCAGCGCGCCGCGATCTTCGAGCAGGCCCGGGACGTCGACAGCCTGGCCATGCTCCCGCCCCTGTCCGAGGAGGAGTACCCGCTCGCTCTGGCGGCCGCGGATGTGTTGCTCGTCAACGAGCGAGCCACCGTCGGCGACATGTCGCTGCCGAGCAAGCTCACGTCGTACTTCTCCACCGGCAGCCCCGTGCTCGCCGCGGTTCTGGCGCCCGCCGTCGGGCGCCTTTCGAAACTGAGAATCTTGGCCATCTGACGCGATCTCCTGCGATCGGAGCAGTCACGCAACGCCTCCATATCGCATTTGGCCATCATAGGGTTAACAGCGGCTTAACCGTGCCAATTCCCCTCGGGCCACGGCCGCTGTGGTCCTATCCGTAGTGCATGCGCGGCTTCGACTCGGTCGTGCTCATCGACGCCCTCGCGCTCAGCGGCGAAGGCGGTCGCGCGATGCTCAAATGGCAGTCCGAAGGCAAATTGCCGCCTGAACTCAAAGATCAGGCCGCTCTGGCCCTCAGCCGCAGCACGGATGCCGGTGTGCGCAACGAAGCTGCGAAAGCCCTGCCGCTGCCCGCCGCGCAAGGTCTCGCCAACTTCCCCAAACTGCCCGAGCTCATGCAGTTGAAGGGCGATGCCGCCAAAGGTCAGGCCATGTTCACGCAAGCCGGCTGCGTGGCCTGCCATCGCGTCAAAGGCCAGTTCATCGACTTCGGCCCCGATTTGACGCAGATCGGCGCCAAGCTCAGCAAAGACGGCCTCTTCACCGCCATCCTCTACCCCAGCGCCGCCATCGAACACAGCTTCGTGGGCCTCAACGTGACCACGAAAGAAGGTCAAACCGTCATGGGCTTCACCGTCAGCGAAACCGACACCGACCTCACCCTCAAAATGGCCGGCGGAGCCACCACCAAGGTCACGAAGTCCAGCATCGTCAAAAAAGACGAACTCAAAGACTCCCTTATGCCCCCCGGCCTCGCCGGTGCCATCGGTCCCCAAGGCCTCGCGGACCTCGTGGCGTGGCTGCAAACGCTCAAATGACTCAACGGAGGGCGGGATTGTATTCCCGCCCTTTTGCATCTCCCGCCCGTCTCAGCCTCCAGGCACCGTTAGCGGCCTGCCATTATCCTTGGCCCCCAGCCTCATAAAAAACGGCACAGCCCTTCTCGCCCACGCCTTCGCATCGGGAAAGTCTCCAGCACCATCACCGAATGTGCTGCGCAGCATTTCCGTGTCGATGATGCCCGGATTCACCGGGATGACGGCCACTTTGCCGCCCGTGTCCTGCGCCGTTGCCATGCTCAGGCCCTCGATCGCATACTTCGTCGCACAGTAAGGCGCCACTTCCGCGGCCGTGCAGCGACCCCAGCCTGATGAAAAGTTCACGATCACACCCGAGCCAAGCTTCAGCATCGCTGGAAGCAGATGCCGCATCATCGCCGCGGGTCCCTTGATGTTGATGTCGATGATGCGGCTGAACTCCTCCGCGCTCGTTTCCCACAGCGGAGCATTCGGATTGATGATCGCCGCATTGTTCAAGACGAGGTCCGGTGCGCCCAAACGCGTCAGCACCTCCGTGCAAAAGCCCGCCACCTCCGATTCCTGCGCCACATCGCACCTCATAAACAGATGCGGCTGCGGATATTCAGCGCTGAGCGCGGCCAGTTGGTTCTCATCTCTTCCACAACCGGCCACCTGCCAGCCAGCCTCGACAAACAAAGGAACCATGGCCCGCCCGAGACCTCGTGTGCAACCCGTGATGACAACTGTCTTTGCTTTCATGCTGGGGCAGGGAATCCATCCTCCTGTCCATCCCGTCAATCCACATAAACGAACTCGTTCGCATTCAAAAGCATGCGGCAGAGCGACACGAGATCGAGCTTCTTCGCCGCGGCGAGCTCATCAGGTCTCGCATCGCGCTGAAAGCAGAGTTGGAAAGCCCGTTCGGGTGTTTTCGCACGCTCGGCGAGGTGGCGGGCTTGTTGGAGCATGAACTCGTTGTTCGAAAGCGTCAGCGCCTGAAGCGCGGTCGTCGTTTGTGCACGTGCGGGCGTCAGATTCGCCGGATCAGGGCAGTCCAGCGTGGTCATGAACTGATGCGGCGTCGTGCGAACGATGAAACGGTAGATGCTGCGGCGCCACAGCTCCGGTTTGTCCGGCGTCACATACTCATAAATCGGCGCGTAGGCCTCCGTGTAGTTGAAGTCGCGATAGCCGGGCCCACCACGCTCCAGATTCAGCTTGCCGGAAACGGCAAGCACCGTGTCGCGCAGCGTTTCGGCATCCAACCGCCGCGGATTCTGCCGCCAGATCAGCCGATTTGATCCGTCCGATGGGACTGATCCGACCGATCTCTGCCGATACGCCTTCGACATCACGATCAGCTTATGCACATGCTTCAAGCTCCAGCCATGTGTCATGAGCTCCCTCGCCAGGTAGTCCAGCAGCTCCGGATGACTCGGCGCACTGCCGCCAATGCCGAAATCACTCGGCGTGTTTACCAGCCCCTGACCAAAATGATGATGCCAGAGGCGGTTCACGATCACACGCGCCGTGAGCGGATTCTCAGGATGCGTGATCCAGTTCGCCAAAGCGAGGCGACGCTGCGCTTCGGGTGTTTGGTGATCACCGAAACTCACGGAGGCATGCTTCACCCACGCAAAGGCCCCCGGCGTGACTTCCTGCGCCTCATCCTCCGGATTGCCGCGGCGCTGCACTTTGATCACGGGCGGTTTTTCGGCGGAAACGACCGCATAGACCTTTTCGGGCTCAGGAAGGCCTTGGAGGGCTTTTTCGAGCTTTTGAGCTTCAGCGCGAAGTTGGGTCAAATCGGCCTTTTGAGCCTCGCTGAGCCGCGTTTCGGCGATTTCGGGCACGAGCTTCGGATCGCCGATGAAGAGGAGATCATTGCCGATGCCGTCGCCACCGTCGGTGGCGATGAGGGTGAGCGTCTTGGCCTTCGCAGGAACATCGAGATCGAGCGCGGCGGTCTCGTCCTTGCGCAGCTTGAGCTTTTGGAACTTCAACTCGTCATCGACGAACACCGTGAAGTCTGCCTTCGTGCCTGCGGCCTCTTTCGAAGCTCCAAAACCGACGAGTCCGGTGAGCCGCATGGCTTTCAGGCCGCTTAGCTCGCGCAGTTTCGCGAGATCGAAGGTGATGCCGCTATTCGCGTGCATGGCGAGCAGGCTGTGGCCTTTCGTGGCGAAGTCGGTGCCACCGAGCGTGGTGATGCGTTGCGCATTGAGCGGCCGATTCGCGATCATGTCCCAAAAGTGGCCGCTGGTGGCTGGGATGCCGGATACTTCTTGTTTGAAGGCGATAGGGACTTTCGGGCCGTTCGGAATAAAGACCCAAAGGACGGAAGGGACAGAAGGGACCTTTTGAAGGCGGTTGGTTTGGATATCGCGGTGGTAGCCGAGTTTGTCCTTCGTGACTGAGCCGTTGCGAATGTCGATGCCGGAACCATCGGGGAGCAGCTTGGCGAGTTCGAGGCCTTCACCGGCCAGTTTGGCGATCTGGGTGCGTGTTTGCGCGAGTTCTTTGCCGAGTCGTGCTTTCTCCACGGCAAGTTGTTTGGTCGCCGCGGGATCGAGTTCGCGGTCACCACGCTTCACACCAGCAAACACGGCCCACAGCCGGTAATACTCCTCTTGTGTGATGGGATCGAGCTTGTGATCGTGGCAGCGGGCGCAGTTGATGGTGATGCCCATCGTGGCCGTGAGCGTCTGCGTGACCATGTCGTCGAGATCGAGCGCCCGCGCGGCACGGCGCAGCATGTCGGACTTCGTTTCGACCTGCCCGACGAAATCCCACGGCCCGGCGGAGAGGAAGCCGAGCGCGTCGATGACCGGTTTCGGCATCAAATCTCCGGCGATCTGTTCTTGGATGAACTGATCGTAGGGTTTGTCGGTGTTGAAGGCGTTGATGACATAATCGCGGTAACGCCAAGCGTTCGGGCGGAGCTGGTCACGCTCGAAACCGTGCGTGTCGGCGTAGTGGACGATATCGAGCCAGTGGCGTGCCTGGCGTTCTCCGAAGTGCGGTGAGGCAAGGAGAGAGTCCACGAGCGCTTCGTAGGCTTGGTCGGACAGGTCTGACGTGTCTGACACGTCGGACGGTGGGAGCCCGAGCAGATCGAAGTGAAGACGACGCTTCAACGTGTGAGCGTCTGCCTGCGGAGACATCGTGAGGCCATTCGCGTGGAGTTTGGCATCGATGAAGGCATCAATGGAAAGTAGTTCGGGCTTTAGCCCGACTGATTCGGCTAAAGCCGAAGCCCCTTTGATCGGCTGCACCGACCAGTGCTGTAGGCGCTTATCCGTCAGCGCGGCTTTATCGTTGGCGTTCTCAGGCCATTTCGCGCCGGAGTCGATCCAGCTCTTTAAAAGAGCAATCTCTTCGGGTTTCAGGCCATCGCCTTTCGGTGGCATGCGCTCGTCGTCATCGGTGCTGGTGATGCGCTGGAAGAGCGGAGAGGCATCGGCTTTGCCTGCGAGGATAGCAGGGCCGTCGTGGCCGCCTTTGAAGGCATGCACTTTGGCATCGAGACGGAGTTCGCCTTTCTGTTTCTTTTCGCCGTGGCATTCGATGCAGCGCTCTTGCAGCAGCGGACGGATCTCCCGGTCGAAATCAGCCGCGAGAAGGACAGAAGGGAAGAAAAGGACACAAAGGACGGCTTTCATGCGAGTGCGCTTTGAATGACATGGCCATGCACATCCGTGAGGCGGCGTTCGAGGCCGTTGTGGTAGTAGCTGAGGCGTTCGTGATCGAGACCGAGGAGGTGGAGGATGGTGGCGTGGAAATCATAGACGCTCGTGACATCGAGGGCGGCTTTCCAGCCGAACTCATCGGTCTCGCCGTGGTGCTTGGCACCGGTTTGCACGCCGGCTCCGGCGAGGATGCAGGTGAAGCCGCTGGGGTTGTGATCGCGACCGGACGCACCTTTTTGGAAAGTGGGCATGCGGCCAAACTCGGTGCAGAAAACGAAGAGCGTGTCGGCGAGCAGGCCGCGCTGTTTGAGATCGAGAAAGAGCGCGGCGGTGGGCTGGTCGAGCACTTCGGCGTGGCCGGGATACTGCGTGGCGATGGTCTTGTGACCGTCCCAATTACCAACGCCCTCGCCCATGGCATACGCGCCGTTGAAGACCTGCACAAAGCGCACGCCCTGCTCGCACAGACGACGTGCGAGGATGCAGTTTTTGGCGTAGCCGGCCTTCACGGTGTTCGTGGGATCGTCCGCGCCATACATTTTCAAAACGTGCGCGGGCTCGCTGCTGAGATCGGTGAGCGCGGGGACGGTCATCTGCATCTTCGCGGCGAGTTCGTAGCTGGCGATGCGCGCGGCGAGTTCGCTGTCGCCGGGGAATTTTTCGAGATGACGCTCATTGAGTCGCTTCAAGAAATCCGCGGTGGCTTTGTCAGTGCTCGCGGAGATGCCATCGGGGCGCGCGAGGAAGCGAATCGGGTTCTCCGCGTTGAAGGCGGTACCTTGATACGCGGCGGGAAGGAAGGCGGCGCTCCAGTTGTTGCCCGCGGCTTGGGGATTTCCGCGTGGATCAGGTATGGCGATGTAGGACGGCAGATTTTCGTTTTCGGTGCCGAGTGCGTAGTTCACCCACGCACCAGCGGAGGGAAAGCCCTCCAACGTCTGCCCCGTGGACATGAAGGTCTCGCCAGGGCCGTGCGTGTTCGTCTTCGACGTCATGCCGTGGCAGAAAAAGAAGTCGTCCACGCAGCCACCGAGCTTCGGCAGCAAATCAGAGGTCATCTTGCCGGACTGGCCGCGTGGTTTGAAGTCACGCAGTGGTTTGATGAGGTTTCCCTGCTCGCCTTGGAAGGTCACGACGTTGCCGCCGGGCATCGGCTGGTCGTGGTATTTAAAGAGAGCGGGTTTGTAGTCGAAGGTATCGACATGGCTCAAGGCCCCGCTGCAGAAGACCATGACGACGCGCTTCGCCTTCGGCGCAAAGTGTGGTTTGCGCGCCGCGAACGGACGAGCCGGATCGATGATGGGCCGAATAGGACCTGATGCGGCCAATAGCTGATCTCGCGAGAGCAAATCAAGCAACGCGATGCTGCTCAAACCGTGAACGGTTTGCTGGAGGAAGGTGCGGCGGTTGAGAAGGGCGTTCATGGCTTGAAAATCTTGCTCTCGCTCTTGCTCTTCATCTCCAACCTTTCCCAGAGAGAGGCAAGATGAAGAGCAAGAGCATAAACAAGAAGCGTGGGGGCTACTGTTTGTATCTTTGATTTCCGGTTTGTTTGAGCCTGCCTTCACCATTGAGCTTCAGAAGGCCCACAAGCATGGCGACGACTTCGTGCAGCAACTCTTTGCCCTTGGCGGTTTGATCCACCGAGCACTTCTTCTTTTTCACGAGAACATCCAGACACGCTGCACACTCGACGGCTGAACCGCGGGCAATGTCGAAATACTTGAACCGGTCCGCAGGACCGAATTTGCCATTTCCTTCGGCGATGTTGAGAACGATGGACGTGCTTGCCCTGTCGAGCTGGTTTTGAGCAGCGAGAGACTTCGGGAGCTCATCAAGAAGAGGAGATACCCATTCGATGAATTCGAGAGCGCGTTGGTAAACGGTTAGCTTTTCGTGGTCGAAGGCAGGAGGCATAAGAGTGATGAGTTGGTGGTTCGGAGTCTTGCTCTTCATCTACAATCTCCCAGAGGGAGGTGAGATGAAGAGCAAGAGCGTGATCAAGAAGGCGGGGTCATTCGAGGAAGAGAAACTCGTTCGAGTTGAGAAGGGCGCGGCAGAAAGCTTGAAGGCCTTCTTGCTTCACGAAAGCGTCGGCGGCGGTGAGTTCGTCTTTCGTGGGCGGGCGTTGATAGACGAGTTGGTAGGCTTTCGCGGCGGTTTGGGCTTTGGCGGCGAGTTTGGCGGCCTGATCGAGGACGAAGAAACTGTTGTAGAGATTGAGCGCTTGCAGTGGCGTGGTGCTGCGAGGTCTTGATGGGCAGACTTGGCCGCCATCGGGCGCGTCGAAGGCGGCGAAGATGGCGTCGGGCTCCATGCGGAGTTTGAGGGCGTAGATCATGCGGCGGTAGTCTTCGCGCTCGAAGTCGCTCGTTTCGGCGACCCAGTTGCGGGCGTAGTTGGCGTTGGGCTCGTAGAGGAGGAAGCCGGGGCCGCCCGGGGTGAGATCGAGGCTGCCGGTGACGGCGAGGATGCTGTCGCGGATGACTTCGGAATCGAGACGGCGAGGGGCGAAGCGCCAGAGCAGCGCGTTCGTCGCGTCTTTGGATAGAACGGATGGGTCTGATGGGACGGATGAGGATTGCTGGAAGGTGCGCGAGGTGAGAATCAGCCGCTGGATGTGCTTCACGCTCCAGCCGCTGCGGATGAACTCACTCGCGAGCCAGTCGAGGAGCTCGGGGTGCGTGGGTTTGAAGCCCATGTGGCCGAAATCGCTCGGCGTGGCGACAAGGCCGGCGCCGAAGATGTAATGCCAGATGCGGTTCACCATGACGCGGGCGGGAAGCGGATTGCGTGGATCGGTGAGCCACTTGGCGAAGGCGAGACGGCGCTGCTGCTCGGGCGCATCGGGTGCGAGCCTGAAACTGCCGAGCGTGTCTTTGAACAAAGCGAGACCCTCCGGCGCGACGATCTCGCGCGGGCTCATGTGATCGCCGCGATGCAGACGGCGGGTTGGCTCGGGTTGTGTGAAGGTGCCCGCGTAGGCCATCGGCGGCGCGGTGAAGGCGGTGAGTTGCTTTTGCAATGCATCTACCTGCGCGACGAGTTCCGCGGGTGCGTTTGACGAGGAAGGGATGACCTTCACACGTTTGTTGAACTTGGCGCTGAGGCGGTCCGCATGACTGGCGACGGTATTCCACGTCTTCGCATCCTCGGAGACCTCGATGCGATACGCGGTGGCGAGGCGATCTTCGTAAACCTTGCCGCTGGTGCTGCGATCGCGGCTCCAGACGACGCGTGAGATTTCGTGCGCATGATCAAAATCGAACTGCACCCAGCCTTTTTTCTCTTTGGCGATCCAACTGCGGCTGTTGCCGTATTGGCCATCATTGATGTGCGCGAGCTTATGAATCGGTGAAGGCCCGTAATCGCCGCTGGAGGTCGTTTTGGCCTTCAACGCGATGTTTTGGCCGTTGGGGTCGAAAATCTCGAGTTCGTCGATGCAGGCGTTGTTGCTGTAACTGTCCTCAATGACGAAGCGGAGGTGTTTCGCGGTCGTGGGAGTGAAAAGATCGGTGTTCGCGGTGTGCGTGACGGGCGGGCGGATGTGGAGCTTATCGGAAGACGCGGGCAGTTCTTCGAGGACGAGGATGTCCGCGGCCATCGGGGCGCTGGTCGGCCCCATGCGGAGGAGGATGCGGCTGTCGGCGGCCAGTTCGTGCTCGCCGAGGCTTTTGAAGCTGCTCCAGCGTTTTTTGCCGGCGATGGCGGGCGTGCCATCGGCGAACTGGCGTTGGTTGATGGTGCCGATTTCGGACTGCTTGCCGTTTGTTTCGAGAATGAAGCGGGCGTCCGGCGCATGCGTGGTCCACACGCCCCAGCTCACCCAGATGCGATGCTTGCCGCTGCGTTTTGGCGTCCACGCGACGCAGTCGGTGCCGGGCTCCTCGACGAAGTAGCGGTAGCTTTCGCCGATGTTGGGGAACCGGTGCGCATCGCCGGGATCGCTCAGTTCTCCCTGCGCGGTGCCGGTGTCGTATTCGGTGGGTTTGACGCCTTTCGGTGTCTTTAAAAACTGCGCTTCCTCCTCGCCGAGCGTCACACGACGGCCGAGCACGGCCTTTGGGCTGATACTCGGCGAGTTTCGTCATCAGCGGCGCGAGCTTCTGGCGCAGTTCAGCGGCCTTTTTCTCCTGCGCGGCGAACTCCGGTGACTTGATCGGGCGCTCGCCATGCTGGACGCCGGAGAAGACGGACTGCATGGCGTAGAAGTCGGTCTGTGTGACGGGATCGAACTTATGGTTGTGGCATTTGGCGCAACCCATCGTGGTGGCGAGGAAGGCGGTTCCGGTGGTGTTCACCATGTCGGAGAGCTCGTCGGCACGCTGCATGAGTTGCAAATTTTTGTCCTGACCCTTCACGCGGTCCATCGGCCCGCCGACGATGAAACCGGTAGCTACATCCGCGCCGCAGGTATCGCCCGCGATCTGCTCGAACATGAAGCGGTCGAAGGGTTTGTCAGTGTTGAAGGCGTCGATGACGTAGTCGCGGTAGCGCCAAGCATTCGGGCGCTCGTGGTTCGTTTCGAAGCCGTTCGAGTCAGCGAAGCGGACGACATCCAGCCAGTGGCGGGCCCATTTTTCACCGTAGTGGCGGCTGTTTAAAAGCGTGTTGATGAGCTGGCGGTAGGTTTTGTCGGACGGGTCTGACATGTCTGACTCGTCGGACGGTGGAAGCCCGGTGATGACGAAATGGGCGCGGCGGATGAGGGTGCGGGCGTCGGCGCGGGGAGACATTGAGAGGCCCTTTTCGCGGAGCTTGGCTTCGATGAAGGCGTCGATGGGGTTCGGAGTTTCAAGTTTCAGGTTTAAAGTTTCAAGTTGGGAAGGCTTTATGACTTGAAACTTGGAACCTGAAACTTGGAACTTCATCAGCGGCTGATACGCCCAATGTGTGAGGCGCGGGTCTTGCGCGGCAGCTTTGTCGTCGGCGTTTTCGGGCCAGACGGCACCGGAGTCGATCCAGGCTTTGATTTTCGAGATTTGATCGGCGGTGAGCGCTTCGCCTTTCGGAGGCATGCGTTCGTCGCCGGTGGCGGTGATGCGTTGGAAGAGTGGCGAGGCGCTCGATTTGGCGGGGACAATGGCTGTGCCGCTTTCACCGCCTTTGAAGGCGTGTGGTTTGGCGTCGAGGCGGAGGTCGGCTTTCTGTTTTTCAGGGCCGTGGCATTCGACACAGCGCTCTTTTAATAGAGGGCGGATTTCGCGGTCGAAGTCCTGACTGAAGAGGACTGATGGAACCGACAAGACCGATAGGAGCAATGATTTCATAGGCCGAGGTCGGTGCGGGCGTGTTCGAGATGGGTGCGCATGGCCTTCGCGGCGGTGGCGGGGCGGCGGTCGACGATGGAGCGGAGGATCTTCGCGTGATCAGCGACGGCGAGGTCCTTGGTGACGCGGCTGTAGCCGTGCTTGAGGCTGGCTTGCAGCAGTTCGGAGAGACTTTGAATGAGTAGCGCGGCGATCTTGTTGCCGCTGGCCTCGGCGAGCAGGCAGTGGAAGGCCATGTCGGCCTCTACCTGCTCATCAAAAGTGTCCGCAGCCTCGAAGCGTGCATGGCAGGCCGTGAGTGCCTTCAAATCGGCTGCGGTGGCGCGTTCAGCGGCGAGACGGGCGTTTTCAGGTTCGAGGGCGAGACGCACCTCGATGAGCTGTTTGAGCCGCTGTGCTTCATTCGGCACGAGCAGGTTCAGGGCGCCGTTGAGCGGCTTGTGGAGCTTGTCCACGACGGTCATGCCGCTGCCTTGGCGGATTTCGAGCAAGCCCTGGAGTTCGAGGCGCTTCGCGGCCTCGCGCACGACACTGCGGCTCACGCCAAATTTGGCCGACATGTCGCGCTCAGTCGGCAAACGACGGCTGGTGCGGGCTAGGCCGATGATGCGGCGAGAGACGGTTTCGACGAGGGAGAGAGACATGAGAAATTGGTCAGACCAATTTCCAATACGGAGTCCCCATGGGCTTTTTTCCCCCGAATTGCAGAAGGTGGCATTCCGCAATCGTTCACAGCAGCCCCACATGCTTCAGCGCCTCGACGGGCGGGCCTTCGAAGGTGCCGCTGGGCATGTTGCCGGTGTAGCCCATGGCTTTGGCACCCTCGGGCGTGGTGTAGTAGCCGCCGGCGGCGAGGTCGCGGAAGCGCTTGAAGAACGTGGCAGCCCTTTTGAGCTCGGGTTTCGGCTTCAGGCTGGCGATGGCATCGCAGATCGCCGTTTGCTGCTCGAGTGTGAGATCGGCGAAGAGCTTGTTAAACCGGCGCTTCGACTCTTCGTCGATCCATTTGAGGCCGTCGAGGATCGTCCGGCGGTCACCGGCCTGCGCGGGATAGGGCGAGCTGATCCATTCGTCGATAAAGTCCGGCACGCCGACGGCGCAGGCGCTGGGCGAAGTGTCATCGGCGGGCAGGATGAGATCGCACAACGCATGTGTGGTGCGGCGATGCGGCTCGGTGAGTGTGAGCGGCCACACATCGCCAGGCGCGTAGATTTTCACCATGCTCGGGTCCGGGCCGTAGCCCTTCGCGGTGATGACGGGATCGGCGGCAAAGAGCTGCCGCTCACGCGTGGCGAGCGCGGCGGTGGCGCCGAGCATCCATTGCAGGGACACGCGACGGCTGATGCGGGGAAGTGGAGCGGGCGTATGCATCAGAGGTTCTGCCGTTTGAGTTCGTCGAGAAGATGGTCCGCCATGCGCCAGGCGAGCGCCATGATGGTGAGCGTGGGATTCTTGTCCGCCGTGCTCGCGAAGGGAGCGCCATCGGCGAGGAAGAGGTTCTTCACATCCCACGCCTGGCTCCACTGATTCGTCACGGAAGTCGTCGCATCCGCGCCCATGATCGCGCCGCCGACCTCATGGATGACGGTGCCGCCTTGTCGAATGGACTTCGCGGTCTCGGTCTCGGTCTTCGACACCTTACCGCCCATCGCCTCGAGCAGATCGCGAATGTGCTGCTGCTGATGCTTCACGAGGTTCAGTTCCGCCTCGGTCCACTTCCAATGAAAGCGCAGCACCGGGATGCCCCACTGATCCTTCACCTCCGGGTCGAGTTCGGCAAAGCAGCCCTCATTCGGCAGCATGGTGCCCTGCGCACCAATGCCGAGCTGGCTGCCGTGAAAGCGCCGCGCCTCTTCCTTGAGCTTTTTGCCATAAAGCACGCTCGCGCTGCCGGCGCGTGCATCGACGCTGCTCGCGGCGTTCATCGTCGGCATTTGCCGTCCAGTGGTGAATTCCAAATGATAGCCGCCGGGGAAGCCGAGCTCACCGTGGCGGTTCTGCGCGTGCCGCGTCCACGGCACGTAGGCATGCGGTCCTCCTGCGCCGTCCTCATTGTGCATCGGCATGTTTTCAAAGGCGGGAATGTGGGCACTGAGGCTCGATTGCACCGAGTCGGTGATGTATTTGCCGACCTTGCCGCTCGAGTTCGCGAGGCCATCGGGAAAGAGCTTCGACTTCGAGTTCAGCAGCAGGCGCACGGATTCCTGCGAACTCGCCGCCAGCACCACGACGCGACCTTTCGCATGGCCTTCGCGGCCGGTGGTCTTGTCGATGAAGGTGATGCCGGTGGCCTTGCCGTCCTTATTGACCGTCACCTCGCGTGCCATCGCGTTCGGCAGGATGTCGAGGTTGCCGGTTTCAAGCGCCGGGCGCAGATGCACGGTCTGCGAGTCGTAGTTCGCCCGGATGGCGCAGCCGCGATGGCAATCCGTCGCCCAGAAGCAGGGCGCACGTGTCCGCATCGAATGCGCGAGGATGCCCTGCGCCTTCGCATTGCCCGGATGCAGCTTCGCGGGGATCGTGTCGGCATCCAGGGGCTTCGTCAGCACGGCGCGATGAATCGAAACAACTTTCGCACCGACCTTGGGGCCGTGCTTTTGCATGTAGAGCTCGCCCAGGCGCAGTTTCGGTGCGGGCAGCAGCACGCCGGGCGACGAGTTGGGCGAATTCTCCAGGCCCTCGTTCGTGCCGAAGACGCCGATGAGCATCTCCACCTTGTCGTAGTAGGGCGCGAGGTTATCGTAGCCGATCGGCCAGTCGAATCCCATGCCCCAACGCGTGCGTGGTTTGAAATCGAGCGGCCCGTTCCGCAGCGAGATGCGGCCCCAGTGGTTCGTGCGACCGCCCATCATGCGCTGACGCCACCACTTGAACTGGTTCTCCACCTCCGCGTGTGCGTTCGTGTAGGGCTCGCCGGGTATCTCCCAGCCGCTGTGGATCGAGCAATCGTGGAAGCCGTATTGCTTGTCCGGTGTCTTCTCACCGCGCAGCGGCGCCTGGCTCGGCCACTGCAGCATCGCCACCTCCGTCTGCACATCAAACGAACGCCCCGCCTCCATCACCAGTACCTTCACGCCCTCCATCGTCAACGTGTAGGCCGTCTGCCCGCCGCCCGCGCCGGAGCCGACGATGACGACATCGTATTCCTTTTGCAGCTTGTCGGCGGTGATGACGGGCATGATGGCAAGGCGTTGAATTCACCGACGCTGCACCACGCCCGCCCGTTGGAAAGCCGCCGCGAGGTTTTTGTAGCACGTCTTCGTCGCTGCGACGGCATCGTAGCCTTTCGCCTTCCAGATCTGGCTGCTCACCTCGCAGCAAAAATCACCCGTGTAACCACCGGCGACGAAGGCCTTGATGATCTCTGCATGGTCAAACTCGCCGCCCTCGCCGGTGAGGGCGAAGACGGCCTTGTCGTCCTTCATCACCACGTCCTTCGATGCGACATAAACCGTCCATGGCAGGCTTTGCGCCACGGTGTCGGCGATGGTCATCACCGGCTCGCGGTGGTGAAAATGGCTGTAGTCGTAGATCATGCGGAGTTGCCTCGGCTCGCCGAGCTGCTTGAAGAGCCAGATCGCATCCTCGGGCCGGCTCATGGCCTGCATGCGGTGCGGTTTGATGACCAGGGTGAACTTCATCTCCTCCGCCACCTTCACCCAATCGGCCAGACGGTCGCGGAAGAGCATCTTCGACGTCTCCCAGTCCTTGCCGGCAAGCACGGTCTGGATCAGCAGCGGCTGCTCGGGTGCCACATCATGCCCCAGCTCGGCCATTCGCTTCAGCGAGTCCTTCTGCTTCGCATGCACCGCGTCGTCCGCATTCGGATGCAGATCCGCCATGAGTGCACACAAGCGCAGTTTCTGATCCACCAGCAGCTTTTGAATGCCAGCCCGCCGTTCTTTGGAAACCAGCAGCGGATCGCCTGTGAAGCCCTCGAAGGCCGTGATCTCGACGCAATCATAGCCCGTCTCCGCCATCAGCTTGATTGCTGACTCCAGATCCATCGACTGCAGGCCATACGTGCTGATCCCGAGTCCGCACGCCACGGGTGCCTTCGCCGCCTGTGAGGCCATCACAGCCGTGGTCGAGAGGGCGGAGTTCTTGAGGAAGGTGCGTCGGTTCATAAGTGGCATCGGGTGATCCTGAAGAACGCCACCCACGCCGTCAATCTCACCGGCGAGATTTGACTGTGTAGCTGTGCTCCACCGCGCCGTTTTCGAGATCGGCACGCGTCACGCCTGGCACGATGCTGCGCACGTAGTCCACTTTGGCCTCATTGGCCTCCACGGTGACGCGCACGTGGCCGCTGCTGCCGAGGATGACGCCGCCGTAGCCGTATTCTTCGGCGCTGCGGGTGCCGCCGCTCGGGTGGCCGGGCTGCGGCACATCTTGGTAGATGATGCCATCGAGCTCTTCTTTGACGAAAAGATGGTCATGCCCGTGGAAGACGATGTTCACGCCGTGTTTCACGAAAAGCTGATGCAGCGGCATTTCCCAGCCAGGGCGATGTTGTTTGAAGCCGTCTGTGCCATCGGCATTGCGTCCGCCCCATTCGTAAAGCTGCGCCGCCGCAATGCCGCCGCGCGCGCTGCGATCAATGCCGCCGAGGAGATGATGCAGGAAGACGAATTTGAATTTGGCTTTGCTCGCAGCCAGCGTTTTCCGCAGCCATTGATACTGTTCATCGCCCAAAGTCCGCGCCCAGTTGTCGTCATTTCCGCGATCTTTGGTAAACCAGAACGGATCAAGCACGACAAACAGCGCATCGCCCCATTCCCACGAATAGTAATCCTGCAACACGCCGACAAACGGCTCCGGCTTCGCATTGCCCGAATAAAACGCATCGGGCTGCGGATTCGGCAAATAGCGTTTGCGCATGGTCGCCGACCAGACCGTCATATTGTTCGCCGTGCCATTCAACGATCTGCCACGCTCGCCATCGTGATTGCCGAGTGCAAAAAACAGCGGCGCGGAATGACAAAGCAACCCGAAATAGTATCGCTGGGCCAAGTATTGTTTCGCCGCGTCCTGATAGTTCGCGTACTTGTCGGTCATGAACGTGTCGCCCAACTCAAAATGAAAATCGGGCTGATCGTTTAGCGCGTTCGCCAATGTGCGCGCGTAAAGCTCCGGCGCAGTGTTGTAATCCAGATGCGAGTCGGATTGCACGGTGAAGGTGAACGCCGCGCCTACAGGTCGCGCCGTGTGAAAAGTGAACGGCGTACTGGGCGTAAACAAATCGGATGAGTTCACGCGAGTGAAAAACCGATAGCTGTATTGTGCGTTGGCTTCCAAGCCTTTGAGTTGAAGCTCAACCGGCTCGCCTGCTTTGAACTGTTGGACGGCAGTTTTGCTTTTCGCCTTACCGGTTTCGTATTCGATGAAGCCTTCGAGCGGTTGATAAGCCAGCACGCTCGCCGTGATTGCAGCGCGCGTCGGACGTCCGAGGATGATGTCCCACGGATGTGCTGGCACATCCGTGCGCGCTTCACCGTCATCTTGCATGCGCCGCCCGCCGTCTTGCCGTTGGCCGCGTTGCCGTTGTTGTTGCGCGTAGCCAACCGCAAACAGCGTAATGGTTAGCGTCGCGGCAATGACCATCGAGAGCGCGAGAATTCGTTTCATAGCTTGTTCAATTTCTGCGGCGATTTCTGCGTCCGTTGTTGTTGGCCGGAGCCTTGCTCGGATCATAGTTCGGATTCGAGGTCGGCATTTGCGCGTTGACGGCTTTCAAGTATTCGTTCAATCGCTGCTCCATCTCTGCCGCTTTGTCGGGCATCTGTTTCGCCAAATCATTTCGTTCACCAATGTCTTTCGACAGATCGTAAAGCCGCAGTTCGCCGGTTTCGTAAGACTTGTACGCTTTCAGATTACCCAGAAACAGAACCGTGGCCGGGCCGTCGTTGTCCAAGTCGTAATGCGGGAAATGAAAGATCATCTCTTCGCTCGGACGTTTAACCGTCGCTTTGCCGTCGCCGCGCAGTAATGACGCAAGGCTGCCACCTTCGATGGTTTTCGGCAGCGGTGTGGTGAGGTGCGCCAACTCCGCGATGGTCGGCAGCAAATCGAAGCCCGCCACACGCGTATGCGAACAGACGCCCGCTTTGATGCCGGGGCCGCGAATGAGCAGCGGCACGCGAATGCCGCCTTCGAGCAACGAGCCTTTGCCGTTGTTGAGCGGCACGTTGGCGCGTCCGGGTGAGCCGTGATCGGTCGTGTAAATCACGTAGGTGTTGGCGGCGAGGCCGAGTTCGTCGAGTTTTTTGAGCAACAGACCGATGTTGTTGTCTACGTCTTCGGCGACGGTGGCGGCTCCAAGTTGGCGTGAATCGAGACCGCGCTTACGAAGCGCTTCGACGGTTTCCGGTTTCGCTTCGGCTTCGCTGCGTCCGCCGTATTGCGAGATTTGCAGCAGGAAGGGTTTGCCCGCTTTGGCTTGCCGCGTGACAAAGTCAATGCCTTTTTCGGTGGTCAGATACGCCTGCTTCGGGTTCGGAGCATCTGCATTTTCCGGCCCGCCGTTATTGTTCGCGCCGTCGTTTTCGTCAAAGCCGTGGCGTGAAGGATTCGCGCGGCCCACGTGCCATTTGCCGAAATGCGCGGTGGCGTAACCCGCGCTCTTGAGCATCTCCGCAATAGTCAATTCCGCTTCGGGCAATTCAAGTGTCGGCTGTGGCGAAATCAGTTTACGGCTGTTGTCCACATCGCCGCGCGCGCCCTGGCCGACAAAAGTCATGTGCAACAACGCCGCCGTCTTGCCCGTCAGCAACGATGCGCGCGACGGCGTGCAACGCGGCGAAGCGGCATAGGCATTGGCGAATCGCATGCCTTCGCGCGCTAGGCGTTCGAGACTTGGCGTTTGAATGAAGCTGCTTTTCGATGACGGCACGGCATCGTCCATTTGCACCGACGTGCTGTTCCAGCCCTGCCCTTCGCCAAGCAAGACGATGAAATTCGGCGCGTCCTGCTGGGGTTTGCGTTGTGCAACGACACGCGACGCAGAAGATAGATGGATGCCGCCAAACAGCAACCAGCCGCTCAGCATCAGCAGCGAGCTTTTGAAAAACAGACTTTTCATTAATTACCTCGTGGTCATTCTTCGTGTTCAAAGCCGATACTTGCAATTACTGCTTGATCTCCACTTCATCCGCCGTCAGCTTCCCGAAGAATTCTGGGCGGATTTCGATTCGATCACTTTGCTTCTTCGGGGCCAAATCGCTGACCTCCTTGCCGAGGTGAAGGCAGAGGCCGAAGCGGTGGCGCATCTTTCCGATAAAGAGGTTGGGCTCCGACTCAGCGAATTTCCCGAGCGGGTCAGGCGTTTCCTCTTCGCCTACCGTAAAAGCGACGGTGATCTGCTTTCGGGCCGCACCCGCGACCTCGTGTTTCGCACGATCCGGCCTGAGGCAAACCGCCTTGAAGGATACCGCCCGTCTTCTGCCGTAAACAGGGTCATGGCTGAATCCACATGACCCCGGCAGAACTCCGCGCTATCTGTGATTCCCTCAACGACGAACGCGGAACCGGCGGGCAAACGGAACTGGCTCGCCGGTTGGGCTGGAATGCTTCGACGGTCAGGCGGAAATTGGCGGGAAAATCGAAAATAGCCAAGGCGGATGCCTTGGCAATTCGGGCAGCCCTTAGCGCAGGATGACACGATAGGCAAGAACGCACTAAGCAGACCCGCACCGATTCGTTCACTTTTTCTTCTGCAACTCTTCTCTCAACTCTTGCAACCGAACAGGATCGAGGATTCGCGCCATGCGGGCGTAAGTGATCCCAGTCTTCTTGTCGGTAAAGGGGTCGAGGTCAGCCGTGAAATGTTTCCGCCGGTAGAGGTCAATTGCTCTTGTATTGGTGGGACGAACACATAATCCGAGCACAGGGCGTTCGTGCTTGTTCTTGAGCGACTCCTCAATCAGATGATCCATAATTTGGGAAGAATAGAATCCCTCTTCATCGCCAAGAGGCTGACGTTTAAAATGCTTCTGAACAGCAAACCAAAGAAGCGCGGTGATCGGAAGATAGGGAGACTTCTTTGTTGTCCAGCGCCATTCGGATGCGCCTAACGCCCCAAAACCAACAATTGGGTCATCTCCGTCTTGCTCCGATTCTTCATCTTCGAGGCGATAAAGCCAAACGCGAGCTGGTGGGTTGTCGGCGATCTCGGCGAGGGCGCTCCCATCGGAAGGGCGAGGTTCGGCAGGCCCCTTAAGCCAATCCGAAACTTCCTTCTCGTGTTCTCGATCCCCGCAATCAAATGATTGAACGTCGTCCCAATCGTCAGGAGTGAAGGGATAATAATTGAGCACAAGGGCCATAGGCGCGCCACCAACGAAGAAGACCTCCCCAAAAAGTAGGGAGGCCTTCATTGTCCTATGATTTGAATCCAAGCAGAGCAACAAATGCCGCTCAATTCTTGACCTTCACTCGCTTCCCTTCACGCACTTGGCTTTTTGGTGCGGGAGG
>CALMTT010000565.1 GCA_937872615.1 uncultured Verrucomicrobiaceae bacterium | reverse complement strand
GCGCCGTGCCCCAGCCGCCCACGGGCAGCCAGCCGAGCCACAGCGCGAAGATGGCGATCAAAGCAGGGCCCGTGATGAAACTGGGCAGCGAAATGGCCAGCAGCGCGCCAAGCATCGCCACGCGATCAGCGGCGCGGTCTTTGTTCATCGCCGCGATGCCGCCGAGGAGCACGCCGAGCGTGCTGGCGAGCAGAAACGCGATGCTGCCGATGGAAATCGAGTTCGGCAGCTTCTGCGCGAGGATCTCCGCGACCTGCCAGTCGCGGTATTTCGCCGAGGGACCGAGGTCGAGGTGCGCGAGGCGGTTCAAATACGCCGTGTATTGCTGCCACAGCGAGCCATTGAGCTGATACTTCGCCTCCATGGCCGCGATGATGTGAGCGGGCGTCTTTTCCTTCTCAAACGGCCCGCCTTTGATCGAGCGGATGAGCACGAAGGCCAGGCTCACCACGCAGAACATCACGACGATGCTGCTGAACGCGCGGCGGAGAAGGAAGGAGAGCATGGTGGCAAATGACGAAACCAGAATGAGGAATGACGAATGGTCACTGGCGAGGCTTGCTGCTGGCTTCGATTTGTCGAGGGTGTTTGTATCGGGGCCATTCCTGGCCCCCTCGGACGGGGCAAGAATGCCCCGGATACTTTTACGCCGCGCTGACCTCGACCTCGATTTGCATGGCGGCGGTGGCGTCCATGGGGCCGTCGAATTGGCCGGTGAGGGGGGCGGCGTCGGCGTAGTCGCGGCCGGTGGCGATTTTGACGTGGCGTTCGTCGGCGAGGGTGTTGTTCGTGGGATCGAGACCGAACCAGCCTTTGCCGGGGACGAAAACCTCACACCAGGCGTGCGAGGCCTGCGCACCGCGCAGATGGGCACCGGGGCCGTTATAGAGGTAGCCGCTGACGTAGCGAGCCGGGATGCCGAGGCTGCGGCACATGCCGATCATGACGTGCGCGAAGTCCTGGCAGACGCCTCGGCGCTGCTCCATGACCTCGCGCATGTGCGTGGAGGCATGCGTGGTGCCGGGGATGTAGGCCCAATTTGTGTGGATATGGGTCATGATGGCTTCGGCGGTGGCGAAAACGTCGTTGGAGGCCGCTTTGACATCGAGCGCCTCCTTCCAGACCTCGCGATTGATGTCCACGTAGGTGCTGCTTTTCACCAAGGGGGCCAAAAGGTCGTCTTGGAGCTCGCTCAGCGTCGCAAAGCTCACGCCGTGCGGCATGCCGGCGGTGTAGGGGCTGCTGGTGTGCACGGTGAGCTGCGCGTCGATGCTGAGGCCGTTGTGCGGTTCGGCTATGTCGAACCAGTGGACGTAGTTCATCCATTCGTCGCGGTAGTGCTTGAGGCGCACGGGCGGGTTGACGTTGAGCAGGAAGAACTCGCAGCGCGCGCTGTCATCCGTGGCGGGCCGCAGTCGCACCTCGTTGTGGCTGTCGCGAACCGAGGCGCGGTAGATGTAGCGGGTGCGGTGGAAGATGCGGAGGCGCATTGTAGAGTGCTCAGTTCTCAGTGCTCAGTGGTTAGTGCGAACGATGATGAAATCAATACTGAGCACTCCGCCGCAGGCTACTGAGCACTTTGATTCTCTCCAGCATGCCAGCTTACGGGCGCTCACTGCGCCTGCTGCTGTTGCTGCTGCTGCATCTGGATGTCCGAGGACAGAATCGTGTGGAAGGCTCCTGGAATGACCGCAGGCGAGGCGGTGGAGATTTCCTGTTCGGGGGTCAGGACATCAGCGTAGAGGATGAAGGTCTCGAAGATGGTCTGGCCGACGTCGTTGAGCTTTTCCTGGAGGCGGTCGATGTATTCGTGCAGGCCTTCTTTGAGCACCTCGTTCATCGTGAGGTAGGTGATGTCGGCCAGCAGGCGGCCGGAGGTGCGCACGGGGGACTTCATCTCATCGAGGCGGCCGCTGCCGCAGAGGGCGACGAGGGTGCGGTTGAGCTGCTCGACACACCACGCGACGCTGCGCGGGAAGGTGGGATCGAGCAGGAGGTATTCGATGATTTTGACGGGATCGAGCTTGTTGCTGCTGTAGGCCTGGAAGGCATGCCAGGCGGAGCAGGAGCGCAGCAGCGCGGCCCAGCGCAGCGGGCGGGCGAGCGGGCTGGGCGGCATTTCGAGCGAGATGGCGCTGCAGGTGTCAATGAGGCGGCTGGTTTTGTCCGCACGCTCGATGCAGAGGCCAAGGCGGAGGAAGTGCCAGCTCTCATCGCGCGGCGTGGTGCTGGCGGCGATGCCTTGGAATTGATACGAGGCCAGCAGCACCTTTTCGTAGAAGGCGGCGGTCTGCGATTTGTGCATCTCGGCGGCCTCGGGGGATTCGAGGAAGAGGCGGAGGCTGTTGATGCACTCCCAAAGCTCGTCGCTGAGCTGGTCGCGGATGGTGCGGGCATTTTCGCGGGCGGCGCGGACGCAGTTGAGGACGGAGTTTCCGTTTTTCTGACTGAGCGCGAGGAAGTGCGCCGCGGTGTCGCCATCGATCACGGGGTGCATGGCGTAGTAGGCCTCCTCGTCGCCGGTGGTCATCAAAATAGGCCCCCAGAACTGCGATTCGTCCGCGGCCTCCGCCCCGGCATCGAGAAGGAGGTCCTGCGTGGACAAAAGCAGGCGGGCGAGGTTTTCAGCCCGCTCCATGTAGCGGGCCATCCAGTAGATGCTGTCTGCGACGCGACTTAACATGCGGAGAAGGAGAAATGGAGTGTTGGAGTGTTGGCGGAAGCGGGCAAATGACGAATGAGGAATGGCGAATGACGAATGAATGACGAAGCTCGAAGGTCGAATCGAGCGCAGTCAGTGTGGGTGGTCGTGGTTGGAGTCATTCGGGCTTCGGATTTCGGGCTTCGTTCGTCATTCTTCATTCTGGTTTCGTCATTCCTTGCGCAAGCAAGGCATCATTCATCATCCCAAAGCACCCAAGTATCTTTGGAGCCGCCGCCTTGGGAGGAATTGACGACGAGCGATCCTTTCTTCAATGCCACGCGTGTGAGACCTCCCGGCACCACGCGGACGCGGTCACCGTAGAGGACGTAGGGGCGGAGGTCGATGTGGCGGCCTTCGAAGTGATCGTCCACGAAGACGGGATGACGGCTGAGCTGCAGCACGGGCTGGGCGATGTAATTGCGCGGATTGGCGGCGATGCGCTTGGCGAACTCGGCTTGTTCCTCCTTCGTGGAATGCGGTCCCATGAGCATGCCGTAGCCGCCGGACTCGTTCACGGCCTTCACGACGAGATTCGGGAGGTTATTGAGGATGTGATCGCACTCCTTCGGGTCAATGCCGAGATAGGTGGTGACGTTTGGCAGGATGGGGTCCTGATCGAGGTAGTATTTGATCATCTTCGGCACGAGCGCATACACGGCCTTGTCATCCGCCACGCCGGTGCCGATGGAGTTCGCGAGGGCGACATGGCCCTGCTGGTAGGCGTTCACGATGCCCGGCACGCCGAGGAGTGAATCTTTGCGGAAAACGAGCGGGTCGAGGAAGTCGTCGTCGATGCGGCGGTAGATCACATGCACCTGCTGGAGGCCGGTGGTGGTGCGCATGAAGACGCGGCCGTTTTTCAAAATCAAATCGCGTCCCTCGACAATGGGCACGCCCATCTGCTTGGCGAGGTAGCAGTGCTCGAAGTAGGCGCTGTTATACACACCCGGCGTGAGCACGACGATGTTTGGATCAATGACTCCCGGAGGCGCGAGGTGCGCCAAAGTCTCGCGCAGCATGGAGCCGTAGGCATCCACCGGGCGCACGGGCAGGCTTTGCAGCAGGCCGGGGAAGGTGCGCTTCATCGCGTTGCGGTTCTCCAGCATGTAACTGGCACCGGAGGGGCAGCGGCCATTGTCTTCGAGCACGAAGTACTCGCCTTTGTCATCGCGGACCAGATCGGTGCCGCAGATGTGAATGTAGATGCCATGCGGCACTTTGACGCCTTTGAACTCGGGGCGGAAATGGCTGGCGGAGAGCACCAGCTCGGCCGGCAGCGTCTTGTCGTTCAAGATGTGCTGGCTGTGATAGACGTCGTTCAGGAAGAGATTCAGCGCCGTGATGCGCTGGATGAGACCGGCCTCCACGCGCTCCCATTCCTTCCGCGGGATGATGCGCGGCATGAGATCGAAGGGGAAAATGCGCTCCGTGCCCTGCGTGTCGCCATAGACGGTGAAAGTCACGCCCTGACGCAAAAACACCGCGTCGGCCGTTCGCTGGCGTGCGGCGTATTCTCCGGGTGTGAGGGTGCCGATACTGCCGGTGATGCCCGAGTAATGCTCGCGGGCATGCGCGGGCGAATCGAACATTTCATCAAAAAAGCTACCTGGTTGGTAGTCGTCGAACAACGAGGACATGAGTCCCATTTAGCACAGCCCGTGCCAGAATACCTCACGGCATCTGCTGTAAGTTGTGCGATTGCCATCGCGGGGCGGCAAAACTCCCCGGTTGCATTCCACCTCCTCCCGTCCTGCTTCGTCGCGATGACCAGCGCCTTCCCTGCCCTTCTTCGTGAAAAACTCCACCGCACCGGCGTCATCGCCGTGCTCATGATCGACCGTGTCGAGGACGCCGTGCCGCTCGCGCAGGCGCTGCTGGCTGGTGGTGTAAATGGCATCGAGCTCACGCTACGCACCGAGGCAGCGCTCGACTGCGTGCGCCGCATCCGCGCCGAGGTGCCGGAGATGACCGTGGGCGTGGGCACCATCCTCACGCCGGGCCAGGCAAACGACGCGAAAGAGGCCGGGGCGAGCTTTGGCGTGGCTCCGGGCATGAATTCGCGTGTCGTGGCCGAGGCTCGCAGCATCGGGCTGCCCTTCGCACCGGGCGTTTGCACGCCGACGGACATCGAATTGGCGCTCGAGTCCGACTGCCGGCTGCTGAAATTCTTTCCCTGCGAGCCCTGCGGCGGCCTGCCCTACCTGAAAACCATCGCCGCGCCCTTCATGCACTTCGGCGTGCAGTTCATCCCGCTCGGCGGCGTGAATGCCGCGAATGCCGCGACCTATTTGAAAGAGCCTTCCGTGCTCGCTCTCGGCGGGTCGTGGCTCGCGCCGAAGGATCTCATCGCGAAGAGCGATTGGAAGGCCATCACCGCGCTGGCCGCTGAAATCACCGGCATCGTTCACCAAGTCCGCCCATGAGCCGCGTCGTCACGTTTGGCGAAATCATGCTGCGCCTCGCCACGCCGGGTTTTGCACGTTTTCAGCAATCGATGCCTGGAAGCTTGCAGGCAACCTTTGCGGGCGCGGAGGCCTCCATCGCGGCCTCGCTGGCCTATCTCGGCATCGACGCGGCTTTCGTGACTGCTTTGCCTCAAAATGCCATCGCCGATGCCTGCGTGGCCGATTTGCGAAGTCTCGGCGTGGACACCCAACACATCCGGCGCAAACAGGAAGGCCGTCTCGGCATCTACTTCCTCGAACACGGTGCCAATCAACGCGGCGGCAATGTCATTTATGATCGCGACGCCTCCTCGGTGGCCGTCACACCAGCCTCCGCATATGACTGGTCGTCGATTTTTGAAGGCTGCGAATGGTTCATCATATCCGGCATCACTCCGGCGATCTCACGCAATGCCAGCGAAGTGGCCCTGCATGCCGTGCAGGAGGCTCAAAAGCGTGGAATCAAGGTCGTGTGCGACATGAACTACCGCACCAAGCTCTGGCGATGGGAGCCGCCGCTCAGCGCCCGCGAGCTGGCCACCCGCACGATGCGGGAACTGCTGCGGCACGTGACCGTCTTCGTCGGCGGCATCAGCGATGCCACCGCCATGCTCGGCATCGAGTTCGGCGGTGATTTGAAAGCCCTCGCGCAGCAGATCGTCGTCGAGTTTCCGAATCTCACACACGCCGCCTTCACGCTGCGCGATGGCAGCACCTCCGCCGCGCAATGCTTCAGCGGCGCTCTCTACGAAGCCGCCACTGGCACGCTGCACACCGCACCCGTTTACACCATCACGCAAGTCATCGACCGGCTCGGTGCCGGCGATGCCTTCACTGCTGGCCTCGTTTTCTCATTCCTCCAGCACTCCGATGCTCCATCGAGCATCGCCTTCGCCACTGCTGCGGGATGCCTCGCTCATTCGATCGAGGGCGACTACAACTACAGCACCCGCGCCGAGATTGAGGCTGTGATGCAAGGCGATGGAGGCGGACGCGTGAGCCGGTGATCTCATGACGGCCGAGCGTTTGCTGATCATCGTGCTCGTCGGCGTGCTGGCAGGCTACTCATGCCTGCCGAATCCATGGTTTCACAATGCCTGGCTGGTGCTCGGCGGGCTGGTTTGTGCCCGCCGCTTCCTTATGCCACCGTGGCAGGCCTTCTGGCCAGCATGGGCTTTTCTGGGTTGGATGCCCCTGCGATCCGCCTTTTCGGCCTCGGTAGGCCTGATGGAAGGTCTGCATGGTCTGGCGCTGCTGCTGCTAGCTTTGCTGTTGTTCTTCAATGGAGCACGAAACAGCCAGGTGATGCATCTCACCGGTGTGTGGACGGGGCATTTCAGCGCGATGGCGGCGGTAATTTCACTCGTATGGCACCTGAAACGCTTTGGCACGAACTTTGAGGATTACCGGCTGAGCAACCTGCTGGTCTATGGCGGGCTTAATCCGGTGTGCACGGGCCTTCTTTTCGGCTTCTGCGGCCTTTGGCTAGGCGCGATACCTCTCACGCGGCTCACCGCGCTTTCCTCGCTCGTGCTGACGACGGCGGCTTTTTGCTCCGGCAGCCGTGGCGCGATGCTTTCACTGCTCGCGGGGCATCTCGTGCTTTTGGCTGCACGAGGCCTCAAACAGGGCTGGAAGCCTTTTTTCATCCTCGTCGCCGCTGGTGCTCTGTTTTCACTCAGCGGCACACTCGTGAAACGACCGGAGACGACACCAACTGCCGGACATTCCATTTCACAGCCGATGGCGCGTGTCATCGCCCGCCCCACCGAGGGCCGAATGGGCATCTACGAGGCCGGATGGCGCAGTCTCGAAACGCCCGTCGATCACCTCATCGGCATCGGCCAGTGGGGAACGAAGCATCGCTGGAAGCAACACCTGCCGCCAGATCCTTGGAACCTCAGCGGACACCTGCACAGCGCCTTCTTTGCCACCTACGTGCATGGTGGAATCATCGGCGCTGCATTGCTGCTGGTGCTGATAACGCGACTGGCCGTTCTTGCGTGGCACCGTCTGAGAGTTCGTGACGCGACATGGCCGGCCCTGCTGGTCTATGGCGTGGCGGCACTCGTGTTCGATGGCGAGTCATTTGGCTCGTTGCTCACGCTGCCGAGGTTTGAGACACTGCTCTTCTGGCTGCCCGCAACGGTCCTGCTCACAGGTGAAGCTCGCCAATCCGGCGCATGACTTCATCAGCAAGCGATTGATACAACTCGCGACCGCTTTCCTTCGCCTGGGCGAGATCAGGCTGCCACAATTCGCCCACGACGAGGGTGATCTGGGCAGGCTTGATGAACCAACTGCCACGCGGAAAGGACTCGTAGGTGCCAAAGATGCGCACCGGCAGCACCGGAGCCTGCGATTTGGCGATGAAGAGCCCCACACCGGCCTCCGCGGACTGCAAGTCACCGGTGGTGCTGCGTGTGCCCTCGGGAAAGATGAGCACCTTTTTGCCATCGCGGAGCAGGCGGATGGTCTGCTTGAGCGAGGCGGCGTCCGGCTTGTCACGATCAATCGGGATGGCCTGCCAGCGACGCAGCACCCAGCCAGCGATCGGATGATCAAAAAGCGACTTCCGGGCAAAGTAGTGAATGGCTTCCTCGAAGGCCTGACCGACAAAAGGCGGATCGAGGAAGCTCACATGGTTGCAGGCCACGAGCGCCGGGCCTGCCACGTTCAAACGCTCCGCACCGATGACGCGAAAGTCGGTGAAACCACGCGCCACCTCGCGGAAAAATAGACGGCCAAGCCTGTAAACAATGTCCATTCGGGAGAGAGCGGCGCGAGGCTAGCGAGTCGCCCGCAAAACACAACCCGGCATGCAGTCCGAAAACCACATGCCGGGTGATCGACACCTCAGTCTCAATTGACCCGCACGATGCGGTAGAAGGCGGCCGGCTCAGTGGCCTGGGCATCCTCAAAGGCCTGTGCCGCGCCATTGCCCACGATCGTGGCGATGGTGAACCACGAGTCCTCCAGCAGCGTGTAGGACTTCTGAAGAAGGTAGGTGACCCCGGTTTCAGTCGCCGCCTGCATGCCGAAAGTATGTGTGGTGGGATTCAAAGCCGGTGGCTGGGTGATGACGGGAGCCACCGGGATGACCTCGACCGGGTTCAGGAAGAAATTCACCTCTCCCACACTGCCGCCCGCACTGATGCTGACGGCCTGGGCTGCCGTGATGGACGACGCATTCGGATACCACTGGGTGCGGCCATAGCCTGGTCCGGGGGCACTGGAGGTCCACTTCAACTTGTAGGTGCCAGGTGTGAGATACGCACCGGTGAAATCCGAACTCATGCTCCAGATCGATTTCGTGAAGGCAAGCACGCCGGTGCCCGCATCGTAAAAATCGAGTTCTCCCGAGGCCTCGCCATGAAAGGAATCACCGCCCGAAACCGCCACACGGCCCTGCAGGAGACCTTTGCTAGCCGCATTGACCACCGTCAGTTTCACGGAGCTTTTCAACGGACCGTTCGAGGTGCCCGCATTACCGTAGAACAGATACTGGCCCGGAAGCTGGCCGGTTGTGACAGTGAATTTTCCCAGATAGGAATTGCCGCCGTCTCCCCAGTTGCCGTCACCGAAGGTCATGCCAAGCGTGTTCACACCCCAGTTGAATGATGTGATGGTGTTGTCCGCCAGAAAGTAGAGCGAATTCTCCGTGGAGCCCGAATTGTCCGTGAAAGCGGCCCCAAACGCGTGCGAGAGAACCCGCGGTGTGGAGGGCAGGCTCACCGTGATGGGGAAATTCCAACTCGCCCCGCCCGGCAGCGTGACCGTGATGGTGGCCGAGCCAGTGTTGTTCACCAGCAATTGGGCCCCGCCCCAAGGCGCACTGTCCATGAAGATGTCCGCGACACTTGGATTCGATGAACTCCAAGTCGGGAAAGGCAGGTAGTAAGAGACCTCGGTGTTGTTTTGATCCTTGATCGAAGCGGAGAGCGTCACCGGCCCCTGAGCGGTGAACACCGCACCAGACAGGGGAAGACTCGATGTGGCCCCGATGTAACTCGCCGTGAGGCTGGTCACAGTATGCACCTCCACATCAAAGGTGGCTGTGCGTGGCAACAAGGTGCCGGGAGCCGTCCCTTGGACCGTGAAAGTGTGTGTGCCAGCGGCGAGACCGCTGGTGTTTACCACGGCAAAGCTGCCGCCATGGTCCACCACGTTCGCCGGGAGGAAGGTGACCGGTGCCGGTGGCATCGGAGACACCAAGCTCACCGGGCCATCGGCAGGACTGAAGCCACTGCGGAAGTCCACAAACACCGGCACACGCACCGTCTGGCCGGGCGTGCAGACAAACGGACCGCCCTGTGTCCTCACGCGGATATGCGGCGTGGCGATGCCCACCGTGCGGGCCTGCGTGGTGCGCACACCACCCGCGGTGGTGGCAATGATCGCGCCGCCCATGCATGGATCAGTCAGGGTGAGAACGATCTCTGTGTCGCTCCACGAGGCGATTGCGACACCGGCAGACGAGTCTCCGACGGTCACCGTCCCGGTCGTGGTGCCAAAGTCGTGCCCCGTCAGCGTCACCTGACCGCCATAATTCACCGCCGAAGGCGTGGAACTCTGGATCACAGGCACCGGGCCGCCCGTCAGCGATGGATGCGTGAGGCTCACATTATCGCCGTAAGCGTCTCCATAGTCACTTTTCACGATAGCGAGCCCCACGAGCTTCACCGCATTGGCCGGGAAGACGAACGAACCGGTGAAAGTGCTCATCGAACCGGCCGGGATAAGGCTGTTGTCCGGGGCAATGACCGTCGCAAACTGCCTTGTCGCCGTGTCGTCCAGATACTCCAGCTCCACCGAGTAGCTCTGCCCCGGTGGCAGCGCCCAATCCGCCCCGAGGTCGATCGAGGCCTGGACTGTTTGGCTGGCGATGCCAGTCACATTCAGGCTTTGATACAACACCGTGCCATTGTAGCCGGTCACATCCGGGTGCAGCACCACACGTCCGCTGGTGTGCTGGTAGGGATACCACGGCTGCAAACCAGGCGGGATGCCCCATTCGGCCATGATCTGGCCAAAGGAGCCATTGCGAACAAGCTCGTTTCCAGCCACAGGGCGGGAACAGAGCACGGCGGCAAGCACAAGCAGCATGCCGAGGGACTGACGGATGGAGCAACGGGGTGTGGGTTTCATGGTGTGGTGTGGTGGTTGGGCCGCCCGCCCGCGCAAACGGGCACGGCGGCCATCCCACCGTGCGGCACCCCGACGCCCTTCTCATTCATGTCAGCTACGCGTTCACATCTCCGGGCACCTACGAACAGAGGCATAATGGAATGTGCTACCCACCGCAGGATCCGTTTGATCGCGCATCGAAGATATCCTTGGGGCGCTGTCCTTATGTCAAAGGGAGGCAAGCCCCATCACGAGCCTTTCCACCGCATCCGCCACGCGGTCCATTTCGGCGACAGTATTGTAAAAGTGAGGGCTGAAGCGGATGTGCGCACGACCATCTCGCGTGTGGCGCAGCGACACTGCGATGCGCTGCGCCGCGAGGCCTTCCTGAATGGGCTCCAGTTTGAGCTTCGGATGCCAGACCGTCGTGATGCCCGAGGCAGCCGGACTCTCCGGCGATGGACCGAGGAACTCAAAACCCAGCGGCTTGAGGCGCTCATGCAGCCGCTTCTTGAGCTGAAGCAACTGGCGGCTGATGCCTGAGATGCCCATCTCCTCGATCAACTCGATGCCGGCACGCATGCCGAGGATGCCGTTGATGTTCAAAGCACCCGGCTCGTAGCGCCGACCGCCGCGCTCGAACTCGATGCCAGCCTGCGCGATGAAATTCGGGCTGCGCACATTCCAAGAGCCAAGCAGGCCAGGACGCAGCGTGTCCTGCCATTCATCTCGCACATAAAAAATCCCCGCTGTCATCGGACCGAGCATCCACTTGTGCGAATCGGCCGAGAGGAAATCAACGTGATCCACCCGCGTGTCGAACGCGCCCACCGTCTGGATCGCATCCAGGCAGAACCAGATGCCGCGACCACGCACCAACTGCCCGATCGCATCCACATCGATGCGGTAACCGCTCAAATAATGACACGAAGCGAGGGCCACGAGCCGCGTGCGTGGCGTGAGCGCGGCCTCGACCAGCTCCGGCGTGATCTCGCCCAGCCGTTCGGGCTTCAATTCACGCACGATCACGCCATGACGCTCCAGATCACGCCACGGGTACACATTCGCGGGATAGTCATCGGGGTTCATCACCACCTCATCCCCAGCCCTCCAGGGCAAGCCACTCGCCACCAAACTCAGCCCGATGGACGTGGGACCGATGAGCGAGATCTCGGAAGCCTTCGCGCCGATGAGGCGTGCTGCCACGCCACGCGTTTCCGTGACGGCTTTCCAAGCCTCCGGATACTCCTGCATGCGCACGCAGCTATCCTCGAGGTGTTCCTGCATGACCCGTGTCACGCGTCGCGGCAGGATCGTCACCCCCGCATGCGCGAGGAAGATGCTGTCCCGGGCCACGGGAAACTCTTCCTGGCGGCGTGTTTCATCAGCGAGCAGTTCATCGAGGGCAGACATGGCAAAAGAAGCCGAGCATTCGCCGCACTCCACCAACATTCAAGCCATGCCCTGAACCAATTCACCGCCATGAATTGACAAATCACCGCCCACGCCCACTCTAGCCGCCGCTTTGCGCCATGCGGGTGTAGTTCAATGGTAGAACACGAGCTTCCCAAGCTTGATACGTGGGTTCGATTCCCATCACCCGCTCCAGCCTGCCCGCAATGAATGGGCACAAAAAAGGGCCGGAACAGGTCCGGCCCTTTGAGAGTGCTCCATCAATCGTGACGGCTCACATCTTTTTCACTTTGAAGCTGCGGAACACCACCGGATCGCTGTGACCGGCGAAGCCGATGAAGCCCTTCGTGCGGTCGAGGCCCTTCGGCGGGTTCTTGATCTGGCTGCGGTCGATGCTGTTAATGTCCACATCGAGGATCTTGGTGCCGTTGAGGGTCACTTTGATACGCTGGCCCTGCACTTCGATCTCCTGGAAGTTCCACTCGCCCACCGGACGCAGGAAACCGTGCTTCGCGCCAACGCAGTGGTAGAGGCTGCCGTGGTATTGATAAGGTTCGAGGCCCTTCTTGCCGGCGGCGGCCTGCTTTTCGTTGTAGCCGTCGCTGTCGATCACCTGGAGTTCGAGGCCGTCGGAGGCGGAATGACCGCCCAGCGGCGTGCGCAGCGCGATGCCGTTGTTGCCGGCCTTCGGCAGCTTGAACTCGACGCGGATGATGCCGTTCTCGAATTCGTCCTTCGTCAGGAGGTCGCCGCCTTTGCCGGGCTTGCAGGTGATGGCACCATCTTTGACTTCGTAGCTGTCCACCGCGCCCTGCCAGTTGCTGAGGTCCTTGCCGTTGATGTGCTCGACGAAGCCCCCGTCAATCGCTTCAAACCTTCAGTGAGCGTGATGTTCGAATCCATTTGCAAAGAGGGTTTGGGGGCGAAGACGGTCGCCATGATCTGGTCGCCGGGTTTTAGTTGCTTCAGGATCGCCGGATCTTCGACTTTGTACTCCATGGTCATCGCGGCCATCCAGCCTTCCACTTTCTCGCCATTCACCTTCAGGCTCTTGGCTGTTTCGTTCACCGCCTCGACCTTGCCGTTGAAAGTCAGAGGCTTCTTCGGTGCAGGCGTCTGGGCCACTGCTGCTACTATCGTGATGGCGCAGAGCGCCACCAATCGTTTCATTGCGAAAATACGTTTCATTGGGATTCTCCTTGTTCGTAGATACTGACGTGATGAGAGCGCGAATCCGCGATGCGGGCCGGTGTTACGAATCGGTCATGGCTGCGCCCCTTTCCATCCCTGCCAGTGACCTTACGGGTGCTGGCGGATCGCCTCCGCCCGAAGCAGGAAGCTGCCGTCTGTCACAACGGTTTCTCCTGATTTCAGGCCCTCCAGAATTCTTATTCCAGACGGCGAGGACTCGCCGGTTTTCACCGTTCGCTGGATAAACTTTCCCGGCTCTCCTTCCACGGGAACAAAGGCGACGGTCGAAGCGCCGATGGTCTGTACGGCCGGGTTTGGCGCGACGGTAGCCCTCCCGGTCGCGTTGGAGAACAGAACGTCCATGTACATGCCGAATCGAAGGGCAAGGCCGGGATTTTCCAGAACCAAGCGCACCTTCGCCGTTCGTGTTTGGGGATCGACTTGGGGGTCGATGTAGCTGACGGCTCCCCGGTATGAGCGGCCCGTGTAGGCAGGAGTGGTGATTACCGCCGGTGAACCAACACGAACGGCAGCAAAATTGTCTTCAAGGAGGTTCGCTTCGACCCAAACTGAGGAGAGGTCAGTGACCGTGAGTAGATCCTGCGATGCGTTGACGACTTGACCCAGGTTGACGCTACGCGCGGTCACCACGCCGTCGAGTGGAGAGGGAACTGCAATCGAGGTATCGGCTCGCTTGCCTGCCGCCACATCAGACACCTTTTGGTCCGTTAGCCCCAGAAGCAGCAGGCGCTGGCGCGATTCCTCGACGTGCGCCGCGTGGACCTGGTGGCTCGCTTCGATCTCCTCGAGTTCCTGCCGGCTAGCCGCGCCCAGGCGCACGAGTTCCTGTGTCCGTACAAGCTTCTTGTGCTCTGCCTCCAGTTCGGCGCCGTCGGCAATGTACTTGGTTTGGGCTTCCGCCAACTCGCGGCTGAAGATTTGCAGTAAGGGCTGGCCTCGTTTGACTGGCTGGCCGATCTCGACCGTTACCTGTGTGACGACTCCCCCTACCAGGGGTGTGACGTGGACCTGTTTATAGGCATTGGGTTGGACCGTGCCCGGCACGCGAATCTCTGTTGTGACGAACGCGTCCGTTACTTTTGCGAACTTTAGGTGCAGGCGCTCGACTTCGGAAGACGGAATCGAAACCTGCACCTCTTGCGCTGGTTCGACGGGCGCAGGCGTCGCGGACGCGGCCATCGGCAACGGCGGCATTGCAACGGACGCGGCAGTGGTGGATGGTGGCCGCGAACTCGTTCGCAGCCAGAACCACGCGGCTCCGCCAGATGCTGCGATCAAACCGGCGAGCAAGAATAGAGTCCTCGGCCTCATTGGCGACCTCCTGTTACGGTGCGCACGCGAACCAGCGCTTGGTAGTAACGATTCAACACGTCGGTGTAGCCCATTTCGATATCAATAAATCGCCTCTGTTCGGAAATCACGTCCAGAAGTTGCGTTCGGCCCAGTTCGTAGGTGCGGCGGACTACGTCCAGGTTCTGCGCGGCTTGCCCGCGTACGCCGTCGCGGAAAATGCGCAAGCTCTCCAATGCCTTGTCCCGCGCCAACGCTGCCGCCGCCACTTCGCGGGCGGCAATGAGTTCGGCGTACTCGCGTCTCCGCTTGGCTTCCTGACCCTGGGCCACCGCTGTCTCAATCGCACCCTGATTTTTGTTGCGCGTCGGTAGATTGATCGACACGCCAGCGACGAGATAGTGGAACACGCCCTGCACTGGGCGCGGTTGTCCGGCGGCGTTGAACCCATTCACGTTGAAACTGGAATCCATCCGCTGGTAGTTGAAGGAGACACTCGCATCCGGCCGGGCTTCGGTCTCGGCCTGGCGGAGCCTTGCAGCGGCGACTTGCTCCACAGCGCGAGCCACCAGCAAATCGGGCCGCGTTTCGATTGAGGATTCTCCTGTGATCGGCACGGCTTCCAGGGAACCACTGATCCGCAATTCCTCGTCCGGTCTCATGCCCGCAAGGGTCTTCAACTCCAGGGTGGCGACGGCCACGCGCGACTCCAGGTCCACTAGCAGGGAGTCGATCCGGTTGACCTCAACGCGCAGCAAATTCGCTTCCAGCGGGGGGACTGCGCCTTGATCCGCGCGGGTCTGCGTCAGATCGAGAGCGCGCTTGTTCAACGCCAGCAGATCGTTTGCGACTTGCAGGTTGCGCGCCGCAGCAAGCACGTCCCCGAACTTGGCCTCCACCTCGCCGCGCATCTGCCGCTCGCGATCAGCTTGCTCGAACTCCGACATCCTGACGCTTGCTTCGGCGACTTCTACACGGCGCTCGCGCCGATGATAGAGTTCCAGCGGCAGCGTGCCGCCGATCATGAAGTTGTTCTGCGAACCAACAGCCTCCTGCGCATCGCTGAACTGGATCGATGGATTCGCCTTGAGGCGTGCCTGCGTCACGCCCCCACGCGCCGCCGCGACTTGGCTCTGGCCAGCGAGCAGTCCGCCATTTTGCGCCAGGGCCCGCTTGACCAGAGTCTCAACCGTCTGTCCGTTCACTGGGTCAAGCACGGCCTGACACATTGCCGGCACAGCCAGGGCGAGTGCGGCGGCGAAGTGGAATATGCGCATCATGATCGTCACCGCACGTTCGTATTGAACGTAGCCACACCCTTCCCCGCCGGACCATCCCAGCGGACCTCGAACTTCCAAGCGCCACTCATGGAAAAATCTCCCTTGGCCGCGTACTGCCCCGGCGAGCCGCCGGGTTCCAGCTCAATTGGCGCGGTCATGGGGGCCATACCCGGCATCGCCATTGACGAGCCCACCGTGACCGTTCCGACATCAACCGGTTGATTATTCGATGTGGAGCGGAACGCCACGATGAATCGGTTTTGGCCCATAGCCAGTTCACCCTTCTCGCTCATCAGTGAGATGGCAAGATCCTTGGTTCGTTCGGTCTGGATCTCCTTCGCCGTTGCGGGGGGAGCGCTGTTGCACGCGCTCAGAAACAGCAGGCCAGCGAGGCCGAGACAAGTCGTCAATATCTTCATGGAAGTTCTCCTTGAGTTTTGGATGTGGCCTTGCGAAGTTCCCGTTCTCTGAGCCACAGAAAGATGACGGGGGTTACGATCAGGACATGGATGAGCGAGCTCACCATGCCTCCCAATACCGGTGTTGCGAGGGGCTTGATGACTTCAGCGCCGACACGCTGGCTCCACATGATGGGTAACAGTCCGGCGATGATGGTGGAAACGGTCATCACTTTGGGCCGCAACCGGAGGAGCGCGCCTTCCACCACGGCCGCGCGAAGGTCGTCAATGCCAAACGCCGAGCCGCGTTCGCGCTGCTTGCGGGCGACGGCCTCTTCGAGATAAATCACCATCACCATGCCCGTCTGCACGGCGGTGCCAAACAACGCGATGAAGCCGACCCACACCGCGACGCTGAAGTTGTAGCCGAAAAAGTACAGCAGATAGACTCCGCCGGTCAGCGCGAAGGGTACGGCCATCAGCACGTGGGCGGCTTCGATGAACGACCGGTACGTGAGGAACAGCAGAATATAGATCACGCCGAGCACGATGGGGAACACCAGTTCCAAACGCTTGCGCGCACGTTCCTGGTTTTCATATTGACCGCTCCAGCCGAGATAGTAGCCAGCCGGTAGATTGACGCGTTGGGGGACCACGCGCTTCGCCTCTTCGACGAATCCGCCCACATCGCGCTCACGAACATTGAGCAGCACCGTGACGACAAGCAATCCGTTCTCGCTGTTGATCATCGCGGGACCGCTTGACGGACGGATTGCAGCCAGGCGGCTGAGCGGAATCTGCGCGCCATCCGGCGCTTCCACCAGAATCCCTCCGAGCGAATGGAGATCGGCCCGGAATTGCGGGCCGTATCGCACGCGGACGGGAAAGCGGCGGCGGCCCTCGATAGTCGTGGTCAGGTTCTTCTCGCCGATAGCGGTCTCGACCACGTCTTGAATGGCGCCCACGGCGATCCCGTAACGGGCAGCGGCTTCGCGGTCGATTTGAATGTCTGAATAGAGAGCGCCTGTAACTTGCTCTGGATACACGTCACGCGCGCCGGGAATCTGACGCAGAACTTCGGCAATCTCGCGGGCTTTCTGCTCCAGCGTTTTCAGGTCCGCGCCAAAGACTTTCACGCCCAACTGCGAGCGGATGCCGGTGCTGAGCATGTCGATGCGATTGATAATCGGCATGGTCCAGATGTTAGCGACGCCGGGGATCGACACGGCGCGATCCATCTCGGATTTGAGCTTCTCGACGGTCATGCCAGGACGCCACTGTTCGCGCGGCTTCAGGTGAACGATGGTCTCGGTCATGTTGAGCGCCGCCGGATCGGTGGCCGTGTCCGCCCGCGCCACCTTCGCCACCACCCACGCCACTTCGGGAAACTTCTCGATCACGGCATTCTGACGGATGGCGATCTTCGTGTTTTCGGCAAGCGAGATGCTCGGGTCGGCGATGGGCATGAACATCAGGTCGCCCTCGTTGAGCGGCGGCATGAATTCGTTTCCGAGCCGCGTGGCAAGGAATAGTGCTCCACCGAACAGACTCAAGGCAAGCGTGATGGTGACGGCTCGATGTCTCAACGCCCAGTTCAGCGTGGGCCGATAGAGCCACTGTAAGGCGCGCATCACGGGGTTGTCTTCTTCGCGATGCATCTTGCCACCCAGCAGCAGCGTGCATAGAACCGGAACCAGGGACACGGCGATGACGGTCGCGCCAACCATGGCCGCTGTCTTCGCGAATGCCAGCGGGTGGAACAGCTTTCCTTCCTGCCCCGTCAGCGCGAACACCGGGATGAACGCCAGAACGATGATCGCCATGGAGAAGAAGATGGGCCGGCCAACCAACTTTGTCGATGACAACACGGTCTGCCAGACGGCGCTGCGATCGCGAACGTCAACACCCGATGTTTCCAGGTGCCGGAAGGCGTTTTCCGTGACTACGATGCCAGCGTCAACCAAAACGCCGATGGCGATTGCAATGCCTGCCAGCGACATGATGTTCGAGGTGACGTCGAGGTAGTAGAGGATCAGGAACGAACTCAGGACGGCCAGCGGCAACGGCAGCGTGACGATGAGGATGCTCCGGAAGTGAGCCAGGAAGATGATGTGCGCGAGCGTTACCAGTACGATTTCTTCTAGCAGGGCGTGGCGCAGCGTATCAATTGAATTGTCGATCAACTCGGACCGGTCATAGAACGGTACGATCTTGACGCCCTTCGGAAGGCCCGCCTCAAGGTCCTTGATCTTCGCCTTGACGCGGTCGATGAGCTCCCTTGGGTTCACTCCGGAGCGCGCTACAACCACGCCGCCGACCGCCTCGCCGCCCTTCACAAGCGACGCAACACGGAATGCGTTACCGATGCGGACATCGGCCACGTCGCGAACGTAAATCGGGACTCCCGCTTTCGCCCCGATGGAGATGCGCTCGATATCGGCGGCGGATTGGATCAGGCCGAGGCCGCGCACGATGGACCAGGAACCGTTTGATTCCAGAACGTTGCCGCCAACGTTCTGGTTGCTACGCATCACGGCATCGACCACGCGGCTCAACGGAAGCCCGTATGTCCGAAGCCTGTTCGGGTCCACGTCGATCTGGTATTGCTGAACCTCTCCACCGACGCTCGCCACTTCGGCTACGCCAGGCACCGAGTTCAGCTGGTAGCGGATGAACCAGTCTTGCAGTGCGCGAAGTTCGCGCATGTC
>CALMTT010000564.1 GCA_937872615.1 uncultured Verrucomicrobiaceae bacterium | reverse complement strand
GTGTACACCCTTTTGACACGCGGCTTGGCGGAAGCCCGCGGCGAGTCCGGTGGCAAGCTGGCTCCGGGCGATCCGGCGACGAACAGCGGTGTGGGCACGCTGACGATCGATCAAACGGTCTCCAATCGCTCCAATCTCTTCTTTGCCACCGGCAGCACGGCGAGCTTTGATCTGAGCACGACGGGCAATGACAAGGTGGCCTTTGTGGGCCACGCCAGCGTCACCGAGGCGATCTTCAACAGCACGGCGCTGAACTTCACCGATGTCTCCGCCGGTCTGCTGGCCAGCGGGCAGTATGTGCTCTTCCAAGGGGACGCGAACACGAACTACAGCGGGCTCACCACCGATGGCAGCGGCTTCATCACCGCCGGTCTGAGCATCGGCAGCGGATTGTCAGGTTACACGAGCACCAGCCTGCAACTGGTGGGCAACAACATCGTGCTCAACCTCACCAACCCGAACGCGCCGGTGCCGGTGGCACTGAGCTTCAACGTCAAAGGCACGAGCAACACCGGCATGACGCCAGCAGAGGTCGCCGGAGCCAGTGGAGCCCGTTTTGCGAACTGGAACAACTTCAGTGTCACGAGTGGAAATGGCACGATCTCAAATTTCGTGGATAGTAATGGGGCACAAGTCACCGGCGTGAGCGTGACGATGACCAGTGGCAATGGCGGCACCACCTTCAGTCGCGGCATCGCAAGCCCTTCGAACGACACCCGCATGTTCGACACGGTGCATGACAAGTATGATGGCACCGCGGCCACGATCAGCGTCACCGGCATTCCGTATGGCACCTACGACGTGTATTTCTACATGTCGGACGATGGCGCAGCGCGCGGCGGCAGTTTCACCGTCGGTGGCACCACTTACTACCTGCGCGGCGGTGCGGGCACGCCGACGAGCAGCGGCACCGGCTATGTGCAGAGCACGGACACCGCCTTCAACAGCGGCGCGAACACGCAGGCGAACTATGTGAAGTTCACCGGCCTCAGCGGCACGCTTACCGCCACCTTCACCGCCGTGAATGAAGGCGACAGCGTGCAGCGCCTGAAGTTCCCCGGCTTCCAAATTGTCGGCACTGCCGCTCCGGCGAATGCCGCGCCCGCGACGCCGTCCAGCATCGCCATCACGGCGAATAGCACCACGAGCTACACTATTGCCTGGAGCGCGGTGAATGGGGCCACGAGCTACCAAATCTTCCGCAGCACCACCTCGGGCAGTTTCAATTTCGCCAGCCCGCTCGCGAGTGTGAATGCGCCCACACTCAGCTACACCGACACCACCGCTTTGGCAGGCACGACCTATTACTACGTCGTGCGTGCGGTGAATGGCGTGGGCAGCAGCGCAAGCTCCTCCGAGGTCACAAATCCGCCGCCGGACCTCAGTTCGGTCACGGCTTCATCGCCGGTCATCTGGCCCGCAGGCAGCAGCACGCTGAGCTGGGCCATCCCGAATGCCGACACGCTCACCATTGATAGCGGCAGCGGTCCGCAGAGCTACGCCACCACGGGTTCACTTGTCGTCACGCCGAGTGTCACGACGAACTACCTCTTCAGCGCCGTGAACGTGCAGGGCACCACGAACAAAACCGTGACCATCACGCTCACGCCGAAGCCGGCAAGCCTCGACAGTTTGTGGCAATGGTCGGCACCTCTCACCGGCATGGTTTCAACTGAGACGAACGACTATCCTCGTGCGTGGCTCTACATTCCTCCCGGCGTTTCCACCGTGCGCGGAGTTCTCATCGGTCAGGATAACTTGCTCGAAAAGCCCCTGCTCGAACATCCGTCTGTGCGGCAGGGACTCGCTGATGCGGGCATGGCCGCGATCTTCGTCAGTCCGAAGATCAACTCAAACTTCAACTTCACTGCTGATCCCAATACGCCCGTCGTCTTTCAGCAAATGATGGACGCACTCGCGGCGGAGTCGGGCTACGCGGAATTGAGCAAAACCCCGGTCGTGTGGATCGGACACTCCGCTATGGCGGAGGCACCGTATTTCTTTGCAGCCTGGGACACTCAGTATGCTGCATCCAATAGCACGCAACGTCGTTGCGCAGCCGCGATCTCGATCAAAGGCTGGTATCCAGGCAAGCACGACAGCACGACTCCGACTTACGTGAACAGCGATCTCGCTGGAGTGCCGCTGATGTATATCGATGGCGAGTATTCCGATGCTAACGGACGCGCCGGCAGCGCACTGAGCTTCCGCAACAACACGGCAGGGAGTATCCTCTCGTTCTTCGCCGATGTTGGCGGCGGACACTTCGATTACAACACGAAAGTCTGCGATTACATCGGCATGTATCTGCGCAAGATCGGACAGTATCGCCTGCCCGCGACCGCCGCCGCCGATGGCACTGCTACGTTGCAAACCATCGATCCGAGCACGCAAGGCTGGCTTGCCGACCGCTGGCGCAAAGGTGTGAATCCAACGGCAAATCCTGCAGCCGTTGGAAGTTATACCGGCAACACGACTGAAGCGTTTTGGTATTTCGATCAGGAGCACGCGGAAACGACAAACAGCGGCTACCTGCCGGTGAAGACAAGCTATGCGATGATCGGCTACACGCAGAATGGTTCAGATGTTGCTTTCAACAGCTCCCACGAGGCGGTGGATCTCTCCTTTAGCCCGGAAGCCAGTGGCGATGGGCTCACGTTCAAACTTGGCGCAAGATTCCTCACCGCCGTGCCCCAGCCACTCTCAGGAGCAGGCACGGCGCTTGGGCAACCCAGTGGTGACGGACCGATCTTGCTCAGCTCGACGCTGTTCGCAGCATTGCACCTGGGACACGGGCCCGACCCAATCCCGCTGTTTGTGCTGGCTGTAGCCCTGGGCTATCTCTACCGGCAGACTCATCGCATTTGGCCGGGGATGATCGTTCATCTGTGCCTCAATGCCACCAGCATCGGCATGCTGTGGCTGGCCGTGACGGCGAA
>CALMTT010000563.1 GCA_937872615.1 uncultured Verrucomicrobiaceae bacterium | reverse complement strand
TAGGTAAAGGCGGGCATTCGGAATCGTGGGCTGGCAGTAACGCACCAAAGGCGTCGAAGTTGCGCCTTCGTGCAAGGTCCGGCCGAAGGAAATCTGGGGGCAGGGGAGGTGCTACTTCATCTGCACCCACACGGGGCTGCTCCAGGCCATGTTGCCATCGCTTTGCTCGACGCGGAGGTAGTAGCGGTTTTCGCCCGAAAGAGGCGATTCGTCAGTGAAGGTCTGCGAGAAGGTTTTGGCGTTCGGTTCCCACTGCTGGTGGTCCTTTTCGTTGCGCACCAAAGTGACGCGTTTGATAGCCGCGGTGCCGTCGATGGCGAATTTCAGCACCGGTTTGCCGCTGAGGGCGATCTCGGTGCCGAGGAGTTTGTCGTTGCAGGTGAACTCGACGAAAATCTTGTCGGTGGCGGCGATGGTGCGGCGGGCGTTGAGGCCCTCAATGATGCCTTCGCGGGTGAATTCCTTCACATACACGCCGCCGTAGCTCGTGTGGGTGGAAATGTGGTCGCTGTTCGCCCACACGCCGAGCTTGTGGCCGATCTCGAGCGCATGCTGATACACGCCGTTGTTCTTCACGGTGAAGCTCCGAATAGGCTGGCCCACGATGGGCACGCCGACGACATCAGAGGAGTGGTTGTACTTCTCGCCTTCACGCAGGCCGACGGTCGGCTGCGGAGCGCCGGGAGCCTCGTAGCTCACACGAGCACCTTGGTAGATCTCGATGACGTTTTCGACGCGATGATCAATCGGCGGGATTTGATCCCAATCGGTGCCCATGCCCGTGGCGCCGGTGTGCGAGATGGCGGTGACGGGTTTGCCGTAACGCGTGAGCACGCTCCAAAGCTCGCTGGGATGCAGTTCGGCCTCGCCATCGGTTTTGACGGGGAAAAGCGCCTGCCACGGGCTGGCGAGGTAGTTCTTCCGCTGGATGTAAACGATGGGGCCGCCGCGCTGGGCGAAGACCATGTTGCGATGTCCATACGGCCACTTTTGCTCACGCTCGTAGGCATACATGCTGGTAAAGAAACCGGGCGCGTAGAAGACATCGACGAGCTTCTGGTTCAGCCACCATTCGTAGGGCGTGTAGATCTTGGCGATGTCGGTGTGGTCGCTGGTGCCGAGGGTGTCGAGCTTGCCCATGTCGATGGCGTAGCGGAATTGCTCGACGATGCAGCCGTCATTCGCGGTGATGCAATTCGAGACATCCGTGTGGCGGTGGTAATCGCCCCAGTAGAGCTGGTAGGTCACGCCATCGTGCGTCCAGGTGTGACGCTCGCTTTGCGCACGCTCGGGCGTGGTCGGATTGATGTAGGCGGGGAAAGGTTCGCGCGGTTTCACTGCCGGTGCGGCAACGAGTTGCACATCGGCATCGGTGGCGACTTTGGCGAGGTGGATGCCGGTGTTGAGCTGGAGTTTGGAGCTGCGCAGATCGCTCGGCCACGCGATCCAGAGGCTGCCATCGCTGCCGAGGGCATGCGTGGTCTGATGATCCTGCGAATAGACGCTGCCAGGAATCGCATACGGCTTCGTCCATTGCTTCGTGGCCTCGTCGTAACGCGTGAGAGCGATGCGCCAGGCGTAGTTTTTGAAATAGCGCACCGTGAGCCATGGACGCCCCGCCGCATCGAGCATGACGTGCGGCAGATTCACGGCGGCGACTTGGTTCGGACCAGCTCGCCCGACCTCTTTGTCTTTGGCTTCGCGGGCTTTGGCCTGCTGCTCGGCCTTCGCTTTAGCTTTTGGATTGTTGGCGCGAGGCGCGGCTTTGCCGGGTTGGGGGCCGGGAAGATCGGCGAAGAGGGCATCGGGCGTGGGAAGCTCTTCGACCTTGCCGCTTTCGATGTCGAAGTAGGCGAAAACAGTGTCTTTGCGGCCATTCAGGCCCTGAGCATGACCATGCGCACGCATGTCGAGGCCCCACTGCTGGTTGCCGCGTTCGCAGGTGATCAACAGGCCTTTGCCATCCTTCGATCCGATGGCCGAAACGCGGCCTTCATAGCGGTTGGTGGCGATGATTTTCTTCGTTTCGGCCACTTGAAGGTCTTTTCCGATCTTGGCGGCGTAGATGTTGAATTCATTGCCGCGAGCCGAATCGAACACGACCCACGCATCCTGGCCTGCAAAGGCCACGCAAGGCTCCCAATCGCCCGCGGCGTCGTTGGTGACCTGAAGCTCCGCCGACCATTTTTGGGCTTTCGCATCGAAAACACGGCAAAACACATCCGCCGTGGTGCCCCGCATGCCTTGCCACACGCACCAGACATCGCCAGAAGAGCTCGTGGCCGCTTTGGCGAAGGCATTGCCGCCGTTGGGCGAACTGGCGAGGACGAAGAGCTCGCCGAGTTCGCCTTCGCGCACGACATGGGTGTGGAGTTCCATGATGTTTTGGTCATTCACCTGGGACCAGATGGCGTGCATGGCCCCTTTGCCATCCACGGCGAGGGCTGGCTGATGGATGATGCCCTGGCCGAGCATCTTCACGTCTTTCAGAGACCCATCGACGAGCTTTGCGACATGCAGGCTGTCCTCTTTGCCGTCCCACTGCACATAAGCAACCCAAGGCGTGCCATCCGCGGCGGTAGCAAGTGCCGGAAAGTCCGCCCATTGGCCCTGCGGCTGATGGACGACCGGTTTGGGCAGCAAATCCTGCGCAAAAGCAGATGCGGCGACGAGAGGAAGGAGCGTGAGACGAAGCATGGCGGGGCGTAAACTCTCGCCCGGCGAGTTCCTTTCAGCACGGCGTGAGCGTTCGAGTTTGCTATTGACGCTCAAGAACCTTTTCCGGTATTCTCGGTTATAACCCAACCACCAGCCTCGACCCCTTTTCGCGCCGCTTTTGAACCGGTGGAGAAGGTGACTCCACCGCCTCCCTTTTATGAAGACACTCGCAGCTCTACGCTCTGTCGTCGTTCCAGCCGCCACGTTCTGTTTGGCGTTTGCCCCGGCCCTGCAGGCCCTCGATACCTCCTCCACGGGCTTTGGCCAAGGCGGAGCCGACGGGCTCGATGACATCTGGCAGTCGAAATACAATGCCTGGGGCCTCGTGGGCACCGCGGATGCGGACAACGATGGTTGCAGCAACCTGGTCGAGTCCATCGCCGGAACCGATCCGTTTAAGGCAGGCGATTGCCTTAAGGTGGGCAACACGATCGTGGCCTCGACCTCGGTGACCTTCTACTTTGAGTCCGAGGGCGGGAAAAAGTATCGCGTGCTGAGCAATGGCCAGCCGACGGGCAGCTTCACCACGGTCGAGGACCTCACGAACATCAATGGAACCGCCCAAGGCGGCGGTGTGACCTCCTACATCCCGCCGGCGGACAGCCCGGTGGGTTCACCGCACTATGTGCGTGTCACCAAGGCTGCCAGCACCATGCGTTTCTATAAACTGGAAGTCTCCGATGCTGACACTGACGGCGATGGTTTGAGCGACTGGAATGAACGCCAACTGGGCACCGACCCTGCCGCGGCTACATCCGGGACGAATGCCGCAGGCGGGCAGGCGACAGACATGGAGGTCTATAATGTGCTGCTGAGCCTGACGGCGACGGCGACTATCCCGAATGCCTTTGAGCGTGTGGACAAGAGTGTGACGACTCCGGTGACCTCCGCCGCTGTGGTGACGCTGAGCCGTCCCAGTGCCGCAGCTTACGCACTGACAGTGCCGGTCAGTCTGCTGCCGGGTGCTCCTTTGCCGACCAAGAGCAGTCTGACGATCGGCGGTGCCGGTGCGGATTCAGTGGCACTGCCCGCGACGGTGGTGATACCTGCCAATGCGGTCTCGACGACGGTGAATGTGGTGCCGGTGCAGGATGCTACGGATGAGGTGCCGGAATACGGGAAGGTGAGTTTCGGCGCACCCGGCAAGCCTGGGCCCGAGGCCACCGTGTGCGTTTGTGATTCTGATCCGGCGAATCCAGCGAACCAGCAGCTCTATGTGGCCTTCCTCGGGCATGAGGCGGGGCAGGCGACGACAGCGAGCGGCTATGCGACTGCGCTGGTGAACGGGGACAACACGAGCGCGGCGGTCTCCGTGGTGTTCAACAATTTGAGTTCGGAGCAGAACACGGCCTACATCCGTTTTGGCCCGACCAACGATCTGGCCCCTGCGCTGCCAACCGGACAGGTTTCCGGCTTTAACTACAACATCGTGTACAAGCCGGGCTTCATGGAGAACGACCAGTTGTTCCTGACGAATCTGGCCACGGGCGGCATCTGGTGCGCGATCACGACGGCGAATTACTCGGGAGGCGAGATCGCGGGGCCTTTCCAGAAGGCGACGGGGTCGGTGAACTTCAATCCACCTCAGGATGAGCCGGCAACGGGCTCGCCAGCGTGGGCGACGAACAATTCCGACCAGATCGAGCGGGATATCTGGCGTTTCATGGGCCAGGCGACGTTTGGGGGCACGACAGCTCTCTACAACGAGATCCGCGCGAAGGTGGACACGCGGGTCAATGCGCTGGGAGGCTCCCCCACGGCGGCGCAGGTGACGGATGCCTATCTGCAAGGCCTGAGCGATTGGATGGACGACCAGATGAACCCAGCGCTGACACCGAGCCTGAATTTCAAGACGCTAGTAATGGCGGCGGACAATGAGGAGTTCGCGCTGCGTGGGAACAAACCGTCCACCTATAACTTTGATGCCCAGATCAACAACGCGACCTACCAGTTGAGTTACGATGCGCAGGGGATGCCGTTTGTGCCTTCCACGAGCACGGCCAACAACAACAACTTCAGCAACAACTACCCGCAGTCCGGCCCGAACCGCCGCCGCGAGTGGTGGACGATGGTGCTGCAATGCCGCGACCAGCTCCGCCAGCGGATGGCGCTGGCCCTGAGCGAGATCGTGGTCATCTCCGAGGCGGATCAGACGGTCCTCGACCGCCATTACGGCTGTGCGAATTACTGGGACATGCTGGCTACAGGTGCCTTTGGCAAATATCGCACGCTGCTGGAGCAGGTGACCTACAGCCCGATGATGGGCATTTACCTCTCCCACATGGCAAACCGTGCCCGCTACAACGCGGCGACGCCGCCCGCGGAACTGTGGGTGAGCCCGGATGAGAACTATGCGCGTGAGATCATGCAGCTTTTCTCGATCGGCCTGGTGCTGCGTCACCCGGATGGCTCGCTGATGCTGGATGCGGCCGGTCTTCCTGTGCCGACGTATGACAACAACGACATCACGGAGCTGGCCCGTGTGATGACGGGCTTCTCCCACGGTGCCCGCCACGCGAATGGTTATTATTCGAGCTGGAGCGGGACATCGCTGGCCTACAACAACTACTCGTCCACGGACATGAGTGACCAGATCATTTTCAACTATGATCAGCCCTTGAACTTCCAAAACGGCAACAACGTGTGGTTCGGTCGTCGTGACGGCCATCTGTTCTGGCCTGCGCCGTGGATTTACCCGATGCAGGTGATCGGCCGCATCAGTGACAATGTGCCCGGCAGCGCCACGGTGGCCGGAACCATCGTTTACCATGATTTTAACCTCTACGAGGACCCTGAGACGAACACCGGGATGAACAATCCGGTTTCCGGCCAGCCTGTATCCAAGCGCCTGCTGGCTGGGAAGCACGGGGAATACTTCATCGACCAGCGCACGCTGCCTGCTCTGGGCCGTGGCGCGAATGACATCCAGTGCCACACGCTTTCGAAACTGGACCTCACCGAGGCTCACAATGCCCTCGCGGGTGTGGCAGCCTCCGCGACGTATCCGGCCCCGCCGGCCGGCCCCGGCCCTGATGTGGGCTTTCAGACAAATCCCGGCCATACGAACACGCCGATCAACATCTCCCGCTGGCTCATCCAGCGCCTGGTGACCTCGAATCCGTCCAGCGGCTATATTTATCGTGTGCAGCAGGCCTACCGCGCCTCGAACGGCCATCTCGGCACGGTGATGAAGGCCATTTTGCTCGATTACGAGGCCCGCTCGCTGCAACTGGCGGACAGCTCGATCTCCCACGGCAAGGTGAAGGAGCCGCTGGTGGCCTTTGCGCAGATGCTGCGTGGCTTCCGGGCCTTCTCCGGTGCTCCGGTGACCTCTCTGAAGGATAATGCGCCGCCCTTTGGCAGTGGTGAGACGCCCATGTCCACGACCTATCCGCAGGGTGAGTTCGACAAGTTCTCCAGCCACAACCTCAATCCGCCCGCGCTGCCGAATGGCTGGACGCAGGGGCCCTTCCGCTATCGTTTTGGTGAACTGACAGGAAACATCGGCCAGTCGCCGCAGCGTGCGCCGAGCGTGTTTAACTGGTTCCTGCCAGATTTCGTGGTCCCAGGGCCGATGGCGCAGGCGGGCCTCTTCGCACCGGAACTCCAGATCAACACGGAAGCCTCCGTGGTGGCGAAGGTGAACATGTTCTACAACTTCACATGGGCGAACCTCACCGGCATGACGACGCAGCCGGGTTCGGACGCAAACGTGTCTGATTTCACCCTGAGCAATGGCTGGGCCACGCCAGCGGCGCAGTTCTCCCTGGATGGCGGGAAGACCTTCGTGAACTCGCTGACCTTTGATGCGGGCAATTGGAACACCGCGCGGACGATCACCGTGGTGGCGGCAGATACACCGCGTTTTGCCAGTCTGGACAACAGCACGCTGCGTTTCAGCGTCTCAGGCGCGGGAACTGGCTACGACGCCATCCAAGTGCCGCCGATGAATATCTCGATCACCGACGATGAAACGCCGAATGAAGGCCTCGTGGTGGAGCAGACCGGCTTTTCGACCTGGGTGCAAGAAGGTGGCATGACGGACACGGTGAACGTGCGCCTTTCCGCCCCGCCGCCCTCCGGAGCCACCGTGACGGTGAATCTGGCCACGGGCAATGCCCAGGCCTCCGTTTCGCCCTCGACACTGAGTTTCACCAGCGCCGACTGGAGCACGAACAAGTCTGCCACCGTCAGCGCCGTGCAGGACGCGACGACCGAGGCTTTCGCCACGGCGAATTCGACGCTCACGCTTTCCACCACCAGTGCCACGCCTGCCTGGAACAGCCTCAGCGTCCCAGCCATTCCTGTGAATGTCATTGATGACAATGACGGCGCGAGCAGCCTGGGCATTCTCGTTACCGAGAGCGGTGGCAGCACGGCTGTGACCGAAACAGGTGCCACGACGGTGTCTCCGCTGTCCGCCGGCATGGACAGCATCTCCATCTCGCTGACCCGCCAGCCGTCCGCGAACGTGACCGTGACGGTTCTGCCGACTTACGGGCAACTCGGCCTGAATAGCACGGGAACAACTTGGACCACAGGAACAGTCACCCGGACATTTACCACCACCAACTGGGCCACGCCCCAAACCGTGGCCATCCGCGGCAATGACGACACCACGGCTGAAAACGACTGGCCGGAAAATCCGATGCACTACGGCTCGCTGGTGATTTATGCCGCCGGTGGAGGCTATGACAATGTGGGTGCCCCAACGGTGGTGGTGCCGGTGAGTGAAAGCGCTCCTTCAGACACCACGAACGACAACCGCATTCTCATCAGTCACGCTGGCAGCGATACCACCGAGACACGCGTCTCCGAGGATGGCAGCCTCACGGACACCATCACGGTGGCTCTGCGGAAATCCCCCGCCGCAGGCGTCAAAGTGTATGTCACGCTCGGCTCCGGCCAGTTGTCCTGCACGCCAGACGTGCTGGAGTTCACCACGGCGAACTACAACGTGCCCCAAAACGTCACGGTGAGGGCCACGGACGATCATTTCGCGGAAGGTCTCCAGACGGCGGCCCGCCTCAGCGCTCCAGATGCCAATGCGGTGCAGGCTTTTGCGTCCGCCACGATCTCTGGCGGCATCGTCAACGGCACCTCGATCACCGCTCGTGGCAATGGCTACACAGTGGCTCCGCTGGTCTCCTTTAGCGCCTCACCCACCGGCAATACGGCCACGGGAACGGCTGTCCTGAATGCTCGTGGCCAGGTGGCTTCCATCAGCATCGTGAGCGGTGGTTCGGGCTACACTGCCGCGCCTTCGGTCACGATCGCGGCTCCGCCGAATCCGCTGCCGCTCAATCCTGCCGCCCTCTGCACGCTCTCTGGCGGTGCGGTGAACAGCGTCACCGTCACCTCAGGCGGCGGCGGCTACATCCGCCCGCCGACGGTCGGATTCACCGGTGCGCCTGCGGGCGGCACGACGGCAACGGGTTATGCCTTGCTCAACAGCCAGGGCCAGGTCGCCAGCATCGTCCTCAGCAATCCAGGCGCAGGTTACACGGCCACGCCGACGGTGACCTTCGGCCAGGCTCCGCCGCAGGCGATGGCCACGATCGTCGCCACCGCCACGAGCGAAAACGTCGCCGACATCAACTTCAACAACTACTGGGCCATCACCCACTCGTCGTTGAACTGCACCGTGCTGGACAACGATTTGGCCGCGCTCGTCGTGAACCAGTCCGCAGGCAGCACGCTGGTGAATGAGGCCGGTGCCACGGACACGGTAGGCTTCTCCCTCAGCCAGCAGCCGCAGGCGGACGTGACGGTCAAGCTCACGCCGACGAACCAGCTTTTGGTGAACAACACCACGCTGCCCACCACGCTCACCTTCACCACCGCAAACTGGAGCACGGAGCAGGTCGTGACCGTCGCCGCGGTGAATGATGCCACCGTCGAAGGTGACCAGGGTTCCAACATCGGTGTGGGCATTACCTCCACCGATGGCAGCTTCGGTGGCCTGAAGACGAGGCCCGTCCCGGTCACGATCATCGACAACGACTACCTGCCGCTGACCCTCGGCCATGTGAATACCTGGACGATCGTTGCGGAAGGCGGCGCGGCGGGCAACTCCGATGCCTCCACCGTGCGCTTGAGCGATACCTTCACCGTGCGTCTGCCCCGCACGCCCACAGCGAATGTCACCGTCACCCTCGTGCCGGATGCCAATGTGACCGTCAGCCCCAGCGTCTTGACCTTTACCACGACGAACTCCGGCACGGACCAGACCGTGACGGTCACAGCATTTGATGACGCCACCTCCGAGGCCGCAAATCACGAGGCCAGCATCCGTTTCCAGATCAGCAGCACCGATCCGAGCTACAGCAACAACGCTATGTATCCCTTCCCGGTGCAGGTGATCGACAATGACAGCTTTGGCGTGGCCTTCGTGCAGTCTGATCTCTTCACCACGCCCACGGAGACATCTACGGATAGCTACACCGTGCGCTTGACCAAGGCTCCGACGGCCGATGTCATCGTGGGGCTCACCTCCGCCAACAACGCTGAGCTCCGCCTCTCGGCCAACCTCACGCTCGGCAGTGGTGCCACCACAAACGGCTCCGCGAACGTGACCTGCGCCACCACCGCCGGCATGTTCCCCGGCATGACCATTTCAGGCACCAACATCCCCGGCGGTGCCACCGTCACTGGCATCACCAATGCCACCACCTTCACCATAAGTGCGAACGCCACCGGCACCGGCACCGGCATTACCTTCACCGCCGGTGCGGTCACCGCCAGCACCGCAGCGCTCCGCTTTACCACTGCGAACTGGTCCACACCTCAAGGCGTCACCGTCACCGCCCTCGGCGATGGCGGCATCGAAGGCCGGGAACTGGTCGATGTGAACCACGCGATCCTCGCCGGTGTGGGTGACCTCGTGAACTATCCTACGAGCATGGTGCTCCCACCGGTCACCACCTACATCACGGACAATTTCCGCCGCAATGAAGGCATGAACGCTTTCGCCACCGGCGGCAGCATCGCGGTGAACGCGGCTACGCCCAGTGGTGGTGCCACTTGGGTGAATGAAGGCAGCGGATTCATGGATGCCTTCGACATTTACCTCACTGGCAGGCCCATCAATGATGTGATCGTCTATCTCAGTCCCTCGATCCCGACCGGGCAGGTGGCTCAGATCGGTTCGGACAAGACCACGCTGGTCTTCACGCCCGCGAACTGGAACATCCCGCAAACCGTTCAGGTCATGGCCCTGGATGACACCTTCATCGAGCCGAACCACGCCACCCAGGGCCTCACCATCCAGGCACTCAGCAGTGATCCGCTCTATCAATTCGTCAGCAGCACACCCACCGTCAGCATCGTGGACAATGAGACACCCGCCGTCATCATCACGCAGTCCGGCGGCACAACGAACACCGTCGAAGGTGGTGCCACGGACTCCTACACCGTGGTGCTCAACAAACAGCCAAACGGAACCGTCGTGATCACGCCCACGGTGACCGGTGACTCCTCCGTCAGCCCCACCAGCCTCACCTTTGATACGAACACCTGGAACACCCCGCAAACCGTGACGGTGACCGCTGTGAACGACGCCACCAATGAGCGTAACGAGGTCGCCAATATCACCCACGCCATCAATCAGGCTTCCACCACCGACACCAGCGGCTACGAACTGCCTCTGACGAATTGCGCCGTCACCACGGGGACCACAACGATCACCACTGGGCTCAATCTCAACGTCGGCGCAGGCATGTTCATCGTCGGCACTGGCATCCCGGCCAATGCCACGGCCTCCACCGTCGCCCACAACACGGCCACCAGCATCACCACGATCACGCTCAGCGCCGCCGCCACCGCTACCAACTCGGGTCTCACGCTGAACGCCGTGCTCAACGGCCTCCAGACCGTGCCGAACAACATCACGGACAATGACGACCTCGTCGCCGTCAGCCACACCGGTTTTGACACTCGTGTGCATGAGGACGGCACCCTGGCGGACACCATTGGCGTCACTCTCCGCCGTGCTCCCACCGGTGGCACCACCGTCACCGTCACCCGTTCAGTCCCGGCCAACCAGGGCTACGACATCACCCCGGCCAGCCTGACCTTCACAGCGGCGGATTGGAACACCGTGAAGACCTTCAGCGTCACCGGCGTGAACAACGGAAACTTCACCGACCGTCTTCACAGCGCCAATGCCACCTTCAGCGCCGCTGCCTCAGGTGGATCGCCGAATGACACCGGTTTCAACATCACCGCTGGAAGTATCAATCAGATCCCGGTCAACGTCGTCACGCTCGACACGCCGCAGGTCGTCGTCAGTGAGTCTGGCAACAGCACCAACCTCAACGAAGGCGGTGCCACCGACACGGTCTCCTACATCCTCAGTCACCAGCCCGCCTCGGATGTCACCGTCACCATCACCTGCGATTCGCAGTTGGAGGTCGCCGGTCTGGCCGTCGCTGGAGTGCTCACCTACGGCCCCACCGCCACGCTCACCTTCAATGCCAGCAACTGGAACGTCTATCAGGCCGCCACCTTCCGCGCGAAGGACGATGTCCTGACCGAAAGCACCAGCCTGCTCGTCCCGCACTATGGCTGGGTCACCCACGCCGCCGTCAGCGGAGATGCGCAATACAACGGCGTCACCATGGCCACCTTCCCGGCCCTCATCATCGACAACGAGGCACCTGGAGCCGTCCTCAGCCACACCGGCGGCAGCACCCTGCTCGTCGAAGGTGGCGCCACGGACACCTACACCGTCGTGCTCACGCGTGCGCCTGCCTCAAATGTCACCGTCAACGTCACGCCAGATGCCGATGCCAGCGTCAGCCCCACGACGCTCACCTTCGATTCCGGCAACTGGAGCACGCCGCAGAGCGTCACCGTCACCGCCGTGCAGGACACCGATGTCGAGGGTGCGCACTCCGCCACCATCGCACACAGCTTCACCAGCACCGATCCGATGTACAGCGGCCATCCCGCACCGTCCCACATCGCCTCCATCACTGATGACGATGGCAACCAGCTCGTCGTCACCCAGACCGGCGGCACCACGGTACTCACGGAAGGCACCAGCAGCGCCGGATGGGACACCTTCGATCTGGCCCTCTCAGCCGCACCCACCGGCACGGTCACGATCAATCTGATCCCTCCGATGTATTTCATCCCGCCTGCTCCTTACTCCAAGCAGTGGGGCTACTTCACCAGCGATCTTTCCGGCTCCAACCAGCAGCGTGACCGCATCGTGCTCGACTACACCGAGATCAACAATCACTACCGCACCACCTTCTACGCCCACCTCACCGGCGTCCACGGCCCCAGCATCCCGAATCCGCCTTCCGACACCGATCTGCAAAACGCCCACTGGGCCGCCAGCAAGGCCATCGTGGACAAACTCGACCTCTGGTTCAACGGCGGCAGCCTCAAAGCACGTTACCCCACCCTCAAGGAGCCCAACCAGCCGCCGCCCGGCAATCCGAACGATGTCATCCATCCCCGCCAGGTCCTCATCGAGGCCATTTACTATCACAACGGTGGCACCAACAACCCCAGCACCACCCGTTACCTCCCCGCCATCGTCTTTGACCCGAAGAACCCGCCCGCAGGCACCTTCCACGATGAAATCCGGGATCGCTGCCGCTGGGCTGGTTATCTCATGACCACCGTCATGAACGGCTTTGTCTCCCATTAACCCTGCCAAGTCCCCTGAGAACCGAGAACCGCCAAACGGGAATCCCATCATGAACATCTTCCTCAAAAACAAACTGGACCGCAGCAAGCCCAACCGCCGTGACTTCCTGCTGCAAAGCACCGCCGCCTCCCTCGGCGTCACCTCCATTGTCAACACCCTCGCCCAGCTCAAGCTCGTCGGCTCCGCCGCGGCTCAGGGAGCTGGTGGTGACTACAAAGCCCTCGTCTGCTTCTTCCTCAACGGCGGCAACGACGCCAACAACCTACTCATACCCATGGGCGGCACTGCCCGCTCGCTCTATGACACCGGTCGTGGCGTGCTTGCCATCCCCACCGGCCAGATCACCAATATCCCTGCCACTGGCACGAATGCCTTCTACAACACCACCGGACCGGTCAGCAGCGAGGTGACGCCGATCAATGGTGGTGCCTACGGCTCG
>CALMTT010000562.1 GCA_937872615.1 uncultured Verrucomicrobiaceae bacterium | reverse complement strand
GCGGTGGGATTGCCGTTCGACAGCAGCACCGGCAGGGATGTGGGGCCTTCGATGCGTACCGTATAGGTGGCCATCACATCGGGCCTGTCATACATGAAGGCAAAGCGGCGGAAACCTTCTTCGGACATGGCTGGATGCTTCATCAGAGCCTGGCAGGCCTTGTCATGTGCCTCGCGGCGTTTGGCGGCTTCGGCCACGTTCTGGGCGGCTTGATCCTCGTCGTTGCTCTCCTCATCCAGGCCACGCGAGTAAAGCGAGGGCAGACGCGGGGTGTTGTAATGCTGCCGGCCGAGCGCCGCGGGCAGGTCCAGCAGCCATTCGAGGCCCTGCACCGCGCCGTCTTTGCCAGGCGAGTCGGCGAGGATCTTCGCAAAGATGCCCGCCAGTGTCAGGCGGGTCTGAAACGGCGTGTCGCTGTCCGTGAACAGGTTCATGATGCTCTCGCCGAGATTGCTGGTCTGGTAGGTGCGCAGCGGCACCTCGGCGAGCAGCGAGACGGCGCGGTCCGGCTCCTTTTGAGCCACGAGGGTGCAGAGCTTGATGCGGGCGGTGTAGGCCTTCGGATTGTCGGCCAGGATCTGCTCCAGCGTTTCCAGCGCCTTTTTCGTGTCATTCGTGAGCAAAAGGAAATCGGCATACTCCTCCTGCTTCGACGCGGAGGCATTGGCGCCGGGTTTGAAGGCGGCCATCACCTTCTCTTTGAGCGGCGCACGTGTCAGCAGGCCGAGGATGCGCTTCGCCTGGCTGGTGGCGTAGCTGCGATTTCCCTGGCTGGCATAGGCGACGGCTTTTTTGAGCTGCGTAATAGCCTCGCGGGCCGTGGCGTCGTCATCCTTGCCTCCCACGAGCTGCGTCAGCTTCGTGGTGCTCGGACTGGAGCTGTAGGAAGACGAGCGCGAGGTGCTGCTGGAGGAAGCGGCGGCCACGGAAGCGATCTTGCCCCACTGCTCGGCTTCCTCTTTGAGGTTCACCGCGGTCATCGCCGCGATCAGCTCATCCTTTTGCGTGCTGGTGATGCGGGCCGAGCGGAGGCGGCGCAGGGCCATCTGCGCAGGCTCCAGCCACTCCGGTTTGGCGCTCGCCTTGGCCTCGATGATGGCGTGGGCCAACGCGGCATCATAAGTGGCACGCAACTCGGTGGGCATCGGCAGGCTGCCAGCACGCACGAGCATCTCCGCGGCCTTCACGTGCTGCTCATTCATGCCATGCCAGGACGCGGCGAGGATCAGATCATCGAGCGTGGCATCCGCTGCCGCGGCGCGTGTGCTGATTTCCTTCTCCGCACGTGCCTTGTCGCCCGCTTTGAAGGCCAAAATGGCCCGCAGCGCCGGGGAGGTCACTTGATCGAGCTTTGGAAGCAAGGGGGCAAAGCCCTCGGTCTCCTCTTGAGCGTGAGACTCGTTCGGTTCCGGATTGTAAACATCCCGATGGCGGAAATACAGGCTCAGCGGGATCGGCAACTGCGGCGCGGTGGGAAACGGCAGCGACTTGAGCATCGCGGCCTCGGGATTGTTTCGTCCGCTCATTCGCGCCCTCCAAAAGCTCGACAAGGCACGGTTCACCGGTTTTTGATGATTCTTCACCTCACGCTCCAGCAGGCTCAAAAAGTCATCCCAGGCATGTTGAGCTCGTGCAGCATTCAAAACGTTCGGCACCGCGCTGCTGTCCATGCCCTGGCTGCCCGGCAGTTTTGCCTCCAGGCCGCGAATCGTCAGTTTCAGCATTCTTTGTCGTATCGGCTCCGGCAGATCGAGCACCTGTCCTTCCCGCATCGACTGCCCGCCGCCGAGGAAATAGACAAAAGAGGAGGTCAGGCCCACGTCCGGCTCATTCGATAGCTTTTCTGCCAGTGTGACGGCCTCTTCGATGAACTTCTCCCAGTTTGGCGCTTTCCTGCGGGCCATTTGCTGCGCAGCGGCGATCGCCAGATGCGGGTAGCGCCCCTTAAACCGCTCAAACGAGACCTCGGCAAGGCCTGGCTCCGCATTGTAATTCCCCGCCAGGATGGCCAGCACATCATCCGGGGCGCTCTTCGGATCGAAATTCTCCGTGTTGAGGGTCATCTGGCCGTAGCGGTCCTGTTTCATCAGGCGCAGGATGTCCGTGAACGGCACACCAGCGGCCTTGGCGGCATTCCAGGCGGCCTCCGCGGCCGGCGTGTCCAGCTCACCGATGAGCTTGCTGAGATGCGGGCGGGCAAAAGCCTGCAAAACGGACAGATTCGCCGGTTCCGGCACCGCCTTGCTGTTCGACATGCCGCTGAAGCGAATGCTCTGCGTGCGGTAATTGTAGGCCATGTAGCTGCTGCTGCCGTAGGTGCTTTTGATGTATTCCATCGCTCCCGGCGGCATCCTGTGCTCCATCCGCTTGAGGTATTCATTGATCGCGTTCGCATTTGGCTGGCTGGTGTCCTTTTTCGCCCCCGGACGCTCCTCCTTCTGCGTGAGAAGCCTCACAAACTGCTGCCGGGCCTCATCCACCCGACCATCTTCCTCCAAAGCCACGGCGTGCAGGTAACCGAGGCGGTAATCCAGCGGATGCGCCCGCACCACCGGCTCAAGAAAAGCCGCCGTGCGTGCCCAGTCCTGCTTGGCGGTCATGCTCTTCGCCATCGTCACCGCGTCATCGGGATCGATCTTCGTGCCGCCGGCGAGTTCAAAGAGCTGGCGGTAGCCGAGATTCTCATCGCCATGCTCGATGTGAATGGAGGCGATCATCTGCGCGATGCGCTGGCCTTTGTCACGAGGGGCCACGCGTTGCAGCGTCTCGATGGCGCTCTGCCAGCGGCCCATTTCCAAGTCCATGCGAGCCAGTTGCATGGCCAGCGTCACATCATCCTGCCGCAGCCGCAGCGCCTCACGCAGCGCCCGCTCCTGCGCGGCGATGTCCTCCGTCACGCGATAAATCTCCGCCAGGGCCAGCCAGGGGCCCGCGTCACCGCGATTCGTGCGCTGCCGCTCGAGGAATTTCTCCGTCAGCGCCTTGATCTGCCCGCGATCATTCGCCATGCGGGCCAGCGAGCCGATCCAGCTCATCTTGTCCTGAAAATCCTCCGCCTCCTCAAAACGCGTCATGTAAATCCGCTCCGCATCCGCGAGCTGGCCCAGCTCCGCATACGCCGTGGCCAGCGCCGAGGCCACGGACTCGTCATCCTCGAACTTTCGTGCCGCTGATCGCAGCAGCGCCAGCGATTCACGCATCTTGCCGGTCAATCGAAGCAGCCGCGCCTCATCCAGCCAGGGCTGCACAGCACTGGGCGAGAGCGTTTTCCATTCCGTGATCCACTTCAAAGCCTCATCGGCCTTGCCGTTCCGCTCCGCGAGCGAGACAAGACGCTGCGCATTCCCCGCCGTGCGGCCTTCGGGCATCTTGAAAAGCTTCTCCGCCTCCGGCAGTGCCCGCAGCCAGTCCTGCCGCCGTTCCAGCAAGCTCACCAACCGCCCCTGCCCGACCAGCGCCAGCTCCGCCGGCATGCCAGCGAGGGCTTTCTCCGCATCGACGGTGTTCTTTTCCTCCTCCAGCAGCGTGGCGAGCAAGATGCGCTCCTGCGGTGTCGGCGAGCTCAGCTTCTGCAATTCGGCCACCATCTTGCCACGACGGTCGTCTTTCTCCGTCGCGGTCACGACCTGGCGCAGCGGGTCATCCAGCAAATTCAGGTCCGTGATGGCCCGCACGCGTGCGAGAGCCCACTTCACGGCTTCATCATCGTTTCGCGCCGCGAGTGCCGCATTCGTCAGCAGCCCGAGAAAGCGTTCGTTGCCCTCAAACTCCGCCATGCGGGCCTGCAGCACCTCCATCGCCACAGCGGACTCGTTTCGCGTCATCAATGCCTGCCCCACCGCGAGCACCTGATGCACGTCACCGGTCTTTCCGAGCTCACGCCAGATCGCCAGCGCCGCGTCCTTTTCACCGATGCGGTGCAGGTAATGCGCCTGAGCCTCGCGAGCCGCGTTGCTGTCAGGAAAAGCCTTCACCATGGCCGCGTAGGCCGCGGTGGCATCCTCCTTGCGCTCAAAGGCTTCATACCAGCGGGCCACACGCAGATGATCGAACTCCGTCGTGCCCTTCAACGCGAGAAACTTCTCCAACGTGACCTTGGCCGACGGCACCTCCTTCGCCCGCTGCTGCAGAGTCGCCAGGCGAATGAGCAGCTCGCGATCCTCCGGGGCCTGCGTGAGCAGCACATTCGTCTGCTCGATGCCTTCTTTGAAGCGCTCAAACTTCTCCAGCATCTCCAGGTAGCTCTCGCGCAGCTCGCGTTCACCGGGCGTTTTCGCCAGCAGCGCGGCATAAAGCGCCAGCGCCTTGTCCTTTTCACCCAATTCGGCCAGCACGCGGGCCTGGTTCTTTTGCAAAGCCACCCGCTGCGGATGCTCGGCAGCCAGCTTCGCTAGGTGCTCGCTCAGGCCGGTGAGGTTTTCATCCTTGCGGAACGCTGTCTCGATCTGCGTCAGCACCTCGCTCTCGATCCACGAGCCCTGACCCGTGCCAGCGAGCGTGCCCGCCATCGTTTTGAGCACCTCTTCCTTCTTGCCCGCGCGGCCCTGAATCTCCGCGAGCCGGAGCTGACGCAGCGCTTTGGTGTAAGCATCCTTCGTGCGGCCGACGAGCGCACTCATCTGCACCTCCGCCTCGGCGTAAAGCCCTTCGTCCATTTGCAGGTCGATCACTTCCTCGGCCAGTTCTTCGTCATCCGCGTTTTCGGTGAGCAATTGCCGCCAGGACGTTAGTGCTTCCTCCGGCTTGCCCGTGCGCAAAAGCCATCGCCCGCGGAGCTGGCCGATCTCCCGCGCCGTCTGCCCACTCGGTTTTGCCTTCGAGGCCTCGCCCAGCGAATTCAGCGCCGCCGTGAAATCCAGCATCCGCGCCTCCAGCCGTGCCCGGGCCAGCCAGGCCGCCGCATTGGCCGAATCTTTGCCGAGGGCGGTTTGATAGGCTTTCAGAGCCTCCGCCTCCTGCCCCTGCTGCTCGTGAAACAGCGCTAGGATCAGCGCATCGGCCGCACTGCCATTCTGCTTCGCCAAAAACGCCCCCAACTCCTCCGGCGTGCCCGTTTCCAACCACGCTGTGTAGAAGCGATCATACACCAGACCCGCCTGCGGCCTCCGCTGGAGCATCTGATGATACTTCCCCACCTCCGCCGACACCTCCTGACCTCGCGAGGTCGATGAGTGACAGACAGCGAGCAAAACGACAGGCAGCAGCAATCGGAGGCGCATCTGCAAATTCTAATGAAACCGGCTAAAGATTAGCAACAGGCATTTTCACAGCCGCCGGGTGTCGCGATCTTTTTTCGAGCCGCAGGATTTCTTTTGCCACAGCCTTCCCCGCCGGACAAACTCCCCTTCCCGCCATGAATCTCGTCCAAAACGCCCGTGAACTCTCCGAACGCTGGCACGCCACCAAAGCCTACTGGCGGGACGCCAAGGCGCTCGAATTCGAAAAACAGTATCTCGAGGCCCTCCCCGGCATGGTCAGCAAGGCCGGAGCCATGATGAACGAGCTCGAAACCCTCCTCCGAAAGATCCGCAAAGATTGTGAGCAAGCCAACTGACCTCCGCGCCACGCGCGTCCTCTCTCTTTTCACCACGCTGCGGGAGAACGCGGCAGGTTTCGCACAACGTGCCGAGCAAATTTCTCGGGACACACGTGCCAAACGCTACACCGCCGAGCAGGCGCACCTGCAGAAGATCGAGGCCTTGCAGGCGGAATCAGCCGCATCAGCCGCCGCAGTCTCGGCACAATGGGAGAGCCACAAAGAGGACTTTCGCAAACGTCATCAAGCACGCACGGATTCCTTCCAACGCTACCAGCACCGCATCGAGCGTGACCTGCCCGCGATGATGCAGAAGGAACGCGAGACCTGGCTTGGGAAGCAGCAGTTCAGGCGCATCCAGGCTCAAGCGCAGCTCAAGAAGCGCCTCGCCGAGATCAATGCCACTGCCGCACCTCTTCTCGAGCGTCTGAACACGGCAAAAGACCGCCTCCTCGCTGCCTTGAAGGCCACCGGAGGCCGTCTCACGCGCCAGGGAGAGCCCTCGCCCAAGATCGCCTCACTCGCCGCCATGCCCGCACGCGTCGAAAGCATCGAATCACAAGCCGCGGCCTATGAGGAACAGCTCGCAACGAAGAGCGGAGGTTTGTTGAAGATGTTCAGCAAGTCCGCGGTTGACCTCCAGCAACTGAGCACCTCCGTTCACGACTACGAAACTGCCGTGGCGGAACTGAACGCTGCCATCGACGCGGCAAACGCGGAGGCTCAGGCAGCGCATGACGAGCTCGATGCGCAAATCACCACCGAGTGGAACCGCGCCGACGAGATCGCGCAGACGTTCAAAGCGGCGATGCAGAAACGGCTCGCCACGCAGATCCCGCGATGCCTTCAGCGCAATGAGCGCCTGCTCCAGCGGAATTTGAAGTATCTCGGCGAGCAGAAGGCCACGCATCTCGCTCAGGCTGAGTCTCCCTTCATCGACCGCCGGAATCAGCTCGAGTCCCGCTTCCAGCTCGACATGGCCAGTTTCGACGCAAACACGAAGAAACGCTGGACCGACCTCGAAGCCGAGTGGCAGGCCAAGATCCCCGATTTGCTGGCTCAAATCGACGAGGCAGCCCAAATCACCGCCACGCCGTGGAGCGCTGATTACACCGCCGCGAACACGTTTCCGCCGCACAGCCGCTTTGCGGAGCTGAAGCTCGATTTGAGCAAGGAGGCCGCGATTTTCGACAAAGACAGGCCCCTGAGCCTCGCGGGTCACGAGCACGTTTCGCTGCCTCTCGCGCTCACCTTTCCTCAAGAGGCCTCGCTGCTCATCGAAACGGATGACGACGGCGGCAAATGGGTGCCAGAGGTGATGAACAGCCTCATCTTCCGCATCCTGAAGACCGCGCCGCCCGGAAAGGCGCACTTCACGATCATCGACGCCGTCGGTTTGGGGCAAAACTTCGCCGGACTGATGCACTTGGCCGATTACGAGCCTGCGCTCATCAACCGCCGCATCTGGACGCAGCGTGATCACATTGAAGAACGCCTTCAAGAGCTCAACGAGCACGTCGAGAAGGTCATCCAGATGTACCTGCGCAACGAATACGCGACGATCACCGAGTACAACGAGCAAGCCGGCAGCGTGGCGGAGAAATACCACTTCCTCGTCATCGCGGGATTGCCCGCGGGCTTCAGTGAGAGCGCCATGGCGCGGCTGAAGAGCATCCTCGCCAGCGGGCCGCGTTGCGGCGTCTTCACGCTCGTGCATTGGGATCGCCGTCAAAATTTGCCGGAAGGCCTCAGCGCCGAGGACTTGCGCAAATTCACCGTTCGTCTCGTCCGCGAAAAGGGCGTGGTGAGCTTTGGCGGCATTTCGACGCTTCAACTCGATCCTTTTGTCAGCGACGAAATCGCTGCGAGCCTCGCGCATCAGATCGGTCAGGCCAGCATCGACTCGAATCGCGTGCAGGTGCCGTTTTCGGTCGTCGCACCGAAGGAAATGTGGAGCGAAAGCACCACGAACGAGCTGCGCATCGCCATCGGCCGCACCGGAGCGACGAAGCTGCAAATGCTCGCCATCGGCAAAGGCACGAAACAGCACGCGTTGCTCGCCGGTAAGACTGGCTCCGGCAAATCGACCTTGCTGCATATCATCATCACAAACCTCGCGCTCACGTGCAGCCCGGACGAGATCGAGTTTTACCTCATCGACTTCAAAAAAGGTGTTGAGTTCAAGTGCTACGCCGATGCCAAGCTGCCGCACGCCAAGGTTATCGCCATTGAGAGCGACCGTGAATTCGCTCTGAGCGTGCTACAACGCATCGACGAAGAATTGAAACGACGCGGTGAGCTGTATCGCAAGCTCGGCGCTCAAGATTTGGCCGGCTACAAACGTGCCGGTGGCACCGAGCCGATGCCACGCAGCATGCTCATCATCGACGAGTTCCAGGAATTCTTCGTCGAGGACGATTCGGTGGCTCAAGGTGCCGCGTTGCTGCTCGACCGCATCGTGCGTCAGGGCCGTGCTTTCGGCATTCATGTCTTCCTCGGCTCGCAAACGCTCGGCGGTGCCTACACGCTCGCCCGCACCACTTTGGGCCAGATGGTCATCCGCATCGCTTTGCAGTGCAACGAAGCCGATGCCGCGCTCATCATGGATGAAGGCAATGTGGCCGCCCGCATGCTCTCGCGGCCCGGTGAAGGCATCTACAACGACGCCGCGGGCGCTTTGGAGGGCAATTCGCCCTTCCAAGTCGTCTGGCTCACGGACGAAGAACGCGATGAAAACCTCGCCAAAGTGGCCGCGCTCGCTCAAACACGCGGATTCGGCAAAAAGCGCCCGATTGTCTTCGAAGGCAACATGCCGGCTGATGTGCGCGACAACCCACTTTTGGCCGCTGCGCTCGAAAATCCGCCCGCGAAGGCTCCTGCCGATCCTCGCGTGTGGTTGGGCCTGCCGAATGCGATCAAAGGCCCGACCGATGCGATGTTCCCGCGTCAAAGCGGCCGTCACTTGCTGCTCGTGGGCCAGAACGACGAAGCCATCGCCGCGATTCTCGGTCTCGCGATGATCGGATTCGCCGCGCAGCATCCTCGCGACAAAGCGCCCGTGTTTTATCTCATTCACGGTGCGCTGACGGAAACGCCAGAGTTCGACTTCCTCGAAGCCGCCGCCGCGAAAGCGCATGCGAAGGTCACGCAGGGCCACGAAGCGCCCGACTTCATCGCCGAAGTCCACGCCGAGATGAAACGCCGGAGCGATGAAGGCAGTGCGGGCGATCCGCCGATCTTCCTGCTCGTCCACGGCCTGCAAAAGTTCCGCAAACTGCGCTACGAGGAGGATTTCTCCTTCGGTGGCGATGATTCGCCGAAACCCGGCAACCAGCTCAACGAAATCATCAACGAAGGCCCGTCGCTCGGCATCCACCTCATTACCAGCCTCGACACGCTGAACAACATCCAGCGCAGCCTAAGCCGCAAGGCACTGAGCGAGCTCGGCATGCGCGTCCTCTTCCAAATGAGCGCCAACGACTCGGCAAGTTTGATCGACTCGCCCAAAGCAGGCTCGCTGGGCCTCAACCGCGCCCTGTTCTACAGCGAGCACGAGTCTCGCATGGAGGTCTTCCGGCCGTTTGCACTGCCGGGGGCGGATTGGGTGGCACAAGTCTGACTTGTCGGATCGTCCCGGCTTGCCAAAGAGAGCGCTTCATGCCCGCCACCGCCGCCCGCCTATCCCATTTCACTGAATCGGTCATCCGCGCCATGACGCGGCTCTCGAACCAGCATGGCGCGATCAACCTGTCGCAGGGATTTCCCGACTTTGATCCGCCGGAGGAAATCCTCGCCGCGCTGGAACGAGCCACGCGAGGGCCGTTTCATCAGTATGCGGTGACGTGGGGTGCGCCGCGTTTTCGCCAGGCACTGGCGGCGAAGATCACGCGATTCTCCTACATGCCGGTCGATCCGGATCAAAACCTCGTCGTGACCTGCGGCAGCACGGAGGCAATGATGTGCGCGATGATGACCTGCTGTGATCCTGGCGACAAGGTCATCGTCTTTTCGCCCTTCTACGAAAACTACGGCGCGGATGCCATCCTCAGCGGTGCGCAGCCGATCTATGTGCCGCTGCGCCCGCCGCATTTCGGCTTTGATCCCGATGAGCTTGCCCGTGCCTTCGAGCAAGGCGCGAAGGCCATCATCGTGTGCAATCCCTCCAATCCCACGGGCAAGGTTTTCACCCGCGAGGAACTCCAAACCATCCTCGATCTCGCGGAGAAGCACGATGCCTTCGTCATCACGGACGAGCCTTACGAGCACATCGTGTATGAGCCTCGCCAGCATGTTTACATGCACTCGCTGCCGGGTGCCTCGGACCGCGTGATCGTGTGCAATTCGCTGTCGAAGACCTATTCGGTCACCGGCTGGCGGCTTGGCTATGTGCAGGCTGCTCCGCACATCATCGCGCAGGCTCGCAAGGTGCATGACTTCCTCACCGTCGGTGCCGCGGCCCCCTTGCAGGAAGCTGCCATCGCGGGTCTCGAACTGCCGGACAGCTACTACGCGGGCCTTCGTGCCACCTACACGGCGAAGCGAGATGTCTTCCTCGGTCATCTGCGCCACACCGGCCTGCCTTTCACGGAGCCGCAAGGGGCCTACTACGTGCTGCTGGACATCTCATCGCTCGGCTTTGCCACCGACACCGAGGCAGCGGAATGGTTTGTGAAGGAAATCGGCGTGGCCGGTGTGCCGGGCAGCAGCTTCTTCCGAGAGCCGGAGCATCGTTTCATTCGCTTCCACTTCGCCAAAAAGGAAGACACGCTCCACGCGGCCGGGGAAAAACTCGCCGCGCTGCTCAAGCGCTGAGCCGAACAGGCAGGATAAGACATAAAAATGCCTCCAATCTGGAGGCCGCTCCGACCGTACCTTATGCCAACCATGTTTCGCCCCCTTTGCCTCCTCCTTTTGCCCGCCTCGCTCCTCGCGGAGAAGATCCAATTCAACCGCGATGTGCGCCCGATCCTCTCGGACAAGTGCTTTCACTGCCATGGCGCGGATGCCAGCCATCGCAAAGGCGAGCTGCGGCTCGACCTCCGCGCGGAGGCGGTGAAGCCCGCGGAGTCCGGCGAGATCGCGCTGGTTCCCGGCAGCCCGGAAAAGAGCCAGCTCCTCGTTCGTGCGCTGTTGGAGCAGGATCACGACGATGTCATGCCGCCAGAAAAAAGCGGCAAGCCGCTCAGCAGCGCCGAAAAGGCCATTTTGAAGCAATGGATCGCCGAAGGAGCCGAGTATCAGGGCCACTGGGCCTTCATCGCGCCGGTGCGCACCGAGCCGCCGAAGGTCGCGGGCGTGGAGCATCCGGTGGATCGCTTCCTCGTGGCCCGTTTGGAAAAAGAAGGGCTCAAAATGTCTCCTCCAGCCGATGCGGCGACGCAGATGCGGCGTGTGGCGCTGGATCTCACCGGCCTGCCGCCATCACCGTCTGACTTGTCCGACCTGTCAGACTGGTCAGACAAAAAATACGAGGCCTACGTCGATAAACTCCTCGCCAGCCAGCACTACGGCGAGCGCATGGCGATGCAGTGGCTGGACTACGCCCGCTATGCCGACTCGAATGGCTTTCAGACCGATAGCAGCCGCCAGATGTGGCCGTGGCGTGATTGGGTGATCAAGGCCTTCAACGACAACAAGCCCTTCGACCAGTTCACCATCGAGCAGATCGCCGGGGACCTCATTACGAATGCGCGACGCGATCAAATCGTGGCCACCGGTTTCAATCGCAACCATCGCATCAATGGCGAGGGCGGCATCATCGCCGAAGAGTGGCGCATCGAGAACATCATGGACCGCGTGGAGACCACCAGCGCCACCTGGATGGGCCTCACGATGGGCTGCTGCCGCTGCCACGATCACAAATACGATCCGCTCTCGATGAAGGACTTTTATTCGTTCTTCGCCTTCTTCAACAACGTGCCCGAAAGCGGCACCATTCAGGGCGCATCGAACCGCAGCGGCGGCAACAGCCTTCCCGTGACCACGGTTCCCACGCCGGAGCAGGAGCAAAAGCTCGCGCAGCTCGATACGGACCTCAAAAAGGCCAAAGCGAACGTCGCGGAGCTTTCGAAGCAACTCCCGCAGCTCGTCGCCGCGTGGGAGCCGAAGGCGCAGGAGACGCTGAGCAAGATGAAAGCCGTTTGGGAACCGCTCACACCGAAAAACGTCGAGTCGAAAGTCGGCACGACATTGGTGAAGCAAGCCGACGGCAGCTACCTCGCCACCGGAGCGAATCCGCAGAAGGATGTGTACATTTACGATGCCGTGCTGCCGGAGGAGGGCGCGTCCGCATTTTTGCTCGAATGCCTCACCGATCCCTCGTTGCCCGGCGGCGGCGCGGGTCGCTACAGCAACAGCAACTTCGCGCTCAGCGGCTTCGATGTGTATGTGAAGCGCGGAAACGGCAAGCCGGAGCTTTTGAAGCTCAAGAAAGCCGAGGCTGACTTCTCGCAGAAAGGCTACGAAATCGCGAACGTGATCGATGGCAAAGGACGCCGCAATGCTTGGGCCGTCGATGGCCCGAATCGCAAAGAAAACCGTCGCGCGATGTTTGTGCTGCAGGAGGCCATCGCGCCTGCCAAAGACACGATGCTGCTGCTCCGCGTGCGCATGGAAGCCATCGGTGGGCACAACATCGGCCGATTCCGCCTTTCCGCGTCCAGTTTGCCACCGGATGCGGTCAAACTCAGCGGCGAACCGTTCTCGCCCGCGTTGAGGCTCGCCATCGAGACACCGGCGGCCAAACGCACGCCGCAGCAGAAAAAAGACATCGCCGCCTTCTTCCGCGCGAATGTCGAAAATCCGCTCAAACAGGCCGATGTGGCCCTCACTCGCGCTCAGAAGGCCTACGACGACTTTGATCGCTCTTTGCCAAACGTCATGATCATGCAAGAAGGCCCCGTGCGTGACACCTTCGTGCTCAAACGCGGCGAATACGACAAACCCGGCGACAAAGTGACCATGGCCACACCCGCCGTGCTGAACCCGATGCCGAAGGCTGCGCCCGTGAACCGACTCGGCCTCGCGAAGTGGCTCGTCGATCCCGCCAATCCGCTCACGGCCCGCGTTTGGATCAATCGCGCCTGGGAAAAGTTTTTCGGCTACGGCCTCAGCAAGACGGCGGAGAACCTCGGCTCGCAGGCGGAGTACCCCGTGCATCCCGAGCTGCTCGACTGGCTCGCAACCGAGTTCATGCGCCATTGGGACATGAAGCGGATGCAAAAGATGATCGTCATGAGCGCCGCGTATCGCCAGAGCAGCAAGGTCACGCCCGCGCTG
>CALMTT010000561.1 GCA_937872615.1 uncultured Verrucomicrobiaceae bacterium | reverse complement strand
CGTAGGGGCCGGCATGGCGCCCCGCACCGAGCAGGTTGCGCGCAGGCGAGCTGGGTGCCGGGCGGTAGCTGCTGTCGCTGAACAGCGCCTGGAACACGGCTGAAGCGCCGTGGCTGTCGGGCGTGTTCACCGTCATGGTGGCGTATCGACCATTGCGCAGGCGCTGCCATGCGGCAAAGCCCTGCACCGTGCCCCGCGCGCTGCTGCCTTGGTCCAACAGGTAAGTGCCGGTGCCGGGGAGCGAACCGGAGTAGTAGGGATTGAGCGTCGAACCGTGCGCGAAGGAGATGCACGCCGCGATGATCTCGCCATTCATCGAAACGCCGTTCAGCCACGCGCGGTCACCGAGACGCCACAGCAGGTTCTCGAAGAAGCCGCGCGGGTTGGAGTCGTTCTCCTTCAGGTGCGGCCCAGGCACCGAAAGACCCAGGTAATGCAGGGTTCCCGACATCGTGCTGGTGCCGCTGCGACCGGTGCCGGTGCCGCCGGGCGTGCCACCCGGTGTGCCCGGCGTGGTGGAGGGACGGCTCGGGGTGCGGCTGGCGGTGGTCGATTTTCTCGGCGTGGGGGTGGGTGCAGGCTTTGGGCGGATGACGGGATCGACGGGCTTGAGGGCGTCTTCGATCTTCGGAGCCGTGGGAATGGCAAAAATGTCCTCCTGCGTCATGGCTTCGGCGATTTCCGGGAGGTCGAGATCGGGCGGAGGGGCTTCCTCGGGCATTTCGACCTCAAGAAGCTCCGTCGTCTCCGGCGGGGCATCTTCGGCGGGGGCGGGTTCTTCGGTGTTTTCGGCCTGGAGCTCGGCCATCGTGGTCTCGATGAGCGGGAGGTCATCCGCGTGCATCACATCCGCCAGGGTCTTGAGGTGGATGAGGGGCATTTCGGTGGCAAAAACGCCCGCGATGCCCACGGCGAGGAAGCCCGAACTGACCGCCAACAGCCAGGAAAGGCCCACCGGCACCTCTTCCAGTCGGCCGAAACGCCAGGCCAGCCGCGTGAGGGCGGTGGAGGGCGGTGGAGGGGATGGTGAGTGCATGGAGCGGGGTGGTAAGGACGATCTGAAACGCTCTTCCCCTTGAAAAATCAAGGAGGGGAACGGTCGGGATGGGTAAAACGCAAAATAGTGGCGTCAAATAGCAACTGAGACTCAGTCGCAGAAAAGAGCTTGCGCGAACCGTGAAACCATCCACTATCGCCGCTTCTTGCGACAGAATCTCAGTTTCAATACCTCAACCATGCTTCCTCGAACCTCCCTCACCGGCCCTGCCATCGCTCTCGGGGCACTCCTCGCCTTGGCGGTCATCTCCCACGCTCAAACGCCCAAAACGACTTCTGATGCGACCGAACTCAAACCCGTGGTGATCACGGCAGACGGAGAGGAACCGGCCATCAAAGTGCCTTACCTGCCGCCGGTTGAAGGCACCAAGATCTACGCCGGCAAGCGCACGGCTGTGATCGAGATGAAGGCCCTGCCGCAGATCACCAACAACAACTACCGCCAAGCATTCTCGCTCACTCCCGGCCTGCTCGTGTCCGAGGAAACGACCCCGCTGGTGAGCATCGGCTACCGCGGCATCGGCAGCCCGGACCGGGCGCAGTTCCTTCAAACCCTCCAAGATGGCATTCCGATCTCCGCCGACCCGATCGGCTATCCCGAGGCCTACTGGACACCGCAGCTCGAGTCCGTGCAGCGCATGGAATTCCTCCGCGGAGGCGCAGGCCTCATGTATGGACCGCAGCCCGCCGGTGCTCTGAACTACGTGACGCTGATGCCGCGCACCGACCGCGCCTTCGGTTTCCAGCAAAACTTCATGATGGGCACGGATAACATGCTCTCCACCTACACCGCGGTGGACGGCACGATCGGCAAGCTGGGCTACAGCGCCAACTTTGGTCATCGCAGCGGCGATGGCTTCCGCCAGTCAAACAGCGACTACGAAACGAACGGCGGTCGCGTGAAGCTCGTGTATCAGCAGGACGAGGACACGCGTTGGATCATCGGCTTCGATGCCTTCCAACAAGAAAACGGCGAGCCTGGAGGTCTCACCGCCGCGGCCGCGGTCTCGAATCGCGATGCGACCACGCGGCCGAATGATCGCTTCAAGCTCGAACGCTATGCCGCGAGCGTGGAGCTGCAGCACAAGTTCTCCTCCGACACCGAGCTCTCGGTGAAGACATGGGCCGCCTACTACGATCGCTGGAGCCGCCGCCAGGCTCTCGGAGCGCTGCCGAGTGGGTTTGGTGCCACACCCATCGGCACCACGGCCGCCATTGAGCATCAAGAATTCTACAACTGGGGCATCGAGCCGCGCATCCGCCACGACTACGAGATGTGGGGTGGCAAGCACACGCTCACCGGCGGGCTTCATTTCTTCATGTCGCACTCACCGCGCCAGGATCAGACCGCGCCGACACCGGTGGACAACAGTGGCGTGGTGCTGCGCGATGCCCAGCGTGATGTGATCTACGGTTCGCTGTTCGTGGAGAACAAATTCACCTTTGGCCGCTTCACCATCACACCGGGCTTCCGCATGGAGTTTGTGAACCAGAACCTCGTGCTGCAAAACTTTGGCGTGGCTCCGATGGTCGAAACGAACAACAGCAAGCTCGACATGCAGCCGCTCTTTGGTCTCGGTCTCGCCTACGACATCGGCAACCAGAGCTCCATCTATGCGAACGTCTCGCAGAGCTACCGTCCGACGACGTTTGGCCAGTCGCTCATCCCTGTGGCAGGCGGCACGGCAAACGACGCCGCGCCCGGTCTCCTCCGGTGCAATGAGGATATTGAGGGTGCGCCGGTTGGGAGCTGCTGACAGTGCAAGGAGCACCGCCAGCAGTTCGGTGTCGGTGCCCGAGGCGGCGAGCACGACATCGGCCTCTCCGGCAGCCAGGCCGAGGAAGCCGGCGATCTCCTTGCGCACACCGTCTGCCAGCTCGCTCCAGGCCGGGCCGGCCGCCTCGGCCGAGCGCCGCAGCAGCCGTCGGCGGATTTCGTCCGCAAGCAGAAAGCCGTAGTCGCTGACACTCGAGGCCGTCGACGACGAGAAGTGGATCGCTTCGGGCCGCGGTCGCGGCGCCGTGCCGTAGCGGTTGAGGCAGCGCACCGGATCCACCTGCAACCGCGTATCGCCCGCTTCGGCGAGGACGAGCTCCAATGGAGTCGCCAACGGCACGTCCAGGGGGTCGATCGACTTCGGCTCGGCCTGAACTGCCTGCAGTCCGCCATCCACCAACAGTGCCGAGAGAGCCTCGGCCGTCTCGCGATCCAGGTTCGCCGTAGCCTCGTCGAAGACCAGGATGCCCACGTTCATCACCTTGCTTGCTCCCCTGCTTGTTGCCAAGGGTGCAGAGCATGGCGCTGGGCGGCCGTGGCCGCCAGGACGTGGTGCCCACCTTTTCTGCCATGGGCCGTGGCCGCATTTCAGGCCATGATGGGGGGATGACCTGCCGCATCGCCTTCGTGCTGTTTCCCGGTTTCCAGCA